>NZ_CP013949.1:5847500-6178499 GCF_000296215.2 Bradyrhizobium sp. CCGE-LA001 | reverse complement strand
GCTCCGCCCGTCCAGGCCGAGATCGCTTGTATGGCTTGGGCGTGCCAGGGCAGCCATCGCCCCGGCCAGGCCTGCTGCAGAGGATGTGGTGGTGGCCAGATCATAGGCGGAGAGCAAGCGAACAGCATCCACCAGTTCCGCCTCGGACACGGTGATGGGCCGAGCGCCGTGCCGCCTCAGCACCGCAATGGCAGGCGCGCTCGCTCGGCCGCAGGAAAGCATCTCGGCCGACGTGCGGAGATCACCCTCCACCTGAATCGGGCGGCCGGCCGCGAGCGCGGGCGCAACACACGCCGCGCTTTCCGGCTCGACCGAAACGAAATGTCCCGGAGGTGACAGCCAACCCGAGAGACCCTCGGCGACAGCGGCGGCGAGTCCGCCGACGCCAGCCTGTATAAAGACGTGCGTCGGACGCCCATGACGGGCGAAATCCACCTGATTTTGGATTTCCGCTGCCGCAACGCCATATCCCGCCATGACGTCGCAAACGATGGGGTCATTCGGATCGTCGGTCGTGTCGGCGACAAGAATGCTCGGGCCTTGGCAGGCCGCCGCTGCGGCCGCATCGACTGCATCGTCGTATGTGCCGAGCACCCAAACGATCTCGGCACCCTGATTCTCGATGCGGCGCGCGCGCGCGTGCGGCACGCCCTCATGCAGGAACACGCGGGCTGTCGCCCCCGCAAAGCGCGCCGCGGCAGCCACCGCGAGGCCGTGATTACCGTCACTGGCGCAGATTAGCGTCGGTTGCCCCTTGGGTCTGGTCCCGAGAAGGTCCGCCACCTGCATACCCGAGGCCCGGGCGAGCGCGCGTAATCCGGCATAGGTGCCACCAAGCGACTTGAAGCTGCCGAGCGTGCGGCGGCCTTCGTCCTTCGCGAGCACCTGCGCCACTCCGAGCCGGTTCGCCAACGCAGGAAGGTTCAGCAGTGGCGTGGGCGAGTATGCGGGATCGAGGCGGCGTAGCTCGGCTGCAATCGCATCGACAGATAAAGAAGGGGAGCTGTTCATGCCCTGATCTTGCCCGCACAATGGAGGTTTGCTGCGGCAGGCGTGCTACACAGCAATGTTTCCGCTGATTATGAACCAGCTATGCCCTAAACACCATCGTCGTGTCGTGGGAGAACGGAGACATCGGACCGCGTCAATGGTTTCATTCAGCGGCTGCGCCGTCGGCCCTGCAGGAAGGTTAGTCAGGGATGTGACGAGCGAGGTAAGCTCGTTCCTGCAACTGCATATCGCTGGCAAGCAGGCTTACGAGGCGTTCGCCCCAGATTTTCTTCACGGCATTCCCACTGTTCGAAACTTAAGAACCTAATAGCATTATCGCTGGCAGCCTCCATCTGGGCAATGATCTCCGTACGTCATGGGCAGGAAGTCCGTGCATGCCGCAGGAAATTTGTGAGCAGCACATGTCCTCGGTGAGTAAGTATCGATTCGGGATGAAACTGGAGGCCGAAAGTTGGTTGATAACGATGCGCAAGGGCCATGACCTCGCCATCTTCCGAACGCGCGGTCACCACGAGATCTGGCGAGCAAGCCTCGCCGAACTCAACGACAAGAGAATGGTAGCGGCCGACGCAAAGCGGGGACGGCAGTCCTGTGAAAAGCCCCCGCCCGTCATGTCTTATATGCGAGGCATGCCCATGCATGGGACGACCTGCGCGCACGACGCGTCCGCCGAAAACGCTCCCGATGCACTGGTGTCCGAGGCAGATGCCGAGAATTGGGACAGATCCCGTAAGCTCGCGTATGACGGCGGTGGATATTCCCGCTTCACTCGGCGTGCAGGGACCGGGAGAGATGACGATAGCTCGCGGCTTGAGCGCAACAAGATCACTGATGCTGACCACATCGTTCCGAAGGACCTCGGTTGATTCACCGAGCGTCTTGAAATACCGCGCGATGTTGAAGACGAAGGAATCGTAATTGTCGATGATCGCAATCATGTCGCACCGGATGTTTCAGCCCGGAACGCATCAAATATTCGCTCTGCCTTGGCGAGTGTCTCCTCGTATTCTGCCTCCGGGTCTGACATCGCCGTCACACCGCCACCCGCATGAAATACGGCCAAGCCGTCGTTGATCGTGACCGTGCGGATCGCGATGTTCGTGTCCATATGACCGTCAAAACCTATAAAGCCGATCGCCCCGCAATAGACCTCGCGCGCCACACGCTCGATTTCCGAGATGATTTCCATTGCGCGTACCTTCGGTGCCCCGGTAATGGAACCGCCGGGAAAGCAAGCTCGTAACAGGCTGACGGCGTCTTGGTCCGCTGCAAGTAGACCCGAAACGGTCGACACGAGGTGGTGCACTGAGGCATAAGATTCGAGTTCGCAGAGCGCTGGAACCTCCACAGAATGCGCGGTGCACACGCGGGAAAGATCGTTGCGCAAAAGATCCACGATCATGGTGTTCTCAGCGCGATCCTTTTCAGATGCAACAAGGATTTCTGCACGGCGTCGATCTTTCCCAGCGTCAGCGGAGCGGGCAATCGTGCCTTTGATGGGGCGCGTTTGGACCTGTCGCCCGTCGAGCTTCAGGAACCGCTCTGGCGAGCTCGATGCAATAGTCAACTTGCCGTAGCGCAGGAGCGCTGCAAACGGGGCGGGGTTCAATGATCGCAGGCGGCAGTAGAAGGCCAGCGGATCGAACGAGGTCGGCAGCTGCGCGCTGAAGCGTTGCGCAATATTGGCTTGGAAGACGTCCCCATCAAGGATCAAGTCGATGACGCGCTGTACTGTCGCGATGTATCCCTCTCGACTGAAGTTCGAGCGCCATCTTCCCGATATACCGGGGAAGCCGTTCCACAGGGGCGCCGGGCTGGCGAGCAATCTTGCAAACTCACCGGCGCGACGGCCCGCACGCGCGCCCCGGGATACTGGATCCTGCTCCGGCCATCCGGTAGAAACGATCCAGCATCTGCCGTCACGATGATCATGGGCGAGAATTACGTCATAGAAATGCAGGATAGATTGAGGCAGGCCCTGACCGGGAAATGCCGGCGTCGGCAATCGCTCCAACGTCCGGTTCAGATCATAGGAGAAAAAACCAGCCGCGCCGCCCTGGAAGGGCGGAAGATCATGGCGATGCTCCCCGGAATATTGCGCGAGAAGGACACGGAGCATTTCCCATGGATCGCCCTTCATCACTATTCCGTCGCAACTCGCCTGTCCATCCGCGACCATAAAGGTGCTGAACGGATCGCAAGCCAGATATGAATAGCGCCCCAGTGACCCATGCTTTGTGGCGCTGTCGAGAAACATGAGTTGGGGTCTATGCGCGAGACGGCGCATCGCCGTGACAGGATCGATCCATGGCAGCTCACGGACCTGCATTTGGCTGTCGGTCTCCGGCCCGTAGGAGTGCAGAAAGTTTTTCAACTGTTGGTCTGGCGAGAGTGTGCTTCTGAAGCACTCGTGAATGAACCGTCAGGCCAATACGCCCCGTCCGCCTGACTAGCCCGTCCCTGACGTCGAAATAACCCGCTCAACCGACACTTCATAGTCGGCCGCGATACGCAGTTCGCGGAGCGGTCGCACCCGCTTGATCGATTCCTGGTAAAGGGCATGCTCCTTGTAGGCTGTGAGATCCACCTCACTGTCGAACTCGCCATAGACGATAACGTCGACGTCGTTGCCGAGCTGGTCGGTCTTGCGGTTGCGGGCGACCTCCAGCCGCCGTGCATGCGGAATCGCCGTGAGGACCGACAAGCCGTCGATCATTTGCTCAACGTGGGCTTTGTTCTTGGCGGTGAAGAAGACGATGTGACGTATCATGGTTGGCCGTACGCTGATCGAAGTTGAACCGCCTGATTATCTTGGATTGCATCCCGCCGCAATGCCGCACGCCACATAACAACGCTCATCCCTGGCAGGGCGAGGGCAAGGCAAGGCGCTCGATCGTTTGGATGTGGCGCGCGAGGAGATTGCAGGCTTGATCGATGTTGCGCGCGCGCAGTGATTGAAGAATCAGGCGGTGATCCTGATTGGGCCGGGGCCGCCAGCCGGCGCTGCGCGCCATCGCGAACACCAGCCTAGAATTTGCGAGCTGCAAGGCGCCCAGGCTGGCCAGCAGTCGCGGCATCGCACAGGGCGCAACCAGCTCGTGGTGAAAGGCGCGGTTCGCCGTCTCAAAATCCTGGAGCGTCTCGGCATTGTCTCCTTCAATCACGGCGAGCTCGATCCGTGCCAAATGGGTCGATGTGAGCCTTAGAGCTGCATTGCGTAACGCGATCACTTCCAGCGCGGCGCGCATCTCGGCGATTTCCCTGACCGAACTAATATCGAGCGGGGCAACTCGAACGCCGCGACGAGGCGCCGCAACGACAAGATGTTGAGCCTCCAATTGCCGGAATGCTTCGCGAACCGGGACGTGACTTGAATGAAATTCTCGCGCGACATGATCCTGGCGGAGTGGGGCATCCGGCGGTAGGGCGCCGGTGATTATGCGTTGGCCGATCGACGCGGCGATGCGGCCAGCTGTCGTCAAGTTCTCGCCACCAGTCATCATAGATTATCTATCAGAAAAACGAGTGCACTCGTGCGTGCCCTCAGTTAGCATCAATCCAGAGTAATAGTCATAGATAATTTTCCAAAATATCTATGATTTCGCGAGAAAGCTTATGGCTGATGTCTTGAACGAATGCGGCGGCGGCAACAGCGCGCCAGTTCGCAGGGATTGGAAACGCGCCGATGCCGAGGCGCTTTATAGCCTGCCGTTTGACCATCTGCGAATTCGATCTTCATCGGCGATGTGCTATTGACCACAAAGAATCCGCAGCGTGACCGCGACGCGAATTTTTGAATCGGCTTGGGATCGCATCTGGACTTGCCTGAGGGCAGCAGGGAAGCGGCACATTCTCAGCAAACAATAGTAGGAAGAAAATGCAAATTTCCCTGATGAAGGGCAAAATCCACCGCGCCTCGGTGACCGAAGCCGATTTGCACTATGAAGGCTCAGTCGCGATCGATCGTGCACTACTGGACGCTGCGGGATTTTTGATCAACGAACGCGTGGAGATCTACAACGTCGAAACCGGAGCGCGCTTCGCAAGCTATGTCGTCGAGGCACCACGGGGTTCCGGAATCATAAGCTTGAACGGCGCAGAGGCGCGGCTCGCGTTGCCCGGTGACAAAATTATCATGGTTGCATATGCCTTGTTTGACGAGGTGGAAGCAAGAACGTTCAAGCCGCGCGTTGTGTTGATTGACCGAGAAAATCGCATCTTGCCGAGCTGACAGCTACCATCCTCAAGTTTCGTTCTCGTAACCGCGGGCGATTTGCTCGTTAGATTATCTGGTGCACGCAAGCATTCACGAGGGCGCGCGCCGGTCGAGCTGAGTTTCGGGTGAGCGCCCACAATGATCCCCAGTCGGTCGAAGACATAATTTGCGGCTGGCGGGCCAAGGGCGGAATGGGCCGCGTCTGGATCGTGGTTGAAAGTCTTTACAGTATGGATGGCGATTTCGCCCCTCTCAGAGACTTGGTCGTGGTCGCCGACCGCGATGATGCATTCCTCATTGTGGACGAGGCGCATGCCACAGGCGTCTACAGCGAGCAGGAGCGGGGGCTTACGGGCGCCTTATGAGGGGCGCAAGAATCTTTTGGTCGTTCATACGTGCGGCAAGGCGCTCGGTGTCGTCGGCCCGCTTGTCACTGCGCCAAATGTGCTGCGCGATTTCATGATCAATCGCTGTCGCCCTTCATCTTCGCCACCGCCCCGTCACCAGTGATGGCTCTCGCCGTGCGACAAGCAGTGCTCATCCTGCAGCAGGAGCCCGAGCGTCAGCAACGTCTGGCCCGCCTTGTCGCGTTTACGCATAGGCAGATGCGCATCCGCGACTTGCAGAATCCTTCGAGCTCACAGATCGTGCCCTATATCGTTGGCGACAATGCGCGCGCAATGCAAGTGCCTCTGCACTGCAAGCTCGCGTCTTCGACATCCGAGGAATCCGCCCGCCAACCGTGCCGGCTGGCACAGCTCGTCTTCGCATTTCACTGACCCTCAACGTCACCGAGGAGGATGTGCTTGCAATGCTGGATACGCTTATCGAGGAGGCGGCACGTCAGGCTCGATGAACCGGCAAATCAGGTTGGCTGACGGGCGTTTTTTCAAGAGTTAACCGAGCTGCTGCGGCCATCGGAGACCATTCATTCTGGTCTGGAGCGAGAGATCGGCATCGAGCTCGTCTCACGACCGTGCGATGTTCAGCCCTATCGGTTGCAAACCACAGATAACCCCTCGTGATTGCTCGAGCAAACTCACAGATCGGACGCGTGATGGCGTGAAAACCTTTGTACTGGCCTCATCGGGTGCCGAAACTCGGCAACAAGCGGCTCAATATCGGGCATGTTGGGCTCACGATCCAGGCGATAATGGACGTGAATATGAAACCCTCAGTCGAGGGCAAGACGTGCGTTCAGTGCGCGATGTGCGTACTGAGAGGACGAGGGGAGTAGCTTGATGAGTCAGCGGATTGTGGTGGCCGGTACGGACACTGGTGTCGGGAAAACGGTGTTTTCCGCGGGCCTCGCTGATCTCCTGGGCGCCAGCTATTGGAAGCCAATTCAGGCCGGCCTCGAAGGGGAGACCGATACCGAGGTGGTCGCACGACTGGGCGGTCTGTCGGCCGACCGCATCGTGCCTGAGCATTACCGCCTCACAATGCCGGCTTCGCCTCATCATTCTGCTGAACTCGACGGAGTTCGCATCGACCCGGACTCGCTGAATTTGCCGGAGGCGGCGGATCGACCGCTCGTGATTGAGGGCGCCGGCGGGCTGATGGTCCCGCTGAGGGGCGATACGCTGTACATTGATGTCTTTGAACGATGGCGCCTTCCAGTCGTTCTTTGCGCGCGTACAGCGCTTGGCACTATCAACCACTCGCTGCTGGCCATAGAGGCTCTGCGAAAGCGCGAGATCCGCATCCTTGGGATTGCCTTCATCGGTGAAAGAAATGCTGAAGCTCAGACTGCAATTCGCGAGATTGGGCGGGTACGTTGGCTGGGGCGATTGCCCTGGCTGTCTTCCCTTACGGCCGAGACGCTGCAGTCGGCGTTCAAAGTCTCATTCCGCGCCGACGACTTCCATCTGTAATGGCGAAGTCAATATCGCCGATCTGGCATCCGTTCACACAGCATGCGCTTCAACATGAGATGAGAAAGTTGGTGCGTGCTGATGGTGCATACCTCTACACCGCCGTATCGTAGATGCAATTTCCTCCTGGTGGGTCGTCACGCATGGTCATTGTCATCCCCACATTGTGCGCGCCATTCAAGATCAGGCAAGCAAGCTCCATCAAGTGGTCTTTGCCGGCCATACCCACGATCCCGCTGAGGAGGTTGCTGCACCACTCTTGAAGCTTGCACCCCCAGGACTTGACTATGTCTTCTTCCCCGAAGATGGCGCTGGGATATTGGCACAATATTGGCCAACAGCGAACCCGCATTATCGTAGTGCAGCATTCCTACCACGGCGATACGGTTGGAGCCATGTCGGTTGACGCCCGAGGCGTGTTCAATGCATCATATGGATCCCTGCTATTTGATGTCAGATCAGTCTAGTTCCCGGCAAAATATCGTGAGCAGGCGACGCTCGATGCGCTACAAACAGCTTGTCGAAACGAAAATCCGGCCGCCTTTATCGTAGAACCGCTGATTTCGGGGGCAGGGGGGGTGCTGATGTACCCAGCCTGGGTACTGAGAGTGATGAAGCGTACATGATGCAAGAGCAGGCAATTGCCTCATTCCGTGCAGATGCCGATTTCGGAACGTTCGACGCCTCGGCACGATTGCCGCACTCGATCTGATAACGAGCGAATCGGATTATCCCTCCAAGGTCGGGCCGAAGCTTCAAGCGTTCTTCAGAGAACGAGATTTGCTGCTGCGGCCGCTCGGCAATACGATTTACGTGATGCCGCCCTATTGCGTTACGGCAGTTGATCTTGATCAAGTCTACGCTGCTATCAGGGAAGCCGCCGATGTGCTAGCCTGAAGGTACGCCTACCGCACGTCGTGCCCGCAGCCCTTTGGTGCAGATTAGACAGAGCCACTGCTGTTACCACGCGCCCCCTTTAGATTTCATTGCGTTCCCGATCCGACGTAAACCGAGCGTTCCAACACTCACGATGCTTGCGCAGCGTCGCCTCAACCACAGGCGTGGCCAACCTGTCTTCTCCTGGGCGGCGCTGGCCGTCCAGCTTGTGCGTGAGGCGCTGGCCAGATGCGATGTGCCGGCTACCCGCCTAAAGCGTCATATTCATCTGGCGGAGCGTTTCCTGCGCCATTGCGCCGAAATTCACCGAACTTGCGCATTATTTGTCCTGCGCGGCCAGTTTACCGCGAGAAAGTGGTGATAGGCTGTCTTGCCGGCCGGTCACTGGACGGAACCAACATGCAGGAACTTGCAGCGCTGAGCGAAAAGGGGGGCGGCCGGTATCGCTTTTAACGACCTTGCCGCGCGTCTGGCGAATTCCGCTCTCGATCCCGCTGTTTAGTTCATGATGGTCACGGGTGTTGTACTACAACCGCTCCGCATCTCTGCACAGCATTAGAGGCGCCAAGTTCAGCTATGTAACTCATTGCCCTCTATGGCAAGTGGACCGCAGGACGTTCGTGAGCTGACGAGTCAAGGATCGCAAGTACTGAAAACTGCGATGCGTGCCATCCGGTGTGTACCGACTGCGCCACTAAGTTGATGTGCAAGATTGTTTGATGTCACCGTTGACAGTATCCCGTTGCCTTCTTTACGAAGCGTGAGACGAGGGATGCGCACCAGCCGACCGGGATCTGAGATGAGTAAATATTCGGAGCCGCCTACTGAACGCACTACGATCCCAACCTTGACGCGCTGGAAACGCGAGGGCCGGCGTGTCGTAATGACAACCGCTTACGACGCCGTCACAGCACGCATTGCCGACAGCGTCGCAGATATCATCCTAGTCGGCGACAGCGTCGGCAATGTCTGCCTCGGATTCGAAAACACGCTATCGGTCAGCGTGGCGATGATGAATCATCATCTTGAGGCGGTTGCGCGCACAAGGCCTCAAGCCTTACTCGTGGCCGATATGCCCTATCTTAGTTTTCATCTCAGCCGAGAGGAAGCGGTACGCAACGCGGGCGGTTTCCTTCAGCGTGGGGCAGATGCCGTCAAATTGGAGGGGGGAGCCAAGCGTGCGGAGATGGTGCGCGCCTTGGTCGATTGCGAGATTCCTGTCATGGGCCATCTAGGCCTCACCCCCCAAAGCGTCAATGTGATGGGAGGTTTCAAGGTCCAGGGGCGGACAGCCGACGACGCTTTGCGCCTGCTCGATGATGCCCAGCGTCTGCAGCAGGCTGGTTGCTTTGCTCTAGTCCTGGAGGGAATTCCGGCCGAGCTCGCTGCACGAGCGACAAAATTTCTGACAATTCCGACCATTGGAATCGGAGCAGGTCCTGATTGTTCAGGCCAGGTGCTCGTTCTTCACGATGTGCTGGGCTTGACTGAAGGCCGCCGCCCCAAATTCGTTCGCGCCTATGCAGATGGATTCCATCTGTTAAAGGAGGCGTTGTCTAGCTGGGCCGCGGACGTCCGCAACGGTGCCTTCCCGGCACCCGGAGAGTCGTATCGGCTTCCTGAAGGTCTAGACGATATGATCGCAAATTGGACGCCTTCCAACCCAACCTAAAGCTCAACATGCAAACAATTACTAGAGTCTGCGAGCTCCGTCAGGTTCTCGCACACAAGCGCGTCGGATTGTACCAACAATGGGCTATCTGCACGAAGGACATCTGGCGCTCGTCAAAGCAAGCGAGGCGCATTGCGATGTGACAGTCGCAAGTATATTCGTTAATCCAACCCAATTCGGACCAAGCGAGGCAATCGCCGCTTACCAGCGCGACTTATCGCGTGATGAAACACTGTGCCGCGAAGCTGGCGTTGCGATCGTCTTTGCCCCAGATGTACAAGAGCTCTATCCGGCTCATCTTGACACCTTCGTTGAGCCCGGTGAGCTTGCAAATTCGCTGTGTGGAGTTTTCAGGCCCTGGCGCTTTCGTGGTGGCGACGGTGGTCTGCAAGCCGCTCAATTTGCTGCGGCCGGACGTTCGCATTTTTTCGGGGAGAAGGACTTTCAGCAATGCGCCGTCGTGCGTCGAGCGGTAGCTGATCTCAATCTTCCGGTCGAGATTATGACCGTGATGCCAACCGTGCGGGAACCGGATGGGCTCGCGATGAGCAGTCGTAACCGGTACCTCGACGAGGAAGAACGTCTGCGCCCTTGCCATCAACCGCAGGCTGTTCGCTGCAGAGGCAGAATTTCAGGTAGGTGAGCGCAATGTTGGGGCACTCGTAGCAATCGTAAGGAGGCACTTGGATGAAATCGATCGCGTACAGTACGTCGAGCTCGTCGATGCCGACACGCGCAAGCCGGCCGCGAGCCCGTTGAGTCGTCTCGCAGCTCTTTGCGCCGCGCCTATGTGGGCGCGACCCGCCTGATCGACAACATCGTCCTGAAGCCAGAAGTTGACTTGTAGTGCGAGCATTGGATCGAGGTGAACTCGCCGGCGTGACCGACATACGCTCGTCACTTGCGCTTCTACCTTCTCACAGTTTTCGAGGCAGAACTGATGGAAGGGCACAACCAGCTGAATGGTTTCAGCTTATCACTCACATTCCAACGGAATCGTTTGAGCTCAGAGCATGACTTCCGTTCGGCTGGTCGATCGCCGGCTCGCCCATTCTGTCCTGTCATCCGATGCAAACGAGGTGCGCCTGTCAGCATTTGATTTACGCTGCTCGCTTTTCAGAAGATCAGGAGGCGCCATCGTCCCGCCAAATAGCCGTGACGTCCATGTCTCACCCGGCTCATAGCCCGCTTGACGCCAACTGCGGGCGGAAACAGGGGCGTCGCTCGCTTTGAACGAGACGGCGAAAACGCAAGGCAACGCAGCTGTAACCGCTCCAAACAGCCTGGATCTGTTGATTTGAGGCGAGAATGCCGCGCAGGATGCGGGATTTCGCAGTCGATGCGCAGTTCATCGCATGAATTGAAATCGAACTATCCTTACTATCCCCGGTGTCGGTGAGGCACAAATTTAATTTGCTGATTCCGCCAAGGGAGGATGCGTCGGAGTCGGACGCTTGCGGCGGCCGTACGTCGCGAGACTTTGCAGTCGAACCGCAGTCAGCTCTGGAAGACATGAATGAGGAATCCAGGTAACGCTAGCAGGAGGCGAGAATGCACGATCGATCCTATACTTCCCAGCGTTGCACAGTAAAGTGCTGCGCAATCTGCGGTCGGAGATTTGGGCTCGTACGGTATTATCACTGGCGAATGGCGCTATGCTCCAAGAAATGCGTGCTCCGATTCAAAGAGCGGCAGGAGGCGGACCATAACTGGCTCCATGCGATTGCGAACGGCTAAAGCCGAGATCAGGCCGATGTATTTGGTCGGCCAAGCAGGCTCCTCAGCAATCCCAACCCTCCCTCCGTTTGCCGAAGATGATGTCGAGTGGAGCAACTCGCCATAATCTTGAGACTGCAACTTTCTCGCTTCTAGACTGCGTGTCGGTTTTTGGGATCAACTGCTGATGTTTCGGCTTGTTGCTGGGCTCGATATCGAGCTCCCTGATTTGGCGGACCGTCTGGAGCGACGATATGGAGCAGTCAGTGTTGGTCAGTGGAGTTAAAGACCTGTGGACCAAAGGCAGCGCGGTTCGGGTTTAACGCCATTACAAATGAAGCCAATTGACACGCCCTGATGGCGTGAAGCTATGAGATCACTCAGAGACTGGCATCAGCTGCGTCAAACCAATAGGCGTCTCAGTACGGAGGCCGGACCGTGTGCGGAAAGTTTCCTGCAGTAGCGAACGTAGCCGCTCCAGGCGCATCTGTCTGCTCGCGTGTCTTTGACGACTTCAGCAAGTCAGTTTGACTCCTCGTTAGTATTCTTCTTCCCCATCGATCGATGTCGCAGAGCGGAGGTCGCTGGAGCAGTGACAGCGCTCAACGCTGCACGATGCGCGCGCATCAAAGTCGAACAGATCCGCACTCTGCGCCAAGCGCTCCCGTGGTGTCGGCTAGCCGTCACTTAGAGATCGAGAGCATGGCCTTCCGATCGGAACTTATCAGCCAGAAGCAACGGAGAATCAACCAGAATCCCGGAGCAGCCACCCCGATAGCCCGGGTGTTCTGCCATGGCTGCGTCGATACCTGCTACGAGAGAAAGCACGACGGTGAGCATTTTCAAAAAGTACATGGTCACTAACATTCGGCTAAGGGAGCCGATCGTTATGGTCGTCTCAAACGGTGCCTTCATCTCGGTATTTTGGATCATCACGTACTACCTGAAGGTTCTCGCGCTGAGCTGAGCTCCCACTCTAACCGCTCATGCCAAACTGCTCCCGGAAGGCCGCCCCCTCGCATTCGCAGGGTGTCGGGCTATGGCATTCTTCCTGCTGAGCAGATCGAGCATCAATGTCCACGTCCTTTCTCGTCGCATCGAGCGTAAGCAAGCAGGTCTATCAACACGACCCCTGAACCTCATCAGGAAAACCGCTTCTCATAATTGGCGAGCCAAGAGGTCACAGCCAAAAGGGCACCGAACGGAGTTGAACTAGGCAACCGATCGTGTGGCCACGTCGGCAATTTAAGACAAATGGCCGTCAGCATCACGGCAAGGCGAGAATGCCAAGCCAACGCGGCGTGAGTCGCCTGAGACGTTGCTTTATGTTGCCTCATAGTGAGCTCGCAAACACGATGCTCATGGCGATACGCCGACTGGTCGACATTCCGCATCAGCCACCCCTCTACACGCGATCCGTGATGCTCGCCAACGAATGAAGCAAGGGACGTGCCGAATCAAAGCCGCTTGGCTGAAAGCTGACAATCGGACACAGAAATCTTTAGCCGGTCAGTGCTGCGGCTGCGATCGTGCTCCTTGCTAAGCATCAATCCACTCCGCATCGCCGATCTTCAGACCTGCCGCAGTCCCAACAGGGCGGTGAAGCCCAATGTCCCATCCGATGGCTGATAGCGGAAGCGCTCCGTCAATACGGATCGCGGAAGCCTAGATAGCGGAGATATGCGCAAGACCGCCGTTATCGGTCGGCGCCGAAGACCGCGTCCCAGGAAGAGAGACATATCCGCGGAAAGGCTGTGCCCAGTAGGTATTAGGCGCGATGGTGTCATCAACGGATACACCTGCTGGGCCTTACCGCCTGCATCTCCGCTCGGGATTTGTGGCGTATAGCGCCGATCGCATGAGGCCGCTGGTGCGCATCCACATCGTCCGCGTCAATCCTTCCCGGTTTGCGGTCGGACCATTGCTGCGCCATCAGGTCAGCGGCCGCGTTGTTCGATCTAGGACGGGTGTGTTACTTGATCCACTGTTCCCGTGGTTTAGACGACACCCCGATCGGAAAACAAGCTGTCACCGCGTGGTGCGCGGCTGGCATCATTTCTGCAGTGTGTGGGAAGATGGATACAGCTGAGGTGCTATGAATATACCGGCACAGCGGATCTGTCGGCCTGCACAAGCACTGCTATCGTGTCTCAAACAGGAATACCAAAATCATGTTTAGGTTCGTCGCTTTGACGATTGCCTTGTTGGCTCAGCAGGAGGGGGGCGTGAATAGTCTAAGCGATAAGGTCGCGAACGACAAACTGCTGCTATCCGATTACAAGCGAGCGCTCATGGTCCGCGATCACTATGCCAAGTTGACTGTCAACGTCCCGGGCGAGCCGTTCTGGGTTTCGGATGGTGAAGCGTTTGTCTACCGGCGAACGAACAAAGGCAAGCACCAGTTTATCCTCGTGGATGCAGGCACTGCCAAGAGGCGGCCGGCTTTCGATCAGGCCCGCCTCGCGGTCGGGCTGAACAAGGCGGCTCACGAGGAGTATAGTTCGGACAATTTACCTTTCGATCGTTTCGAATTGGCGGATAATAGGATTACCTTCCGAGTCGAGAACACCAGCTGGAGCTGCGATCTTGTAAGCTATGCCTGTACAAGCGAGACCACCTCGCTCGATGACTTGCAAGAAAGCCCCTATGACGACACGCCACCTGCAGAGAATGATCCGCAGAAAACAAGCGGATCGCCTGATGGAAAATGGCTGGTCTATATCAGGAACTACAATATCTTCCTGCGCAGCCACGATGGTTTGCAAGAATTCCCTTTGACCTGGGACGGAACTGAACACAACTATTATGCTCTCTCGACCCTGACTTGGTCTCCAGACTCGCATTACCTGGCGGGCTACCGAATCCGTCCGGGCCACAAACGAGAGATCCATTATGTCGAATCATCGCCGACGGACCAGCTTCAACCGCGGCATTGGGCGATGGCGTATCCGAAGCCGGGTGATCCCTTGGCGCTACCCCAACCCGTGCTGTTTGACATTACCAGCAAGCGTGAGATCGCGATCGAGAATTCCTCTTTCCCTGATCCTTTTGAGCTTTCACCAATGCAGTGGTGGAAGGACAGTCGCGGCTTCACCTTCGAGTACAATCAGCGAGGCCACCAACTCTATCGCGTTGTCGAGGTGGATGCGGCCACGGGCAAAGTGCGCTCTCTGATTGATGAGGGCAGCAAGACGTTCGTTGACTACCATCGTCTAGTAGACCAGGAGCATACCGGGAAAACATTCCGTTACGACATTGAGGACGGGCAGGAGATCATTTGGGCTTCCGAGCGCGACGGATATGAGCATCTCTACCTTTTCAATGGGCGGACCGGGAAACTTAAAAATCAGATAACCAGGGGGGATTGGGTGGTCCGCGCGGTCTATCGCGTCGATCCAGTCAAGCGCCAGATCTGGTTTGGCGCGAGCGGGATGAACGTCGGGGAGGATCCATACTTCGTTCACGCCTACCGTGTCGACTTTGACGGGACGGGACTGACCGCGCTTACGCCCGAACCAGCTAATCATCACATCGAATTCTCACCCAATGGCCGCTACTTTGTCGACCGTTGGTCACGCCTTGACGTCCCGCCGCGTTTGGCGCTGCACCGGACCATTGACGATGGGGAAATATCTCAGGTCGAGAGCGCGGATATCTCTGAACTCGTGGCTGCTGGTTGGCAGCCGCCGCGCAGCTTCCATGCCAAGGGGCGGGACGGAGAGACCGATATATGGGGGGTTATTCACTTGCCGGTCAACTTTGATCAAAACAGGAGGTATCCGGTCGTCGAGCACATCTACGCCGGCCCGACCGGCTCTTTCGTTCCGAAATCCTTCTCTGCCTCGGTCGAGCCGCTCACTCAGCTAGGCTTTATTGTCGTTCAGATCGACGGTATGGGGACGAACAACCGCTCACGCGCATTTCACGACGTCGCCTGGAAGAATTTGAAGGACGCCGGCTTTCCCGACCGAATCCTGTGGCACAAGGCGGCGAGCGCGACCTATCCTTGGTATGATATCTCGAATGTCGGGATTTTCGGCGGATCTGCTGGCGGTCAGAATGCCGTGAGCGCGCTGCTCTTCCATCCCGACTTCTACAAGGTGGCGGTCGCCAACAGCGGCTGCTACGACAACCGGGTGGACAAGCTCTGGTGGAATGAACAGTGGATGGGGTGGCCGGTCGGCATTGAATATGCCCAATCCTCCGCCGTCGACAACGCCCACCGGCTGCAAGGTAAACTGATGCTCATTGTCGGCGAGATGGATCACAACGTAGATCCGTCCTCCACATTCCAGCTTGCCGATCGGCTCATCAGAGCGGAAAAGTACTTCGACATGCTTGTAGTGCCCGGCGCAGCTCACGGAACGCCCGGCAGTTATAGCGAGCTTAAGCTCCTGGAGTTTTTCGTTCGCAACATTCTCGGGCCGATACCCCCTAATTGGAATGCCACATCAACCGAGCTGCCGAAGAGCGAGTCTGCGCCATGATGAGTGGAGAGCCAACGTTGCTCAGCTTATTCTTTCAATACGTCAAGGTTTTTGCAGCGTAGTCAAAGTCAGCCATGCCGATCGATTCATCAAAGTTCTTCGACTCCATCCGTATCAAGCCTCGCGGCAAGCAGCCGGGAGCGAAGCCGCGCGAGACCGTCGCCGTTTGCGAATGGGTCGGCTGCCAGAACAAGGCCAACCATCGTGCGCCGAAGGGGCGCGAGAATTCGCGCGAGTACTGGAATTTCTGTCTGGGGCACGTCCGCGAGTACAATCATAATTACAATTTCTTCTCCGGCATGAATGCCGACGCGGTCGAGCGCTACCAGAAGGATGCGCTGACCGGCCACCGTCCGACCTGGAAGATGGGCACCTATGGCGGCAAGGAGGGCGCTGAAGCCAAGATCGATATGGCGTCAGAAGTGTTCCGCATGTCCAGCGAGATCAACGGTCGCGGCGCTAACTGGCGCCGCGGCCCCGAAGCTCAACCCAAGGCCGAGACTCGCAATGTGATGAACGCCGAGCGCAAGGCGCTCCAGATCATGGGCCTCGGACCCAACGCCGCGCTCGCCGACGTCAAGAGCAAGTACAAGGCGCTGGTGAAGCAGCACCACCCCGACGCCAATGGCGGCGACCGCTCCACCGAAGGCCGCCTGATCGAGATCATCAAGGCGTATCATTATCTGAAGACGGTGGTGCGGGAGTCGTAGGCCTCGCGCGCGCTGCGTACGTCCGAGGCACCTCGGCGCCACACCGTCGGTGTCGTCCTGGACAAGCGAAGCGCAGATCTACCGTGTTGACTGTCAAGGTGGTCGACCCGCGCTAAGTGGGCGGCACCGTGCTCGGCAGTCAAGGGGTTTCGCTCCGCCTTGCGGCAGTGGCCTGCGGCGAGCCTTGAAGGCCTGTGCTCGTTGCGGCAAGGGGCTGCCATGGTCGAAGCTCTACTGTACTGCGGCTGTAGTTGGAGCCGGCGCTATGGCGTCCCGCATTTGGGCATTTAGCCGCGCCAGCAATGCGCATCACCGCGACCATGATCACCCGGTCTGGCTTGCCCCGGGCCCGCAGCCGACCGCCGGTCCTTGATCTTTGGATCGAACCGCATCGCCGCGCTCACACACGCCGTCCGAGGCTGCCGGGAAAGTAGCTCAATCAGGCACAATATAGGCCAGCTCCTACGTCGATCAGATGGTGACTCATCCATTGAGGTTGTGAGGTCTCGATTCCGCGTCCGTTGCCGAGACAACATTAACGTTGCTTCTTCACCACACCGGATGCTCACTCTCGCGCTTAAACTGCACCGACGCCACCCTTAGACTGCCTCCGAGGCAAGCTTGACGCCTTCCAGTCTTGCGTCGCGTTCAAGCGCCCATGCATTTCCTTGCTGGCCTTGAAGTGTGGAAAACGCTTTCCGTCAACTCGCGTAAGCTTGCCCGTTCGCGGATTTTTGTTCATGCGAGCCTGCCGTTGCTTGGTAGAAAAAATTCCGAAGCCACGAAGCTCAACCCGATCTCCGCGCTCGAGCGCAGCGACGATCTCGCCAAGAATTGTACTTACAATGTTCTCGACGTCGTGCTGGTAAAGACGCGAATTTCGGCAGGCGATACGCGCTACGAGTTCAGACCTAATCATTGACAGCTAGCATCCACAGAATCCAGGAGGGATCATTTCCTCGAAAGCGCTAGCGCATGTCAAGCGGCGGCGGAGGCTGAATGATCATGACCCGCAAAACGGAAACTCGGATGACGAAGCATCAATTGGCATCACCAAGTTAGAGGGGCATTCGGATACGAAGTGCCTCCAACTACTCTGCTATAGCTGTTCTCCGTTTACCTCCTTGCAGTTGTGGTGTTGCGGCAATCCTCAAGCTTTGGATGGCAATTTCATTGATCATCGCGCAATCTCAGCAGATATTCACGGGCCACAGCTGGTGCTGTTGAGGTCCGGAAATGAGGCGGACAGTCTGTTATCTAGCCTGCCAACCAGCACGCCATGTCTGCATCGATCGACGGCGGCTGTTTCATTCTATCGATGGATCCGAAGCAATCGATAATTAGATTGGAGCGCCTGAAGGTTTCGGCGGCTGGCCCTAGATTTTCAAGCCTTCGTCATCGAAGTATCGATCGAAACGAGGTCGGCGTTGTCGCCGAAGCTGTCGCGCCTTCTCATCTAAGCGCCCGTTGTCGAACTCGATCGCCACCACCTTGGTGGACGAGGCGGTCCAGCGATGTGTTTCTCTGACATGTGCGGGTGACCACTATCCACGCGCTTTTTAGCGCGACGCGGGGGCTGACCGGGCGTCGAGCCATTCCGAGAGGTGTCGTCTCCGCCGAGCTCAATCTAATCTTCGAGCGGTCGCCCCTTGCCCACCCCTCATTCAATTCCGGATGTTGGTGATGCCAAGGATCGCGGCTGTCATTGGTTTGCAGACGGTCCTTCCGTTCCCGGTCTTGAAAGCCCGGTAAGCTTTAGCGAAATCGTCCGCTCTGGCAAAAGAGGGAGCGCGCGCCGGCGGGGGGAGCACTTGAAATATCCCGCATCTCGCGGGTCCGTTCCACGCTTGTCCACGGGCGCTCATCTTCCCGACAACAGAGAAGCTTTATCTTGACAAAGCGCGAAAATTTAGAAGGGTAATTGCCAAAGGAAATAGAGAAACCAAACGATGGACCCCCAGAAAACTATTCCTCGCATTATGAAACCCAGTGTCATTGGCGAACCGCAGCCTTTGATGCAGCTGAGTGCGCATGCCGCTGTGCCATAGCGACTTCATTGATCGCGTCCGCCAGTCCCCCTAAGAAGACTTGATACCACGTATCGTCATCAGGCAGCTCCCACTCCCGCAGAGTGGCGACGTATCGGATCAGCGCGATAAGGCCCTCGATCGTGGTTGGCATCGATTTGATAAGCACATTAGCATGCTCCGTGAGAGCCAAGTTCCGTTGGCTGCTGATTTCGTCGGCGGCACCAAATTCGGAGGCTTCCTCTAGCTTCGCCGAGACCGACGCGGCAATATCGTACTGGGCGGACAGTTCGCGATGCTTATCGATCACGACGAAGATCGGATCCCGATCGGCTGGAGCAGCCGAAGGCGTGGAAAGTTCCTGCGATGACATGCTGGCCCCGGGGGTAAATGCCAACCCGAGTTAGCATGGCAGCAACGGCGATAATCAGCGTAGAGCGACCGTCATTCGCAGTCTTTCTGCTCAATGGGGTTCCGTAGTAGGTAACACTCACGAACACAAGAAGCTCGTGCCGCCTCAGAATCGTCCGTAAAGCGGCGTACGCAACGAGGGCGATCATAGATGGGCCATAAATTCGATGAGGCATCGAATAGGCAAAAAGTGGCGCGACGGCCGCGCCGCATTGCCGCCATCGCGGAATCCCAAGCGCTCATCCACGCCGCTCGGGTCAGATTGTTTTCATACATCTCCTCGATATAGCGGACCGTGTGCCGGATTTCGAACGCCGGAGCTGCTTTTCGAGATCACCCTTCGGACCCCTAAGATGGCATCCGCTGCTGGCATTCTTCGATCCGAAGCAGTAGCGAGGGGGTCTGCGAATCCGTCGTTCATAATAGGACAGGTTGGAACAGGATGGCGAGGCGCTAGTTAGCAGCTGGGCGGCGCGCCCTCGCTGCTGAGGCTCCGCAACTGCAAGTCTGGCGAAGCGGTCTTCCTAGCCAAGCAGCAAGAAGATGGAAACTACCATACGCGCGTGAATACATCCGCTCCCTTCACTTTGCTAGGCTTACCGTTCTTATCAACGTAGAACAGTGTCCAAGACGATGCCATGTGAGAGCCCCTAATATCTCCAACCCAGCGAGTGATTGAATTGACTTGGAAAAAGTAACAACGGAGTACAAGCCGGTCGAACTAACGGATCTCGACGCAGGATACGGGATGTTCTAGCACGCGAAGCCTTGAGCATGTTTGTGAAAATCCCTTGTACAGCCCCGCCATTGACTGACCAAATAAGCAGTTCAGAACCTCGTTCATTTTTCAGTATGACGGAGCGTGAAGCTCCTGTGCCATGGCATCGGCGGAAAGCAAGAGGGATTGGACGAGCAGGAAAAATCTCAGAAGTCTTTTCATGTAGAGCTCCAGAGAGTGGTTCGTAGATCGTGTAATCTGGTGCAACTGAGCTGGCGTGTTCTGTTCTGTTCTGTTCTTATCTCGCGTTCGGCAGCGAAATCCGGCGCTTATACGCCAAGTTGCACTGGATCGGAGCGCAATCCGCACCATTACCTCGCGACTGTCCGCCGTTCGGCTATTTTGCTCTTCTTCTTAGGCCAAAATTCTGATCATGCGCCGATGCTGCCTCTTCGGATATCTAATCGACAGAGCGCGTCGTCTCGCACCTGAACGCATTCTTCGCCAAACGCAGGCCGCTGGTGCACGCACTTGAGGCTCTCCTCGGATATCGTAGCTCGAACCGGGTCAAGGATAGCGCAGCGCTTCTATCGCTCACGCGAATTTTAGAAGGCGCGGAATTGCGCAACGTTCTCCTGAATGGCATGAGCGCTTTTGCGGCGCAAGCACGCTTAGTTGCGCCAGCGGCCGTAAACGGCGCCCATTCGCCGGCAATGGCGATGTCAGCGAGGGAGGCCGATTCTTGGGCTAACGCGCATGTCAACTATTAAGGCTAGTTGTTGATCGAAGGCACGGAGGTGGCCAACTGTGGACTAGTGAACGTTAGTCCGGGCGTCAGGCGCTCAGATTAGCTGAGCCTTCGTCGCGAAGCTGACTGATCCGCCGGCTCCCTGCGCGCGGAGTCTGCTGACTAAAGCACGCTCCAGCAGGCTTTTGGAAACAGGTCATCTCCGGGGTTATATCGGCAAGAAGCATGGAAGTTGCTGAGGAAACGACAAATCCGGCTGTTGGGCAGGAGGTCCTTGAAGGCGTGTACAATGCCAGCGTTGGCGCAGGATCGTACCGATCGGACGACGTGGACGACCGCGTTGTGGGGACGGCCCTCGTCACCGCCATTCCGGTTCGATGCAATCTCCGTCATGAGTTGCGGGATGCGCTGCCCTGAACATGCACAAGAAGCTGAAGAAAATGGTCATGACCTCATCCCTTCCGATGCGAGAACGAAACTCGCCCTTGCCGCCCTGACCATCGGTGCCTTCGCGATCGGCCTAGACACTTTTGTCATCATTGGCGCACTTGGCGTGATCTCTCGTGACCTAACTATTACAACTGGCGCGGCGGGCTGGATCGTCTCGATATACGCAATCTGCTACGCCGTCTTTGCGCCGCTGAATGCCTGGATGTTCAAAGCCGTGACCCGTCGCGGTGTCCAGATCCTGTCCCTCACCATCTTCCTCGTCGGCAATCTGGTCTGTGCGATCGCGCCCGATTTCATAATCCTTGCGGCAGGTCGAGCCGTTTCCGCTTATGGCGCCGCGATGTTCACCCCGGCAGCTACCGCGCTGGCTACCGAACTCCTGCGTCCCGCGCGCAAGGGGGTGGCGTTGTCCCTCATCTTCGGTGGCATGACCGTTTCACAGGTTACCGGCGTTCCGGCCACCAGCTGGATCGCAGATGCGATAGGCTGGCGCTATGCCTTCGTCTTCGTTGCCGTCGTTGCGCTTCTCACTTTGCTGGTCTTCACCTCCATGAGGTCCGTGATACCCGCTCAGGCGCCGGAGCATGGAAAAGGTCGTACCTCGAAAGACTTCCCCAACATCATCTATGGTGTCCTTTCCGTAACACTGTTCGTGGTCGTTTCCGAATTCGTCGTCTATTCCTACATCAGCGTCTTCATCACTGGTTCACTGCTTGACGGAGTCCCGCTGCTCTCATCCGCGCTCTTTGCTTATGGTTTAGGAGCGTTGATCGGAAACGCGGCCTGCGGCGCTCTGACCGATCGCTTGGGCTCCTACAAGGTCCTCATCGGGGCAGTCACCGCACAATTAATTTTGCTGGTAGGACTAGTTGCATTCGGGCGACACGGTTTCCTCACGCTGCTCATCGCCTTTCTCTGGGGGATCGTGAGCTACATGTATCTTGTCCCCATCCAACACCGTCTCCTCGGTTTAGCCGGGGGAAGGTCGAGGCTAGTCCTGGCGATGAACAGCTCGACCATCTTTGCAGGCATCGCTATCGGCGCCTTTTTCGGCGGAATTATCGTCGAGGCCAACGGGGTTAAATCCCTTGCCGGGGCGTCCATACTGATTGGCCTTGTCGGCCTCGGACTTGCGATTGTCTTCGTGCGGGAGGCAGAACCGGCACGAAGCGGCGCGTAGGGCATAAATTGGATGCTGGAAGACAAGTGGCGGACCCGGGGCGGCGCAACAGTTTGCCGTGTGCGAACAAAGATATCGGAACGCAGGCAGCCTAAGGAGGTGCCTAACACGCCGGCGATGACATTGGCTGGGGTCGAAGAACGCCAGTCGTATCGGATCTCGTGAGGCACTCGCCGCCACCATGTTGTCGTTTGCCGAGAGTACGCATTCGAAGTCGTGAAATCCACTTCACACGGATGACGAAGAGGCCTTAAAATATCGGCCTCCTCTTGAACGTGCCGCAGAGACCTCAAGAGATCGGTCTATCGCTGCCGCGCCGACCGGTTTGCGGGTGTGCTGTGCACAGCAGTACGTTGGAACTCGTCGATCATCTCACGCAAAAGTTGATCTGAGTGGATCAAAAAACCATTCACCGCTCTGGGGCGATGAATTCAGAGTGGATCGCAGCTGCCGTGTTAACGACTGCGTCGACAGGGAGGTTTCCAAATGCGGGTTGGCAAAGAAGATAGTTAGCACCAGCCTCTTCCAGATGATGAAGAACGGTCTGCCGCACAGAAGCTTGCGTTCCTACGACGCACAGTTCACTTTCGATTGCGGCCTCGAAAGTCGGAGGAAGATTGGCGGGCAGGGATAGGTCGTTCAACTCGTATAGAAACTTAAAGCTGGTGAGCCAGCGTTCGTAAGCTGGTGCGGCGAGCGAATAGGCCTCTGCTTCAGAACGACCAATCACGATCATGCGGAGCAAAGCAATAAACCGGTCCCCACCTTCATCGGGGTGCTTGGTTTTCTCATGAGCGCGAAACACGTCGCTGACTTTGCGAACAACAGAAGACGGCCCCACGCACGCAAGGTTTGCGCCATTTGCTGCTGCCCAACTGGCGGACTCTAGCCGATTTGTAGCGACCCATGTCGGAGGGTGCGGACGCTGGTGGGGCGAAAGGGTCAGGGGAACACCGTCGAGGACAAAATGCTGCCCCCGATAGTTTAGAACTCCGCCATTCATCGCATTAACAAGGATTTGGGAAGCTTCTTCGTAACGACTTGGAGCCACATCCGCGTCCACCCCGAAATAAGTTAGTTCCATCGGGAGGGAGCCACGCCCAATACCCACTTCAAGTCTGCCATTACTCAAGTGATCCAACATGCAGATCTCCTCGAACGCACGCAGCGGGTGATAGAGGTTGAGCAGCATGACCAATTGGCCGACGCGAAGCCGCCGGGTGCGCTGTATCACGCTGGATAAAAACAGGTTGGGCGAGGGGCTTCGTCCATGGGGTGTACAGTGATGCTCCGCGAGATGATACGCATAGAATCCGAGGCGATCGTAGGTCTCGGCCAAGACCAGGCGGTCCGCATATTGGTTGGCAATACTGCGCCCATCTTCATCAAAATGATCGAAGATGCCGCAAGTCAGATTTGAACCAAGGATGTTAGTCACTAGACGACCTCCAGTGTGAGGTTGAGGACCGCTGGCTGTCGAAAGCTGAAGCGGCTTGGCGAAATGCGTTGCTTTTGATGCAGGGCTCATGCCGCCTGCAGCGATAGCTCTGCGGATCCAGAGCGTACGTCCGACAGCAGATCGAAGAGGCGGCCTGGCGAGGAGCCGGGCGGGCGCGCCAAACCTTCTTGCTCACGTGCCCGACGGTTGGATGAACATGACGGACTTAAGAGCTGTCTGCTCCCAGACGAATCTTATCGATGGCCTCAAGAAATGCGTCCATCTGGTTCCTTGTACCGATGCTAACGCGAATACAATCTTCTAGACCGTCATTCGGAAAGAAGGCGACAAGGATCCTCTGACGCTCCAAAGCGCTCTGCCACCATTTGCCGTCCTGACCCGCAGGCACACGGGCGAGGAGAAAATTCGCGTGCGAGGGTATCACAGAGAACCCGAACTCGGAGAGCGCGCCCGAGACTCGTTGCCGTTCATCCTTGATGTGGCTGAGGATCTCGTCGTAGGCGCGACGATGCGAAAGGACGCTCATGCCAACGGCGTGCCCAATCACACTCATGTTGAACATATTCTGGAAGTTACGAAGCCTCCCAATCAGCTCGGGATGTCCGAACGCGAAACCAATGCGAATGCCCGCGGTTGCATAGCTCTTGGAGAACGTACGCAGAATCAAAAGATTTGAATATCGGTTCACCAGGTGGAGCCCGTTCTCAGGCGCGAAGTCGACATACGCCTCGTCCAGCACGACCAATCGGTCATACTTCGCTACGAGGCGCTCGATCTCAGCGACTGGCACGAAGGCGCCCGTCGGATTGTTCGGATTAGCCAACAGAATGAATTTGGCATGTTTTGCAGGTCCGAAGAGAAATCTGTCGATCGGCAGGCGGTCAAGTTCGTTGCCGCGGACTTCAATAAACTGCGCCCCTTGTAACGATGCTAGCTTACGATTGAACGAGAACCCCGGCGACAACATTGCGATGCTGTCACCCGGAGTAAGAAAAGCTCTATAAACCAGGCTAAGAAGTTCAGATGATCCATTACCAGCCATGACGCGGTCGGCAGACATACCATAGGCGGCGGCCGCTGCTTCCCTCAAGGTGATATTGTCATGCTCCGGATACAGGTATTGCCGCTCTAGCGCTGTAATTGCACTTCGCATCACAATGCTTGGCAACGGAAATGGATTCTCATTCGCATTTAGCCTCATGAAACAATCAGCCGGGGCTGGCCGGCCCGCCGGCAGAGCGTCCAATTCGCGAGCGATCGGAGTAAGCGATGACAGCAGGCTCCGTATTTTTGCGTCTGTCATGATTCTCTTTCGATCTCCGGTAAAGAGTTTTGCGCGAGAGGCGCGCCAAGGGCGCCGAAAGCTGGCGGACTGGGACGTTCGAACTAAGCAGTCTTAGTGCGCTCGAGCGCATTGAGTCAGGCGCCAGCGAAGGTGAGCTGAAGTCACCTGTGCGGGTGGGCTATCTCGATGCTGTGAGCAGGACGAAACTCAACTGATCTGAACGACCAAGACGCTTTTACTGTCCGTCGTCTTGAGCTCAGAAGCTATTATCTTCCGCATCACACACCTCCGTTGTGAAAGGATCCAGAGATCCAGTTCTTCAACGAGTGACGTTCCAAGCTGGCGGAACTCTTTGATGGCGCTATCGATGTATGTCAGCCACGAACGAATGGGTCTGCAGGTCTTGTCGGGCGAAGTCTCTCGTTCAAAGACTGGGGCCATATCGATCATCCTCGCGCTGTCCAGTACAATCCTCTATCCTTCGCTCAAGCAGTTTCCGACCAATCATCCTCGTGGGGCCTAAACTCATCCGTCTCCCGGCACTCCGTCGAGAAGTGCTGAAGCTGAGCCTCTGAACCCTAAGCCGCGGCCTAGCCGGAGTTGGTGTGGTGATGCACACCGCCTCGTTGTCTTAGATCGTACAATTTGACGCCACGTACGATTCAAGCCCCTAGAGCGCCTTGCGATCAATTTACTGGGCGCCACAGCATCGAAGGCGTTGGAGTTTGTGCTGGCGAGCGCGACGCCTGCTTCAGCAGAACCAGCACCAACGTGGACCGACAGTCTACTTGCACGGGCTGGAGGTGGAATCTGTGGAGAGAGCAGGCCACACCGACCTTACGTTTGGCGCCGATGTTTAGGTCGGCAACACGCTGGCTAACGCCAAGACGGGCAATTCGGGGCCCACGTGAAGACGATGCTCTGCAACGGCTTGACGATCCCGCACTGGTAACCGTCCTCCTCCAGATGGAGGTGGTGATCAAACCGCATCGAGCGTACGGTCCTCGACCAGGCTGCTGCGACTTCCCGCATTACACGCTAAGGGCGTTCATCTCGGGGCAGAAGCGGCGGGTGACACCACCAAACCAAGCGCGCTCCGAGAGAATTCCACCTGCCGAGCCGGTCGTCGCCAGATCAGATCCGAGTGCGGCACGGGCAATTAACGATGGTATCGCGAAGGAGACGCCATCGACGTGGTCCTCTAGTGCGGGCTATTACTTCCGGACCTCGCCGTGGCGAAAACTTGTGTTGCGCCAAAGTGTCTCTTCTGGCTCGGCTCGTCCGAGGTTCTTGATTCTTACGGACGACTAACTGTTGTAGTCGACAACTCTGAACCGATTACTGCGATCTTGTGTGACACGGAAGGCCCAAAGCAGATTGGACGCGACGATGGCTTGAGTACCAAGTGGGGCTTAAAGGTAGATACTACCGTTGGTGTCCGATCCTATAGGTTCAATCTGCCTAGATTTGACTGCTTGTGCGGGCATCGAGCTCCTTCAACTTGAAATGCTGGAGTTTGCCGAACTCCGTTTTCGGCAACCCATCCGTAAAGATGATTTCGCGTGGCGCCTTAAAGCCTGCGAGCTGCGCCTTCACATAGGCGATCAGCAGGTCCGCCTCAATCCGGGCCCCGGGCTGCTTGACCACATAGGCGACGGGCACTTCGTCCCAACGAGGGTCGGGTCGGCCGATAACGGCGCACTCCGCGACATCGGGGTGCCCCGTAAGCACCCGCTCTACCTCCGCCGAATAAATGTTTTCTCCGCCGGAAATGATCATATTCTTCTTGCGATCTAGTACCCAAAAATATCCATCCGCATCGTGGCGACCGACATCGCCAGTATAATACCAGCCATTGCGCAAAACCTCGCGGGTTGCATGTTGGTTGTTCCAATATTCGCAGAAGAGATTGGGCCCGCGTACTGCAATCTCGCCTGCAGTGCCTGGCGGTAGCCTATCGCCGGCATCATTCATGATTGCCACTTCGCAGCACAGGCCCGGCAGTCCGGTCGAACCATCACGTGTGAGATCGCCGCCTAGCCGTGTATAGAGAGCAATTGGACTGGTTTCCGTCGAGCCATAAACCTGCAGCACCGTTACGCCGCGTTCGACCAATTGCTTGATAACGTGCCTTGGCACCATGGTTGAGCCGGTGGAGATGGCCTTCAGTGAGGATACGTTGACCATCGGCCACCCGGGATGACCGGCCAGAGCTTGGATCGTCGCTGGCACCAATACAGTTAGCGTGGGTTGATCGTGCTCGAACGCTGCAAGGGTCGCCTCTGGCGTAAACCGCTCGTGGAGCGTGACGGTTGCGCCGTAATGCAGCGCTGGCGTGGTCAGAATGTTGAGGCCGCCGACGTGAAATAGGGGCAACACGGACAGGATATGATCGCTCGGGCCGAGACCATGCATGTGCCGACTCATGACGCCATTCCAAAACAAGGCTTCCTGGCGCAGCACAGCGCCCTTGGGTCGTCCCGTGGTTCCCGACGTATAGACGATCAGGAGTGGACATGACAGATCGACATACGCGTTGCGGTCATCACCGCGCGCTTCCTCAAGCAGCTCACACCATTCGCTTCCGCCGACTGGGTCAAAGTCGAATCCTATAATGCTTGCCGAGGGCAACTGCTCCGCTAGCATCGGGAGGAGCCTCTCAAAGGCCGGTTCAAGCACAAGGACTTTGATACCAGCGTCGGACAGGATGAAGAGCTGCTCGGTGATCGCAAGCCGCCAATTCAACGGTACGAGAATTGCGCCGAGCCGGGCGCAGGCATACAGCAGAACGAGATAGTCAGGCCGATTGAGGCTAAGGATCGCAATGCGGTCACCTCTCTCGACGCCGAGCCGGACTTTCAAGGCTCGCGCGGCCTGTTCGATACGGCCCAACAGAGCACCATAGGTCAACGTGGTCCCTTCAAAGTGGATTGCGGCTTTGTCGGCGTCGAACGCCGCGTTGCGCTCAACCAGAGTGCTAAGATTTATCATCAGTCGCTCGCCGCTTTTGTCGTTGACATCGTCGTCGTTCCCACGTGTCATGGAAGGTCAGATCGTGGTTCGTGGAGTTCGATTGCGTGTCATCGGTTAATTGAGGAGCGGCTCTCAGGCGGTCGCGGGGCCGCTACGCCAAGACATCCCAAATCCGACTTGGACCGCCACCAGGCCGCTCCCCTTGCTCCCCGATAACGGCCGGCGGCAGATACCTGCGGCAACCCGGGGGTAACGTCTACTGGATAGGCCGCCTCGCTACGGGAATGGGACGTCCATAATCAGAATTGCTTCTCGATGTGCACGCGAATTGCGTTTGCGTCGACATCGATCCAGTTTAGCTCGCGGGCCAATTCAACCATCTTACGGTAAGCTGTTGCCCAGGAGTTATCGTCATGCGGCGTGCCTGGCAGAACGGGAATAAGATCAACAGGGACCAGTGCATTATCCCTGTCCACGATGATAATTCCTCTTAAAGCAGGCGATCCTACAGGCGCTTCAGCCTTGAATACGAGCTTAAGCTTACGGAAATCGAAGGGATCGTGAAGGTGTAGGCCACGTTTACGTGAGTATTCGATGATCATTGCGATACGTTTCGAAAGAGTAGGCCGGGCCGTCAATGTAGGTCGAGGCGATTGCTGGCACGCGCATAGGCCGATGCCGGTCTTGCCGAACGGGAGCTAATCGCGTCGGAGCGGAGGATTCTGCGTGCATCAATGCGTTCCGGGCCTAACGGCAGGCCGGTGAGATAGCAGCGCATGGGTTGCTGTCGTGACATCTGATTGTCGCATCAAACTCTCGCCGACGAGGAAAGTTGAGACGCCCACCCGTGAGAGCCGCTGCAGATCGGAATTCGCAAAGATGCCGCTTTCGGAGACGCTCAAACGGTCTGGTGGAACCAGCGGCGCCAGCGCTTCTGTGATCGCTAGGGTTGTCACAAAGGTACGCAAGTTACGGTTGTTAATGCCAATCATGGGCGAATGAAGCCTTAGCGCGCGCTCGAGCTCCTCCCGATCATGGATCTCGATTAGGACGTCCATACCATATGAGTGTGCGGCGGCTTCGATCTCGTGGGCAGCGCCGTCGTCGAGAGCCGCCATGATGATCAGGATGCAATCAGATCCATAGGCGCGCGCTTCGATTACCTGATAGGTATCGAAGATGAAGTCCTTTCGCAGTATCGGCAGACTTGTTGCAGCTCGCGCCGCCATCATAAAATCGAGATGTCCCTGAAAGGACTTCCCATCCGTTAGGACCGAGAGGCAGGCTGCTCCGCCGGCTTCATAGGCTTTCGCCAGCAAGGACGGATCGAAGTCGGCGCGAATGAGGCCTCTAGAGGGGGATGCCCTCTTTATCTCGGCAATTAGTGCGTACTCGCGCGCAACATGCTTGTTGCGGATCGCGCTGACAAATCCGCGTGGTGCCGGAGCACGCCGTGCAAGCGCCTCGACCTCTGATAGCGGAACTGCTCCCTTGGCGTAGATGATCTCCTCGCGCTTATAGGCCTCGATCCTGCTCAGAAAGTCCGACATTGGCTATCCCGTCGTCAAGCGTTTGACACTTCGATCAGACGTTTCAGTCGGGCGGCTGCGGCGCCCGTATCGAGTGATTGCTCTCCAATGGCGACGCCCTCCTTCAGGGTCTTGACGTAGCCGGCGACCACCAGCCCTGCTGCGGCGTTGAAAATCGCGATGTCCCGATACGGGCCTCGTATGCCTTCCAGCACGCGTTGTAGCGCCAATGCGCCAGCGTCGGCATCGCCGCCCTTTAGACTTTCTCCGCTACAACGAGTAAGGCCTGCTTCCTCCGGCGTCACCTCGAATGTGCGGATGCTGCCCTCGCTAAGTGCGGCGACTAGAGTAGGACCGGTAAGAGTGAGCTCGTCGAGCCCATCCAAACCATGCACGACCCAGGCCGACTCAGCGCCAAGAGTCTTCAGCACTTCCGCGAAAGGCTGCACCCACCGTCGCGAAAAAACCCCCACAAGCTGCCGCGTGATCCCTGCCGGATTGGCTAGCGGGCCCAGCATATTGAAGATCGTACGAGTCGCAAGCTCGGCCCGTGTCGAGCGGACGTGCTTCATCACGGGATGATGGATGGGCGAATACATAAATCCAATCCCAGCTTCGCGCACACAGTTGCCAACGCGATCGGGATCCAGATCAAGCTTCACGCCGAGCGACGCGAGGACGTCGGCGGAGCCTGAGCGTGATGAGGCCGCTCCGTTGCAATGTTTTGCAACTGGAACGCCGGCGCCTGCGACAATGAAAGCGGCACATGTGGACACATTCACGGTGCCAGAACCATCCCCTCCGGTTCCGACAATGTCGATTGCCTCGGCGGGCGCGCTGACCCGGAGCATCTTGCTGCGCATGGCCGAAACCGCTCCCGTGATCTCCTCGACGGTTTCGCCCCGCACCCGCAGGGCCATCAGGAGCCCGCCAAGCTGTGAAGGCGTGGCCTCGCCAGACATGATTATTTGGAATGCTGATGCTGCTTCTTCGTGGGTCAATCCGGCGCCGGTGGCGACTTTCGCAATGCTAGACTTGAGGGAGTCCATGGTGAGTGCGAGCCCAATCTTAGTTGCTGCTGGTCGCGGAAGTTGGTGGGTGATCTGGTAGTCGGGTGGACGAAGGGTGTCGTCGGCCCTTCATCTCGCGACAAAAGCCGAACCTCCCTCAGGAGCTCACGACAAATACGTCTATTCGCCGGGTTCCTGGCCGTCGCACCGCAGGGAAAGACGGTGCCTTCGGCTGCGGCCGTTTCGTTCTTGCGCGGCGTACCGCCCGCCCGTGACCCAGAGTGCCCTGCGGCTCGCGTCATAAGTTAGAAGTCGATGCACACGGGGCCTTCCTCTATGCTGCTCTTTATAGGCCCGATCGCGCTAGTACCGTCGGGGCCAAATAGATCGAGGTTGGCGCCACGATCAGCGTACAGGCTACAACCTGACGCAACGTGCGTTTCAAGCCCTGCGATGGCGTTCTAGCGGCTTATTCTGCCGGACAGTCGTTCACGGGCGCAAAGCGACAATCATCGGCCGACGCCAACCATGGACATGTAGAAGGATCACGCGAATCGACAGTCGCCAAGGCGAAGCGGCGATGTACCGGAATATCATCGTACGATGTCGATCGTTCCGATCAGCCAATTTCGAGAATGGCATCGGGACCACAATGCCTGGCCTACGTCGAGCTCAGTGAAGCGTTGAGCACCTCTAGCGCAGGTAGACCGTGTTTCAATTTGGGCGACCGGCGCGATCTTTGATTCACCGAATTACGCTTCGAATGCGACGTAGTAGGCATTGGCGCCGCGTTTGAGGTGACGCGAATAAGCTGTATCGGGCCGCGGAAGTCCACCATCGCACTCACTTATCACTCGAGCGCAGTGCAGCTCGCCTAATGACGATCCGGTCTGAAGGCAAGAGCCATCATGCGCTACGGCTGCAGGCCAACGTCAATCGGGGCAGCAAGCTCCCTGACGGGCGGGGAAGGTACTTAACTCCGCCAAAGACGTGTCCATATCGTCTCAGTGCGAGCGATTGTCAGCCCGGCTTTCTCGAGAGCACCCAAGATGTTCTCCGCAGCCACCCGCGGATCTTTGTTGAGGTCATCCGATAACGCGCGGGCGATGAGCGCAACCGCTTTGTTGCGCCGTGCGCAGTCGTAATCGGCATACTCGCCGCAAGCACTACACGCCCTCACCGGTCGGCCAGTCCAGGGATCGTGCCAGGCACTCTGGCACCATTTATTCGAGTGACATTTTGGGCACAGCATAGACGCAGATTCCTTGAGTGTTGAGCTTCGCGCGATCTCGTAGTCGGCTGCACGACTGCTTTGGGCTACGTCTGCATCAGGGTTGGGCACAAGCCAGCCTGCAGGCGCCAGAGACGAGCAACACGATCGAGGCGTGCGGCGTAGAACCCGACATATGAGAGGAAGCCGTTTCAAACTGGGCCGCGCGAAGCCGACTCAAGTCGAGGTTCGCGGCTGATGAAGTCTGGGGAGTGTTCGCTCTGTCGTCGAGCCGGGCGCAACGCCATACCTAATCCCTCAAAGTGCGCCCAGACCCAAGTCTTGCGGATTATACGCCGACGGTGTGTATGGAGCTCTCCGACGCAGGGCCTCCTTCGTGAGTGGGTGCGAGCACGGCGCTTTGGCCGCGCGTCTGGGAAATGCGAATGGTACGCCGGCTCTGGTGTAGCGGAGGAACATCGTGTCTTGCCTTCATCTGATCTCGATCCCCGGTGCCCGCCGCTACATTCTGAAGACGCCGTAATGGGGCGCCGCGATGGGTGCATTGAGCGAGGCGCTAAGAACGATAGCAAGGGCGGTCCTGGTGTCCACCGGATCAAGAATTCCGTCGTCCCATAGTTCGGATGTCGCATAGTAGGCGTTCGACCGTTCCCGATACTCTTCCACAATGGGCTGACGAATGGCTGTCAACTCCTCTTCCGAAAGTCGCCTACCCCGGCACGCCAATTGCTTCGCCTTGACATGTGTGAGCACGCCCACCGCTTGTTCGGCGCCCATTGCTGAGATCTGAGAGTTCGGCCAGGAAAACAAAAAGCGTGGGTCAAAAGCCCGTCCTGCCATAGCGTAGGTGCCGGCTCCATGGGAGCTGTTGCAAATAAGCGTGAATTTGGGCACAGACGCTCCCGCCACCGCCATGATCAACTTAGCGCCATCCTTGGTTATGCCTCGCCTTTCGTAGTCTCGACCAACCATGAAACCGGTGGTATTCTGCAGGAAGAGAAGGGGTGTTCGGTTCTTGTCGCACAACTGAATGAAATGAGCGCCTTTCAGTGCGCTTTCGCTTATGAGCACACCATTGTTTGCCAGGACACCGATTTGGTAGCCGTGGAGCTGTGCAAAGCCGCACACCAGAGTCTCGCCGTAGCAAGGCTGATATTCGTGGAAGCGACTGCCATCGACCAGACGGGCAATGACCTCTCGCATCTCAAGCTGCGCGCGTGGATCCCTTGGAAGGATACCATACAGTTCTGACACATCGTAGGCCGGCGGCTCCGGGGCGGCCCGGTTGATCAGGGTCTTCGCGGGCAGATGGAAGCGAGCGATGAGGTCACGAGCGATCGCAATCGCATGTGCCTCGGACCTGGCGAGATAGTCGCACGTCCCCGATACGCTCGTGTGCACGTGGCCGCCACCAAGCTCTTCTGCAGTAACTACCGCGCCGGTGGCAGCCTTGACAACCGGGGGGCCGCCGAGAAAAATCGCTCCCGTGCCCTCGACGATGATGTTGTAGTCACTGAGTGCCGGAACGTAGGCGCCCCCCGCGGTGCAATGACCCATTGCAATAGCGACCTGCGGCACTCCCATCTTCGAGAGTATGGACTGGTTCCGAAAGATTCGTCCGGCATGGTATTTATCCGCAAAGAACTCGGCCTGCATCGGTAGGAAACCGCCAGCGCAATCACACAAATGAATCACAGGCAGGTGATTCTCGATCGCTATGTCCAAAGCTCGCACGATCTTCTTGACTGAATGCGGATACCAGGCCCCCCCTTTCACACTGGGATCATCCGCGTGAACGATAACCTCGCGACCAGCAACGATTCCAAGGCCAACGACTTGGGCCGCACTCGGCACCTCACCGTCGTACGCCCTATTGCCAGCCAGCGTCGAGAGCTCCAGGAACGGCGTATCAGGATCGAGTAATGCCTCGATCCGATCACGAACGAACATCTTGTTCTGTTGCTGCAGCCGCTTGATTTCTCGCGCTGGCCGGTCGAAGCGGATGGCATGCTGGAGCGCCTTCAACTCAGTTGCAAGCCGCTTATTGTGAAGTTCGTTGGCGCGAAACCCTTCCGATCTCGGGTCTACCAGAGAGGCGATCCGCTGCATTCTAAATTCCTTCCTCTACAAGGCTAACAAGTACAGCGTCACGCTCGAAGCTTTCGCCTTCTTTGAAATGAATGCGGCTGACGACGCCATGCTTTGGAGCGCGTATGATGGTTTCCAACTTCATGCTCTCGATAGTCATCAAGGCTGCGCCGGCGGCCACGGGTTGTCCCGGCAAAATGTTGATGGTTAGCACCATCCCAGGAATTGGCGCACGGGCCTTCAGTTGATTTGTTTCCTGGCTCGCCGAAGCAGGGGCCTGCATGGGATCGCGATAGCGCAAGCTGCGCGCCAGGCCACGCATATGCAAATGGACAGTCTCACCATCAAAAACGAATCTAACTGGCTCGGACTCACCTGCTATAGTGAGGGTACCGCGACGCTCAGCTTGCCGGGAGAATTTCAGCGAGGCAATCACCTCATTATCCAAGCGAAGGCGATATCCGTCTTCGTAGCGTACAAGCCATAGGTGATATTCTACGCCATTGACCTCAAAGCAGTGTTTCACCTCAATTTCTCCAGCTTCCTAACACCACGTGAAGCTCGGGTACAGCATCCGCGGAGTCTCGGACCTGTCTTGTCAGCAGAGCGGCTGCTGCCAAGAAGACCGGCAGTGCGACCCCGGAGCCACTCTCTGCAAGCAACGGATTCCCGTCGAGATATCCCGTATGAACGTGGCCGCGTAGAAATCCTTCATCCGCGAGGATGCGCGCCAGAGAGCCCGCGTTTGTTTCACAGCCGAGAAGTACCAATTCCCGGATAGCGCGACCTGCCTTCTGCACAGCTCCCAAGCGTGTGGGCGAATGCACAATAATCTTCGCGAGCAAGGGATCGAATGCGGTCGTAATTCTCTGACCTTCCGAGATGCCACTGTCGATCCGTATGTCGTCGCCCTCCGGATACTCGAGCATAAGTATTTTGCCGGTTGTGGGTGCGTACCCTCGTTCGGGCGCTTCTGCACACAACCGGACTTCGATTGCATGACCACTTTGCAAGATGTCGGATTGCGAAAATCCGAGTTTACAGCCGGCGGCGGCATAGATCTGTTCGGCAACAAGATCGATGCCGGTAATCATCTCGGTCACTGGATGCTCGACCTGTAAACGCGTGTTCATCTCGAGAAAATAGAACTCTGTCCCGTCAAATATGAACTCAACAGTCCCGGCATTATGATAGTTGGCCGCACGCGTGATTCCGACCGCGGCGTCGCACAATCGTTGACGCATATCGGAGGTTAACGCAGGCGATGGCGTTTCCTCGATGATCTTTTGGAATCGTCGTTGGACCGAGCACTCCCGCTCGAAAAGATGCAAAACGTGTCCGAACGTGTCACCGAGCACCTGAACTTCGAGATGCCGCGGATGTTCGATGTATCGTTCGACATAGAGCCGACTGCATCCGAAGTATCGCTGAGCCTCACTGCGAGCTTGCGCAATCGCGTCCTCTAGCGATCCGAGATCGCGCACAATCCGCATTCCCTTACCGCCGCCGCCCGCCGAAGGTTTGACGAGCAAAGGGGCCCCGACTGCTCGCGCGCGAGATATGAATGTCCCTGGATCGTCTTCTTCAACTGCGCTAGGTGCGACCGGAAATCCGTTCCGCTGGACGAAGTCGCGAGCGCGAATTTTATCGCCCATCAGTTCTATGCTTTCGGGAGCCGGACCGATGAAGGTGATGCCAGCCTTTATCACCGCGCGGGCGAACTCGACATTCTCCGATAGAAAGCCATAGCCAGGGTGAAGGGCGCCGGCCCGCGCTTTGTGAGTAGCAGCGATGATCTGGGCGATATCGAGATATGCCGCAATGGGTGTACGCCCGCTGATTGGTATAGCGGCGTCGGCCATCGAGACCGCGGGAGTGTCCGCATCGATCTCGTGGTACACGATTGCGGAGCGAAGCCCAAGCTTGCGCAGTGTCTTGATGATACGTACGGCAATCTCACCTCTATTAGCGATCAAAACTGTATCAAAGGGCAATTGTTTCATTTTCCAGATCTTCGTCAAAAGCCAAGCCGACTTAGGCCTCGTTTAACGGCGTTGTCGTCAGATGTGACGGCGGCCTACATGGGGTGCCGGCTTGGAAGAGTTGAATTGCTTCGGAGCATGCGGGGCGAGGGACTCGGGGAATTCGGATGGTCCAATTCGAGCTGCAATAGGTCGTAACGCGCAGCTCTCTCAAGCCGCAGGTCGCCATTGATGCTTGATCACAGAGGGCCCGGCCTGCTTACTTATGGAACTGTTGATCAACTGCGCGCGCCTGCTGATATTTCGTTGGCATGGTCATCGGCTTTCTTGTCGATCAGCACGATGATCGCGGAAGGATGGTCTCGTCTCGCTCCTTCGCTGAAACCGAGCGCCACATGCGCAAGCTCCTGCTCGTTGGAGCCCAAGACCTGACAAGCGCGGCGTGAAATCTCTCCGGTTGGCTGCAGGCGAAGAGCCGCGTCCGTCCGCTGGCTGATGCATTGACAAAAGTCTCTAATCCCCAACGCATCAAGCCAGGAAACCAGTGGGCATTGAAGGTACGACGCACCTTTCGTGGAAGTTCTCGAGGACAGGCTGGGGCGGAAAGTGCGCAAAAGATTGTGAGACATTCCCGAGTTTCCTTAGCCGGAAGCCGTTGGGTGGCCAGACACGGTCGCGCCTGCGTTAAGATCCTACAATCTGACGCCACGTGCGGTTCAAGCGTTATGTCGAGATCCGTACATCCCACCAACGACAGGGTGGATTGAACGACAGAAGGCGTCATCGTTGGCCGCTGAGAGGCCCAAGTCGAGCGGTGCGGAGATCTTAAGAAGCGTGTTCGCTGCGCTTGAATGCTTTGCGCGGCTGACCGAATACCAAGCTATCATTGAAAGTGATCGACAGACGGCGACAAATGGGCAATGTGGAGCGCGGCCGACGGGCTCTTACAATGGACACGTGTCGCATTGTCTTCTTCCATTAGATGCTGTTCGTTTGCATGAACGTGAAGAGAATGTTCTGCGACAGTAAACACTGGCGGCGTCGTGCTGAAGCGGTCCCGCCGTCGCGAGGTTTCGGGGCTCTACAGGTGGGCGGTCGACAATCAAGCTCCTCGGTGCCAGTGTGCCATCCACGTCTCCTCTTTGGAAGGCAAGACACGGGACTTTGCAACGCTGTTAGCCAGCCGCGACGAAATCAAGCTGAACTGTCGTCTAGCAATGCTCCGCGGTTTAGACGACAGACCGATCGTTCACGTGTAAGAGCTTGCCGTGCGCTGGCCGCGGCCATCTTCCGAAAGGATGATGCGGCCCCATGAATTCTTGAACAGCCGATTGGTCTGCCTTGCGTCTTCCTATGGCACGGGCGCCGCCCTGCGTGAGGCTTGGGCGAAACGAAAAGCCGATCTTGACTGCACGACGATGGACTCGTTACATCCATTGCCGGATGTCAACGCGGGCGACGTGCATCGGATACGATGCGTACAAATGGGCGAGAAGGGTCCTTGTGATCCCTTGATTTCGATCCTGTTGCGATTTCGGTGCGGTGGAGTGAATGCAGCTATACCAAGCGCGCGTCGGCGTTTAGCCATCGGCTCGCCGTCACGCCGAGCGAGCTATAACCCGAGCGTGTTTTATCAAGGAGCGATACAAAATTGGCGATGGGGACTGTGAAGTGGTTCAATGCAATCAAAGGCTATGGAGTCATCAAGCCAGATGAAGGCGGTTCTGACGTGTTCGTGCACATATCTGTGGTCAAGAAAGCGGGGCTGAGCGAACTGCCAGAGGGGTGCAAGGTCAGCTACGAACTAGTGACCGGGCGCCATGGCAAAACATCGGCAGAAAACCTGCGCATTGGCTAAGCTCTACTGTCGTGAGCCTCGATGCCACGAACGTTGCGCCTGCACTACCATGGCAAGTCGTCGCGAAGGTATGAAACGCTAAAGCGAGCCTTCAGGGCCGCGTGCTTGGCGCGTGATATCTTGCGCGGGACGGGGCATAGACAAGCCAGGCGCATGAGACATCCGCTCACTTGGTTCATCCGGACAGCTGGCCAGGATCTTGAAGACCCTATCTGGAACGGAACGCCCCGCTGAGGAGCAGTCAGCGCCAGATGTGGCCGCAGGGACAGCGAAATCGTGCCAGACCTGCCTGTGCTCAAGTGTCGCGCGCAGCCTGTGCTGCCCTCTGAAACGTCTTTCATTCAAACGCACCGATAAGAAGACGGTAGCGATGGAAAAGCGCGATTAGGAGGCGTGCAGCCAAGGCCGAAGTGTCTCATCTAAAAGCCTAGAAGGAACGAGAGCGAGGGTCGCTCGAATGCCGAACCTTTAAGAGGCTCCCTCGGAGCGGGATCGGCCAATTTTCCCGGCCAGTGGCGTTGCGCCGACCGGGGACGACGACAGCGTTCGTGTTAACGAAGTAGTCGCAATGTCGACCTGACCGAGAGCAAGTTACTTACATAGTTAGGAACAGCTGCCCGCCGCGCGATTCGACCAAGAACAGCATTCGAGCTTGAGCGGATATCCCGAACGAGCGACAGCGATGCTGACAATCGCCTTTTCCGTCGCGGTAATCGTGGCGGGCCACATTTATGTCGAGCAGCGCACATCCAGCGATCCCGGCAATCATCTGATAGCTCGGCAGGCGAGCGTCAAAGATGGATTGGATATTTGCCGGGTGACGCTACTTAGCGCCCACATAAGATCCGGGCGGTGGTAGGCCGCGGCTGTCGTTCGATCGTGAACTGATCCCATTTCGGTTAGCTTCGCCGTCATGGAGGACCTCAAGCGGGACATGCCATCCTGTCGAACAGCGGGCGGGATCGGGCGGACCGCACCAGGCGCCTCGCCACGCGCGTACCGGAGCTCGACACCTTTTCCAAGGGGCTAGTCGAACGCCTTGGATGCTGAAAGTGTCCAAACGATCGCATTAGGAACTGACCTAGGTCGCTGCGGTTGCCCGAAGGAAGTCGCCCATGCGCAACGTCAAGCCCGGTCAAGTTCTTCTCATCGCGGCGTTGTTCACCATGCGTGGCCTTGCGTGTTCGGCATCGCGTGGGCCTGGAGCGTAACCAAAGGAGTGGAGGATGCCGCCATGGACGAAAATGGATGCGCCCTTGGTCCGGGCTCCCTCTCGCTGGTCATCGGCTGCGGAATGATGGCGTTGATGTCTTCGGCAGCCGGCATGGCTATGACGACGCCGCAGACCTGCTTCGAAACAAGGAGTCAAAATAGATGATGAAGTGTATTGCTTGTTTCTGAGCCTCATGGTCGGCAGCTATTCATTCGTCCTGGCTCAGAGCAACTCGGGCGGCTCCGCCGTGGGACAGGCAACGACTAATTCCTCGAGCGTGCAGGGCACCGCAGGAACGAATGTCGGCGGCACGGTGAATACCAACCAGGGCAACAGCTGCGGCGATAATGCCGCAGGCGGTCAGAGCGCAGGAACGAGCCGCACCGGCCACCCCCCTACGAACAATGTGTCATCCAGGTCGAGCAGGGAGAAATAGTGCTGAGTCGAACTTTGCTCGTCGCATTTATCACGTGTGAATGTCTTAGCGACTTCTCCCATTGAACTTTCAGGTCAGCGCTCGTGCGGGGGCAGGGCAGATGTTGCTTCTGGAATAGTACGTGTCCCATGTGACGCACGCGCTGGTGCGGGCCTGCAACCTGATGCCTGGTATCAATCATACCAGCGCGGCGGCATGTCGGGGATAGGATCGTCTTTCGTGCCCGGACCATTGTCGGGCCCTGGGCGGGCTCACTGGGGCGAGCGGGCACACACGATCCTTGCGACGAACGCGAACGAGGCTCTTAAGCTCCTCGAGGACTATGCCAGCGCTCGTCAGGGGCGAGGCCCTCGTTGCGTGCCGTGGCAATCTCGGCCTCGGGCTGCTCCAAGGAACAAGCCAGACGAACAAAACCGGTCGCGATGATACTAGTCGCGCCGTTTCTGCTCCTCGGATTGCGCGCGATGGTGCCGATATGGTCGATGCCGTTTCAAAGGTTCGGCGAGGCAAATCACGATAGCGAGGTCATCAAGGAACGGATGAGACATTGCCTAGGCTCGCCTGCAAGACCGGTCGGCTTAGCTGGAGCCCCATGGTACGGGGTCAAACGAGACGAAGCCGCGCCGCAGCCTAAAAAAGCTCCAGCTCAGGGGGCCTGCTCGTTGCCGGCCTGTGGACTTTCCCAGCCTGCGTGCATTGGACAATTCACTCGTGACGCAGCGGCTCATCTCATAAGTGTTGCTCGCTGGTTATTCCATACGTTTGACATGGGGCAATATCTTTGCGGCGAGGTATGCTAGAAACCATCCGGAACGAAAGCGAGGGCGTGGCGGTGTACAAGTTTCTCGAGCAAATAGTTGCCGACTACATGACACGTAAACCCAGGACGGTCGGGCGCGACACTACGATGCGCGAGCTTGGCGAGCTTTTCAAAACCCAAGACTTCAACGCTTATCCAGCGATCGACGGCGAGCAGGTGCTCGGCATAGTCTCAAAGCTCGACTACCTATCCTGTTTTGTCTTCTCGGCCGCACGCATGAGTCCGCGATACCCGGATCTGATGCAGCGTACGGTAGCCGATGTAATGAGTTCGGAATTCATCTATGTTGCCCCGGACACCAGGCTCACTCGGGTACTTGAGCTGATGGTCAATTATCGTCTCAGGAGCGTGCCGGTGCTCGATGCGGATCAGCGGCTGGCCGGCATCATTTCCCGGGAAGATGTCATTCACGCCGTGCAGGATTGCACCTAACAATGCAATCCTGATCAAAAGGATCTGAACATCGAAGATTGATGACCTTCAGCGGTGATACCTCAATTGGGGCAAGCCAAGCTCAGCCATGAGCCACATCTCAATGCATCTAGATAGGATCCATCAGTGCGCTGAAAGCGAAATCCCACGGACAAAATGCTAATTGCGCTGGCGGGATCATGCTATTCCGGATCACTTTTGGCACAATACTCAACATCATTTTTGGGGGAGGCAACGTTCTGTCGGCAAAGACCCTCCCGGTAAGTCGTGGACGGCTGAAGTGTCTCGTCCCGACTCAGCAAGTGTTTGCCGCCCGCTTCGCAAGCAAGGCCGCCAGCGAACTGGCGTCCAAGTGCTTAGCGCCAGCTTCACCGGTGGTTCGGGTATAAGTATCGCTTCCTCGCTCCGAAACTAAACCAGACGGGTGACTTGCCATGTCAGGCGAGCGCGATCGCAAGCTCCGTTCGGCGCTGGGTAGCAATACACATTAACGAACATTCCGTCACCGCTGGCGCGAGGATCTGGCTATTGACACTCTCCTTTCCGCGGGAGGAATTAGCCGCCCCGTCAGTCGCCCGACCGGCGCCAAGGAGCTGCTCTTTATTCATTCCATCTCCGGTTGCAGATTGCGGTTTGATTCAGCGCCATGTTTGGGGACTGCTTCGCACTGCACCAGCACGTAATCGTTAAACCGCGTGGCAGCAATCACCTCATACTTCACGCAGACCTTCCAAAATTCCGGCTGCTCCCCTCGACCGTTTCAGCAAACGATTTCGCTGCGGCAGGTAAATGCGGGGGGATGCAGGGACGCCTACCAACCATAAAGTCATTGCGGCTGACGCAGTAGATCGTTTTGTCAAAGTAGCGCTGGTCCGCATGTAGTGCTCGCCGATCGCGGCGCGATGTGCAGCGTTCGATTGCATCATTCTCAAGCTACGTCTGCGTGGGAAGTCGGAGCGCATAGATACCGGCCCAGCGGTGGTGACCGAGTTTGAGATCGCAATGCGACAGGAGCCGCCGATGTCCCGACGATTTTCGGATTGCTGTCGATGCCGCCATGCTGCGTGCTTTGAGGAAGCCTTCGTCGAGCTGGAGCGGAGGCTCTGGAGGGAATCCACGCGTTTCGCTCGCCAAATGTTTCTTTCAGCAACTGACGAAGATCTTTCCAAGCCGCGGAATGGAACCGTGCACTCGGTACAGAGCTAAGTTTGAAACGTTCTCACGAAAGGTTTTATGCCCTAGACGTGTATCGCTATGACCTACTCGTTAGTTGAAAATTCCGTTCGCTGTGCTAACAGCGCTGCCTGACGAGGATAAGGAGCTAACAAGGTGAAACGTCCTGCCAAAAAGAAGCCGACGCGACGCGAGTGGACACCCGCCGATTTGCGGGTTCTTAAGAAGCATTCGAAGGATCGAACGCCGGTTTCAAGAATATCGAAGGAAATGAAGCGAACTGTCGGATCACTGCGCCAAAAGGCTCTCATTTTAGGCATTGGCCTCGGTCATCAGCGCTAACAAAGCTGACGGGTCGCGCGGCGAGCAAGCTGCGCGGCGTTCCTCCTGTGCATAACCGGTTCGGTGGTCGGCCGTTTTTTGGAGATCTCCTCGTTAGCGGCGAGGTAATCCGCGCTGATCCTGAGAAGTTTCGAGCTGCGCCCGCAAGACATGCGCGGTCCTACACTTGAATGAAGCTGCCATCTCGTAACTGCACGCCGCACCAAGGATGACCGTCGAGGCGTTGATAAGCTCTCCGAATTTATTGCGCGGCACGGGCGGCTTCCCGCAGCCCGGATTGATATTATTACGCTTTCCAATATGGCCTGGGGAGAATTCCAAGACCCTTTTCTGCTATTTCACCTTGCGCATGAACCCCTTTTCGTTTGGCACGCCACCCGCGAACCCGTTGCTATGAAGGCGCCGCCCGCGATGCGTCAGCGCCTTGATGTAGAAACTGGTCGAGCGGGCCGTCATGCGCGCTAAGATCTTTCCAAAGCGGGGCCGCCTGTACTTTTAGAGTGAAAGCGATCCGGTTGCCGTTGTATGCGGCGTGAGCGGAAAGCCGGTTATGTCCTTTCCAGGCTTCTTGCTCTTGAACGGCTAATGGTAGCTGTTCATTTTGTCAGGCCAAACCGGCCGCCCTGAACGGCCGTATCATGAATCATCACACCAAAAGAGATTCTGTTCATCTGCCCCAAGATCGAGTTGCACATCTACACAAGGAGCTTCTAACTTCGCTGATCGAGACCACCTTCGAAGTCTCCTTACCGAACAACTTGCCGGCTATCACAACACAAGCGGCGTCAGCGCTCGTCGTCGATGCAGCCAAGGGCTTGGGCGGGCGTCAGCCGTTCCGGCGAGCAAAAAGCAGGGTCGCTCCGAGCCCGCACATCACAGCGCCCGACGCCTGCCGCATCCGTCGGATGAAAGATGGCCGTCTTGCAAAACCATCCTTCGCCCTCGCGGCCCAATAGGTCACAATCAGGTCCGCGCTTGTATTGAGCGCAACCGAGACGAGACCGAGCACAACGAACTGCGTGGGGACGTTAATAGATGGATCGACAAACTGTGGGATGAATGCCAGAAAAAACGCCGCTGTCTTTGGATTGAGCGCCTCGACAATGATGCCTTCGCGAAAGGCACGACCCGAGCCGATCGCCTGTACATCGGCAGGATCGACGAAGCGCGCTTCTCGCCATGTCTTGGCGCCGAGCCAAATGAGATAGAGCGCGCCGGCTACTTTCAAGGTCGTAAACGCCTCGGCGCTGGCCATGATCAGCGCTGAGACTCCCGCGGCGCCTCCGAAAACATGTACAAGGCCGCCGAGCCCCAGGCCTACGCTCGATGCCACGCCTTCTGCTCGTCCTCCTGTAAAGGTTCGCGCCACGATGTAGAAGATGCCTGGCCCTGGCGTGATAGCTATGACTGTGGCTGCAGCAAGAAATAAAAGGAAGGTCTGAAAACTGAACATCCATTGCGCCTAAAGTCTTGGTGCGAGCCCTTGATGGGCCACTCGCCGAATTCCATTGAATTTCGTTATACGCCAAAAAATCAGCGCCGCTTCGGGGAAGCACTCTTTGATCTGTTTCAGCGACGACGGAAGCGGCGGTAGGCGCCGCGCTTAGTCATTCGTGTGCCTGTCGGTTGAGGGGCCGTTCCACTGGCGGGTTCGTCCATGTAACCCTTAAGCTGCGAATCCCTCTCCATGCGCCCTCGGCAAACAGAACTTTCGCTCACCAAGCGATGCGCTTAAAGTCGCCGATGACGCAATATAGCAGATGCGAAGGGCAATGTCAGTATATACCAGAGTTTGCTCACCAGTACGAAAGGACACGGTGGGCACCAACTCCAACATGTATTGCGACACCATCAAGGTTCTTCCGCTGCGAAGAGCAATGGAAACAGCAGCATCATCCAAACGATGAGTCTGCGGATGAATTCGAAACAGCGGATCTCAGTTGCCGTGTTGAAGTCGAGCCCTATCATGGATCCAACATGGAACGTGCGCCACCTGTCCTTGCAAGGCAAGGCCTTTGTCTTAGCCGCCCGTAGTGCTGCTTGTTCAGGCTCCTAGTTAACATATGGCTCGGCTTGCCGGGAGCGAGACTTCCTGAGCACAATCTTGGGAGGGCGAACCTCCTCAAACTGAGCTCTCCGCCACCGGGTGTGCAGCCGTGTTGGAAGTAGCTCTGCAGCTGCAGACCGAGACGCCGGGATATTTTCTTTTGCTTCCAAGAGTTTCGGGACTGATCGTCCACCGCGGCCCGGAAGTCTTTGCGGCCGTTATCCAGTCGCCGGCTCGTACATCAGCTACCGAGGCAGCATCGGCGTCGATTATCTGTCCACCCACTTCTGTTCGCCATCACAGCAGCCGGGGCCGCCGCCGTCGCCGGGTACCACGCGTAGCTCTGGCATGTCATGCTTGCTGACAAGTCTAAGGCGAGCTGCTGCAGGAGATGGCTCTCCGCACCAAGAACAATCTTACGATTCTAGGGCGGCATGATCCGCCTGGAGGCGCGGCACCCTAGTCCCGAGGTCGCCGGTGCGCTCAAAGCAGAGCCGCGCGGTTATGAAAGAAGCCTCGGCGGAAAGGAAGGCTCTGGGCTGGTGGATGCCACCGGTCAGGCCTTAAGATTGTTTCCGCGCCACATCCGCCCTGCACAGCCTCTTCTTAGTACTTCGTTACCGGCAGTTGAGTCGCTAAACGCACAGCCGCAGCCAAACGTCCTTGCTGGACAACGTACCGGCCGGTGTTGCTATTTCCATGTCGACGACGCGAAGTGAGCCGGGCTGGTCATCATACAGGTAGCGAAGGTGCCAGACCGGCCCGAGTTTTGGCGTAGTAGCAAAGTCATCTATCGCATCCGCGACGTATCGAACTGCCTCGCGATGCGTTATTGGCGCGGAGAACATAGTGTCCATCAGCTTGGCAAGGTTCATACCCTCCACGAGCATGGTTCGGGCGACTTCGTCTCCATGGACGACTCTGAGGGCGGATACGACCGCCGCGATCGAGGCAGGATTCTTGAAAGCCACGGTAGGTTTGGTCCAGCAGCCAGACGGTTGATGCATGTGCCCGCCGGCCGGTTGCTTTTTTTCGTAGGGACGATGGACGGACGCTACAGCACCTCGGTAGCCGCGATCATAATCCCAAGCTGCGCGCGGCGACGAGCAGAACTCGAGGACGCGGCCGCGGATCCATGGTCCGCGGTCAGTGATACGAACCACCAGGGACTTGTTGGTGTCAAGATCAATGACGCGGACGTCGTGCCGAACGACAGATGCGGCGCGGTCGTCATCAGAGTCCGATAGCACGATGCGCTGCCCGCTGTTTTAGTTCTATGATCTAATCACGAACCCTTTCCAGAAGAGGCTCGGTTGGAAGTTTGAGCGCCTTTATGAGCATTCGGTGTTTGTTTTGCATTGGGAGTCTGAGCTTTCGACCGCCATAATCCGTCAATGAGGCGGCTTTGAACAGGCAAGGCTTGATCGGTCCGCAGCTTCAACGATCTGCCGCCGTAGCTCGTTCGTTTTAGCCCAGTAGGTCGCAATTTTCCCCGATCGTTGTTGCCGATCTTCGTTGTGGACCTCAGGGTGGAACCGAGAACTGGAGATCCAGGGCTCTAGACGAACATACGGCGAACAAATTCTGGAAGTTGCAGCTGCCTCGAAGATACATGTCGGCTGAAGTGATCCCCCGGTGTTTCTGAGTTAAGGGGCGGCGAGCGAATTGCTTTTTGGAATGACGCCGATCCAGGGAGTGATAGCGATTGTCCTTGTTCCGCCATCTCCAATGACGACGCGTTCTTGGCCTTCTCACGCGATCACAAGCACCCTTAGGCGGCCTTCTGCTCGACCTCCATGAAGACGATGCTAGCTGCCAACAGCCTGCGATGTGAACCCATCGCGACTAGGCGGTCGAGAAAGTATGCAGCCTCCCGGCCAGGGTTCGTGGGCTTGCCGCGATGATGAACCGGTCCCTTCAAGTGCTCATTGGCCATTCGCTTGACGAGTGCCCTCAAGTGCTTAGGATGCGTTGCGTGTGAGGCAATTGGACCACTTTGAACGCGCAGCCGTGTCTCGCGTCTCGCACGCGTTATGATATCAGCGTTCTTTGCGTTCACGCTTCTGGTGCCCAGTTGGGGCGTCTCGCCGGCCCTGGGGCAAGGCCTGCCCGTAGATTGTGATTTCGCTGGCTATCTCAGCCGGACCTCCGCAAGGTGGTGACCCAAAGCGGCACAACGTGTGCGAATTGCGGATGTTTTCGCACACCAGGTGCTTTCGCGGCAGCCGGATGGAGCACTCCTCCGTAGAAGCCTTCGCACCCAACTCCCCTTTGCGGGCGCGGATCCATATTGTCCTTCCTGCGCTCTCCCGATCGTTTGCGCGAGGACGTGCTCGATTCTACGATGAAGCAGAGCGGATACTTTATGCGAAAGTAAGTCTCTGTAAATGATGGTTGGTCTGCTCTTATGAGCTCCAACCACAGCTGAATGCGTCGATGCCAGATCGAACGCAACCTGAAATTACAGTTGATACTCCTCTTCGCCTTGCTGATGCCGTGAAGATGGCGTTTCCTTTGGGAGGAATGACTGTCGCGGGACTGCGCCGTGAGCGCGATCGTGGCCGGCTGGTCACCGAAAGGATTGCCGGCAAGGAATTTACAACGCTGGCGCATATCGAACGGATGCGAGAGCTATGCCGCGAAGAAGCAAGGGCGCTAGACTACAGCTTAAGGGCTCCCGCCGAGATAAAAACGGGAAGGTCACTCACCAAGCAACATGGATCATCAGAGACAACGGACGGGATGTCAGCACAGGCTGCGCTCCAGATGAGATTGCGCTCGCGGAAGAAAGACTTAGGGACTACATAACCTCGAAGTACACGCCCAAGCGACGAGTTCGGCACATAGACGTTATCGCCGTTGCTGATGTCCTTTCAATTTATTTGGATGCGCAACTAGATAAGCTTCGCAGTCGCTTCAAGGTCGAGTTCGAAAACGAAGATACCATCCCAGATATCCGCAAGTTCAAGAAGCGAATCGAGCGATTGAATGTGTGGTGGGGCGCAAAAATGCTTGGCGAGGTCAATGGCGAAGCATGTCGCTCCTACACCAGAAAACGTGTTAAAAGGGGCGGTGCTCGCCGAGACCTTGAAGATCTCCGTGCCGCCATCGGACACCATGCAGATGAAGGGTATCATCGGGAAATCGTGAAGGTCTCTTTGCCTGAGAAGGGCGAGCCGAGAGACAAGTGGTTGACGCGAAGCGATGCGGCCAAACTGATCTGGACCTGCTGGCGCTATCGGGAAATGCAGAAGGGCTCGCGTCAGCCGTTGGATGAACTAAAGGTCCCAACGAGCAAACGTCCGCTCCGACATCTTGCTCGCTTCATCCTGTTGGGAATCTACAGCGGCACCCGTGCCGGGGCCATCGCTGCCGCATCCCCCATTCCAGCGCTTGGTCGCTCATACGTGGATCTGGAGCGAGGTCGCTACTATCGTCTGAAGCAGGGCGCAGTGAAGACCAACAAGCGGCAGCCGACTGTGCCGATCCCGTTGCGCTTGCTTGCTCACCTGCGACGCTGGCATCGGATTGATCCAGGGGCAAAGCACTTTGTCGAGTACAACGGAAAGCCTGTGAGCTCGGTCAAAACGGCGTTCAGGACTGCCGTTAGGCTTGTAGGACTCGGTCCAGGAATCTCCCCTCACACTTTGCGACACACCGCAGCGACTTGGCTCATGCAAAGAGGTGCGGATCCTTGGCAAGCCGCAGGTTATCTCGGAATGTCGCTCGACGTGCTGCTCAACACGTACGGCCATCACCATCCAGACTACTTGTCCGATGCAGTCGAAAAAATAGCCAAACGCGGTGTTGGTCCACTTCAAAAAACGAGCCGTGACCAGTTGACCCCGCATTTTGCGTCCCACGAGATTGCGCTTTGAGGTCGGCGGCGAGCTCGGCGAGGCGGACCTCACTTCGATGAATGGCAAAAGGAGGATGTCGTTCACCGAGAAGTACATGGACCTGCCGGGAGGCGATGCCGGACGCCCCTGATCGTGGGCCGGATCGCGAACAACATGGAGCTCATACGCCGACCAGACCTACGAAGGTCTGCCCGCAATTGGAAACCAACAGCTTCCAGGAGCCGGCGGTCGAATACGGCCGTGCGGACTGGCAACTATCCCGAAACTATTTCCTTCCGGTCCCAGCACGCGCCCGGTATCACCGACGAGGACCCGGCCGCGGGTCCCGACCACGGCCATACGCGCACCTGCTCGCACGGCCCCTCTCGCGCGATGAGAGCACGTGTTGTTCGAAATCGGAGAGGACCGTGCGCAAATTCGCTGGCGCTTCTAGCAACGTGCTGAACCGCACCACGTTGCTGCCGTCAGAGGCCATTACTTGCGGGCTTTGCAACGAAATCCGATTGGAGGAAAGCCATGAAGTCGATCGTCAGCAGTTTCGCGATTGCGCTTGCCGTGACTGGTTCGGCAGCCCTTGCTCAAACGACGCAGCCCAGCGCATCTGCAGCGCCGAGCGCGCAGAATTCAGGAACCGGCATCGCGGGCCAGCCCGGAACAAGAACAGTCAGCGGTGAAGCCCGGCGACACCGTGGGGTCGTCGATTGGCACGAATCCGAGCGTGCAGTAGCAGGACACATCCAACATCAAAGGACTGCCGGACAACAAAAGCCGGCCGGCAGTCAAATAGCCGAGCAAGTGGCCACCGCTCTCTGATGAGGTCGGCATCAGGCGATCAAGAGTAGCACCAAGCCTGCGAACGAAAGGCGCACTGTTTCTGGTGCGGTTTCTGGTGCGGTGATTCCGATGAACCGGAATGAATCCTCGTAAGCCTTTGATTTCATTGGTGGGCCCGGCAGGACTCGAACCTGCAACCAGACCGTTATGAGCGGCCGGCTCTAACCATTGAGCTACAGGCCCCGCCGCGAGGCGGCCGCTTTGGTGCGGCCGGCAACGGTGCGCGGTTCGTTTACAGGGCCTGAGGCGGGGGTGCAATCCTCAAGCGTTTTCAAGGAGGAAGGGTCCTCGTTGACGTTCCGAAGGCGCATCGCATGGAGGGCGCTGGATCGAGGCGGAACGCGAGGGCTGCGCGGAAAAGCGCGGCTCTGGGGACGGCTGCCGGATTTCGGAATAATGGCATCATGCCACTGGTTTGCCCGACGAGTCAAAGCGCCAAACGCGCCCCTCGGGGTGCCTGTTGACGCGCTTTGCTAAGCCCCTGTGATTGCTCAGGTCTTCTACTGTGCATGGGGTTGTTTTCGCCCCTTTGTTGCGAGAGGGCCTGTTGGCCCCCTCGAATTTCGTGCCGGCGGCGTCGCCTAGTCCACCGAGACGCCGGCGAACTCGACCACCTTGCGCCACTTCTCGGTCTCGCCGGCGACCAGCTTGCCGAACTCGGCCGGCGTCATCGCCTTGGGAAGGCCGCCGACTTCGGTGAGCTTGGCCACCAGCTTGGGGTCCTTCAGCGCTTCGCCGACGGCCTTGTTGAGGGTCTCGATCACCTCGGGCGGCGTGCCCTTCGGCGCGGAGATGCCGTAAAAGCCGACCGATTCGAAGCCCGGCACGGTCTCGGCGATCGCGGGCACGTCGGGCACGCTCGGCCAGCGCTGCGGCGAGGTCACGCCGAGGGCGCGGACATTGCCGCCCTTCACCTGCTCCAGCGCGGAGGGCAGGTTGTCGAAGATCAGCTGCACCTTGTTGGAGATGATGTCGGGGAATGCGATGGCCGATCCGCGATAGGGCACGTGCACCATGTCGCACTTCGTCATCACCTTGAACAGCTCGGCCGACATGTGCACCGAGGTGCCGTTGCCGGAGGAGGCGTAGGAGATCTTGCCGGGGTTGGCCTTGCAATAATCGACGAACTCCTGAACCGTCTTCGCTGGGAACGCGTTGGAGACGACCAGCATGTTGGTGAGCTGCATGATGCTGGCGACGGGAACGGTGTCGCGCAAAAAGTCGAACGGCAGCTTCTTGTAGAGCGAGGTCGAGATCGCGTTGTTGGGCGCGACGAACAGCAGCGTGTAGCCGTCCGGCGGGGCGTTGATCGCGGCCGCCGCCGCGATGTTGCCGCCGGAGCCGGTGCGGTTCTCGACGATGACCTGCTGGCCGAGCTTGTCCGACAGCCACTGCGCCATGATCCGCGCCACGATGTCGACCGGGCCGCCGGCGGCAAAGCCGATCAGCCAGTGCACGGGGCGGTCGGGATAGGCGGCGGAGGCGGGAGGGATGTTGCTGAAAAGTGATGCAAGAATGACGAGCCCGAAAACACCTTGACGGAAAATTCGCAACATGACGTCTCCCATTGTTCTATTGTCGTTGCGGGGCATGCTTTCACAAAATCGGTCGGCTGCCTACATCGCCGCAAGTCGGTGTTGACGCAGTCCGTCAGGGACCATCATGAGATTCGCGATACTCGTTCTCGCAGCCGTGCTGCTCGCCGGCCCCGCCGCTGCTCAAACCGGAGGCAACGCCATTCCGACCACGACAATCAGTTTGGGCACTGCCACGCCCGGCGGCGGCTTTCCGCTCTACGGCAACGCCTTCGCCGAGGTGATGAACGCGGCCGATCCGCAATTGTCCATCGCGCCCCGCAACACCAAGGGCAGCAACGAGAACATCCCGCTCTTGGAGAAGGGCGAGCTCGATCTCGCGCTGGTCGCGGGCGAGCCGGCCTATGAAGCCTTCGCCGGCATCGGCCGCGCGCCCGTGCGGCTGAAGATCCTCACCGCGATCTATTCCAACCCCGGCATGTTCGTGGTGCGCGCGGACAGTCCCTACAAGACCATCCGCGATCTCGTCGGCCAGCCGGTTGCGTTCGGAGCGAAAGGCTCGGGCCTGCCGATCCTGGCGCGCTACGTGCTGGATGGCCTCGGGCTCAAGCAGGACGAGGACTTCAAAGCGGTCTATCTCGACCGCGCCGGCGACGGCCCCGCCATGGTCGAGGACGGCCGCGTCGCCGCGCTGTGGGGCGCCGGCATCGGCTGGCCCGGCTTTGCCGCGGTCGCCTCGAGCCCATCAGGCGCGCGCTTCATCGCGCCTGATGTCGAAGAGATGACGCGCATCCGCGCCAAGCACGCGTTCCTCAAGCCGCTGCTGGTGCCGGCGAACAGCTATCCCACCCAGACCGCGCCGATCGCCTCGCTCGGCTCTTGGAGCTTTGTCCTCACCCGCGAGGATCTGCCCGACGACATCGCCTATCGCCTCGCCAAGACGCTGCACGGTGTCGAAGCGACGTTCTGCAAGAAGCTCCCGCAGGCCTGCGAGACGACCGCGTCGAACACCGTCGCGGCCGCGCCGAGGCCAGAGCTGATCCATCCGGGCGTGATGAAGTATTTCCGCGAGATCGGCGTGGTGAAATAGCGAATAGCGAATGGCGAGTTGCGAATGGCGGCCTCGTCCATTCGCCACTCCCTATTCGCCACTCGCCACCCTCACTTCTTCACCAGCGGACACGCCGGGTCCGGCGGGCCGAACGCCTTGTCGCCGGAGATGGTCGTGAGGATCTTGTAATAGTCCCACGGATATTTGCTCTCCTCCGGCGTCTTCACCTGCACCAGCCAGAGGTCGTGCACCATCAGATTGTCCTCGCGCAGCTTGCCGTTGCGGGAGAAGAAATCCTCGATCGGCTTCTCGCGCATCTTGGCGGCGACCTTGAGCGGATCGTCGGTGCCGGTCTCCTTGATGGCGTTGAGATAGTGCATCACGCTGGAATAGACGCCGGCCTGCCACATCGACGGCATCTTGTTCATCTTGGCGAAATAGCGCTTCGACCATTCGCGCGTCTTGTCGTCCATGTCCCAATAGAACGATGTGGTCAGGAGCAGGCCTTGGGCGGCCTGCAGACCGAGGCCGTGGATGTCGGTGATCAGCGCCAGCAGCGCCGCCATCTGCTGGCCGCCCTTGAACACGCCGAACTCCGAGCCGGTCTTGATCTCGTTCATGTTGTTGGGGGGACCGGCGGCAATGCCGATGATCTTGGCCTTGGAGGCCTGCGCCTGCAGCACGAAGGAGGAGAGGTCCGGCGTCGCCAGCGGCGGCCGCACCGAGCCCAGCACCTTGCCGCCATTGGCGGTGACCACGGCGGACGCATCGCGCTCCAGCGAATGGCCGAAGGCGTAGTCGTCGGTGATGAAGAACCAGCTATCGCCGCCGCGCTTGACCACGGCATCCGCGGTGCCGACCGCGAGCGCGCGGGTGTCGAACACCCATTGAATTGCGTAAGGCGAGCAGAACTTGCCGTGGAAGTCCGCGGTGCCGGTGGAGTGCGTGATGAACAGCCGCTTCTTCTCGTTGGCGACGTTCTGCACCGCGAGCCCGACGGCGGAGACCGGCACGTCGACGATCAAATCGACCTGGTCGACGTCGTACCAGCGCCGCGCGATGGTGCCGCCGATGTCGGCCTTGAGCTGGTGATCGCCGATCACGATGCTGATCGGCTTGCCGAGCACCTTGCCGCCGAAATCGTCGATCGCCATCTGCGCCGCCGTCACCGAGCCCTGGCCGGTCGGCGCCGAGGCCGGACCGTTCATGTCGGTGAGCACGCCGATCTTGACGACGTCGTCGGACAGCTGCGCCGACGCCGCACCGGACAGCAGGGCCGCCGCCAAGGCGGCCGCGACCGGCACTCCAAATCTGATTGGGTTCACGCTCTCCTCCCTCGATCCGGCTCGTTGGCCGGTGTTGCCCGGGTGTGCCCGGCTGAATTGGTTTCTTTTGCAACTATTTGGGGGCAGGCGTCAATGTCAGGCCGCGAAGCGGATCTGCCCGGCCGGGGAGGGGTCGTAGCCGGTCAGTCCCTCCGCGCGCTGGCGCAGCCGCCTGTCGCCGAGCAGCCGGAGCAGGGCCTGCATGGCGGGGCGGAAATAGCTGCGCTGCCGCATCGCAAGGTCGAAATTCTCCCAGACCAGCGGTACGAAATCGAGCCCGGCGGAGCGCGCCGCCGCGCGCGTCGCGATGCCGCAATCGGCCTGGCCGGCACGGACCAGTTCGGCGAGGTCCGGGCCGGTGAGAGCCGGCGTCTCCACGCGGCGCAGATCCCGTGTCGAGGCGCCCGCGCGCTTGAGCAGCACGTCGAGCAGCATCTGCGCGCCTGTGCCTTGTTGTCGCATCGCCATCCTGGCGCCGAGCGCGATCACGTCAGACAGGCTGTGCAGGTGCTTGGGATTGCCTGGCGGCAGCACTAGGCCCTGCTCGCGGCGCACGAATGCGACCAGCACCGCATCATGCAAATCGGGCGCTGCCCGCAGCGCTTCGATGCTGGTATCGCCGGCGAGACTGCCTTCGGCGTCCAGGGCATGGAAGTGCACCGCCGCCGCCATCACCTCGTTGCGCTGCAGGCGCTCGAGCCCGCGCGCGCTGCCCTCGCTCATCGATCCCAGGCCCGAGCCGGATTCGCGCAGGCTCCAATCCAGAAGCTCGTCCTGGCTGCCGCCGACGACCGGCGGCGGCTCGGCGATCAGCATGCCGGCCGGACGTGCCAGGCCCGACAACACCCAGAGATCGAGCTCGTGCCGCGGGAAGAGCCACTTCCCGGTCACCTTGGTGCAGGGGATCGCGCCGGTGGTGACGAGTTCGTAGAGCTTGCGTTCGCCGAGCCGAAGATAGTCGGCGGCTTCGCTGGTCGTCAGGAATTCCATCCTGCATTCCTATGCAAATTCTTGCTTCTTTTTGACGTTCGACGCAGGTGGAATTCTGCATTTCTATTCGTGTCCGCGGGAAACCATGCCCGATCATCTCGCTGCTTTGCAACACATCCTCGCACGCGCTTCCTGCTTTGGTGAACGATCCACAGAGCGCTTTCTTCTTGCCGAAATTTCCCGAGCAGGACGCGCACGGGACGCAGGATGCGTCACGAGTGCGGCGCAATCGGTCGCCATCATGATCGCGCCTCGTCCAATGGGAACCCGATCATGGCCCTCCGCCGCCTCGCCGTTGCATTCGCGCTTCTCTGCGGCCTCGCCGCGAGCGTTACGGCGTCGTCCGCGGAGGACCGCGGCATCGTCCTCGTGACGACGACAGCGACGCAGGAGTCCGGCCTGCTCGACTATCTGCTCCCGACCTTCCGCGCCAAGACCGGCATCGATGTGACGGTGATCGCGCGGCGCGCCGACGAGGTGCTCGACGGCGCGCGCAGGGGCGAGGTCGACGTCGTGCTGATGCATGCGCGACCGCAGGAGGAGAAATTCGTCGCCGACGGCTTTGGCGTGAAGCGCCTCGACGTGATGTACAACGACTATGTGCTGATCGGCCCGAAGAGCGATCCTGCGGGCGTGAAGGGCAAGGACATCGCGACCGCGCTGAAGACGATCGAAGGCAAGGGTGCGCCGTTCGTGACGCGCGGTGACCGCTCGGGCACCCATGCCGCCGAGCTCGCGCTCTGGATCGTCGCCGGCATCGACATCGCGAGCGCCAAGGGCGCCTGGTATCGCGTGGCCGGGACCGGCATGACGTCGGCCCTCGACGCCGCGCGCGCGGCGAACGCCTATGTGTTGTCGGACCGCGGCAGCTGGATCTCGTTCAGGGAGCGCGGCGATCTCGATATCGTCGTCGAAGGCGACAGGCGGCTGCTCAACCAGTATGGCGTGATGCTGGTGAACCCCGAAAAGTTTCCGAACGTGAAGAAGGATCTCGCGCAGACCTTCATCGACTGGCTGACCTCGCCGGAAGGGCAGACGGCGATCGCCGACTACAAGCTCGACGGCCAGCAATTGTTCTTCCCCAATTCGGACCGGTCGGGCGGCTGAGGCCGGCTTCGCCGGCGGTTGCCAAAGCGGGCGATGCATGGTCCATCATGGCGCATGACCCAGCGCCTGCCGCCCTCGCTCACGCCGCTCGACACCGCGCTCGCCGCGATGTTGCGCGGCGTTGATCCCGTCGCGGCCGCGGAATTGCCGCTGACCGAAGCCATCGGTTGCATCGCGGCGGGCACGCCGCTGCTTGCGGCTTGTCCGCCTCGCGACGTCGCCGCCGCTGACGGCTGGGCGCTGTCCGCCAATGATCTCGTCGGTGCGTCCGCTTACGCGCCGCTGCCGCTCGCGATGGCCCCTGCATGGGTCGATATCGGTGACGCGATGCCGGAAGGATGCGACTGCGTGCTCGATGCCGGTGCTGTCGAGCTGTCGGGTCCGCTGGCCCAGGTGCTGGCAGAGGCCGTGCCGGGGCAGGGCGTCAGGCGTGCCGGCAGCGATGTTGCTGCGCACACGCCTGCCGCAGCCGAGGGGTACCCGGTCGGTACGGCTGATGTTCTGATCGCGCGCGTCGCGGGCCTTGAGACACTCGGCGTAAGGCGGCCGCGGCTGCGCATCGTCATTGTGCCCGGTGCAGCGGCATCGGCGCAGATGATCGCCGACATCTCGCGCGCAGCCGGACTGGATGTGAAGATGCATGAGGCCGGCGCACGCGATGAAGCGTCGATTGCCGATGCGCTCGATGCCTCCTCCTGCGATGTCCTGCTGACGATCGGCGGCAGCGGCGTCGGCCGCCGCGACGCAGCCGTCACGGCACTGGCCCGGCGTGGCCAAGTGCTCGCTCATGGCCTTGCGCTCCAGCCCGGACGCACCGCCGCGGTCGCGCGGCTCGGACGGGTGCCCGTGGTCGCCTTGCCCGGCTCGCCCGATCATGCGCTTGCGGCCTGGCTCGCGCTCGTGCCTCCACTCATCGATCGGCTGTCCGCACGGCAGCCGTGCCAGCAGGTGACCCTGCCGCTCGCGCGAAAGATCGCATCCAGTGTCGGCATCGCCGAACTGGCCCTGCTGTCCCGGGAACATGATGCGTGGATGCCGCTTGCCGTGGGTGAATGGCCGCTCCAGGCACTTGCCCGGGCCGATGCATGGCTGCTCGTCCCCGCCAGCCACGAGGGGTATGCGGCTGGCACGCCGGTCGGTGCTTATCTGATGCGGGAATGATATGGGTTCCAGCATGACGATGATTCCGCGATCGCAAGAGCGCAGCGCGCTCGAACAGGAGCAGTTCCTCAAGATCCTGTCGCGCGAGGAGGCGCTGGCGCGCTTCGAGGCTGCGCTGTTTCCGCGGGCGCTTCCGACCGAGCCGCGCAAGCTTGCCGATGCACTCGGTGCGGCGCTCGCCGAAGACGTCACGGCGCCGATCGATGTTCCGCCGTTCGACCGCTCCAATGTCGACGGTTTCGCCGTGCGCTCGGCGGATGTCGCCGCGGCGAGCGAAGGCAACCCGGTTCGCCTGGCGCTGAACGGCGAGACCATCCATTGCGGCACCGCTCCGGCCCTGCAAGTCGCGGTTGGAACCGCAACGGCGATTGCCACCGGCGGTCCGCTGCCGCGCGGCGCCGATGCCGTCGTCATGGTTGAGCACACCCAGCCGGCAGGGTCGGATGCGATCGAGATGCGTCGCGCCATATCTCCGGGGCAATTCGTCTCCTATGCTGGCTCCGATATCGCGCGCGGCGAAGCGCTGCTGCGCGCCGGCACCATCATCGGTTCGCGCGAGATCGGCATGCTGGCCGCCTGCGGCATCGCCGGGGTGACCGTCGCGCGCAAGCCGCGCGTCGCGGTGATCTCGACCGGCGACGAATTGGTGCAGCCCGGCGGGGTGCTCGCGCCCGCCGAGATCTACGACACCAATGGTGCGATCGTCGCGGCGGCGGTCGACGAGAATGGCGGTGAGGCAGTTTTCCTCGGCGCCATCCCCGACGATGAAGCCAAGCTCGAAGCGGCCATGCGCAAGGCGCTGGCCGATGCCGATATGCTGGTGCTGTCGGGTGGCACGTCGAAGGGTGCAGGCGATCTGTCCCACCGCATCATCGGCCGTCTCGGCGCGCCCGGCATCATCGCGCATGGCGTTGCGCTGAAGCCCGGCAAGCCGCTGTGTCTTGCAGTGTGCGACGGCAAGCCGGTGGTGATCCTGCCGGGCTTCCCGACCTCGGCGATGTTCACCTTTAACGACATGATCGTGCCGGTGCTGCGCAGGATGGCCGGACTGTCGCCGCGCTCCGATGCCAAGGTCAACGCAACCGTGCCGGTCCGCATCGCGTCCGAGCTCGGCCGCACCGAATTCGTCATGGTCTCGCTGGTCGAGGGCAAGGACGGCCTGATCGCCTATCCCTCCAGCAAGGGCTCCGGCGCGATCACCTCGTTCGCGCAGGCCGACGGCTTCCTGCGCATCGACGCGCTCGCCGACCAGATGCCGGCGGGGACCGCAGCCGAGGTGACCTTGTTCACGCCGCATGTGCGCGTGCCCGATCTCGTCATCGTCGGCAGCCATTGCACCGGCCTCGATCTGGTCACCGCGAAGCTCGCGCATGCTGGCCTCACCGTGCGCTCGATCGCGGTCGGCAGCCTCGGTGGGCTTGCGGCGGCTCGGCGCGGCGAATGCGATCTCGCGCCGATCCATTTGTTCGACGACAAAAGCGAGACCTACAACACGCCCTATCTCGCCGAAGGTCTCGAACTCGTTCCGGGCTGGCGGCGGATGCAGGGCATCGTGTTCCGCAAAGGCGACAAGCGTTTCGATGGTCTCGGTGCGAAGGAGGCCGTTGCGGCGGCGCTTGCCGATCCCGCCTGCATCATGGTCAACCGCAACCAGGGCGCCGGCACCCGCATCCTGATCGATCGGCTGCTCGGAGGCGCGCGCCCGGAGGGCTATTGGAACCAGCCGCGCTCGCACAATGCGGTGGCGGCGGCCGTCGCCCAGCATCGCGCGGATTGGGGCATGACGATTGCGCCGGTCGCCCATGCGGCCGGCCTCGGTTTCATTCCGCTCGCTGAAGAGCACTATGACTTCGCGTTGGTGAGCGCGCGCAAGGACCGGCCGGCCGTGAGGGCGTTTCTCGACGCACTCGGCTCGAATGAGGCGCGCGCGGCGCTCGCGCGGGCGGGCTTCCGGCCCGCGTAGACAACAGATGATAGCGGCGTTCCAGCCGCGCGAGGTTGTCTACGGCTACGACGCGTGATCGATGCCGCTGGCGGCCTGAGCGTCCCGCTCCTGCTTGCGCTCACGATCCTCGGCCTCGGCAAGCGCTCGGCGTGCTGCCGGCGGTAGAGGTTTCGGATCCGGCGGCACCTCGACGATGTCAGGCTTGCTCAGTTGTCTTGTCCGATCGATCGTCTCGGAAAGGTCGAAGACGAAATCGACGAAATCGAAGATGGTATTCAAGAGAGGGGCGGCCATGGCTTGCGTCCGGGGAATGTCCACAGCTGTGGTCGCTTCCTTTCCCGGTCCGGTTCAAGACGTCATGAACTCAGATAGGGACCGTCGCGACCAAGGAGCATGAGCCAAGTCATGACCGCGTCTACGCCCCTCGATTTCCGCAAGATCGCTGCACTCGTCGCAGCGGCCGGCACGCTGTTCTGGTTCTACACTTTCCATTACATCGCGAATGTCCCGCCCGGGGACGGCAGCGGCTTTCAATGGCTCGCGGTGTTTCCGCTGGGCATGGTCTTCGGGGCGTTCTTCCTGCCGGCCTGGCTGCTGGTCGCGATCGGCCGTTTGCCGCGCTTCACCACGGCCCTCGGCCTTTGCGGCCTGATCGCCTTCGCGATCATCTGGTCGCAGCTCCTCAACGAGTTTCCGAAATCCTGAAATAATTAGGACGCGTCGTCCAGCGTCGCCAGCCGCTCGGCCTCGGCGATGTCTTCGACCGTGTTGGCATTGAAGAACGGATCGAGCGGCTCGGCAGGCCAGGTCACTGTCGCAAGCGGATAGCGTGCGGTCCAGCGGTCGATCTTGCGGAGGTCCTCGACGACCAGGGCGTGACGCAGCTCGTCGCGCAAGGCGACGCGCCACAGGCCGATCACCGGATGCGACTGATCGCCTGAGGCGGCGACCGCGAGCTCTGCGCCCTCGCGCTCGCGCGCTTCATGCAGGAGGGCGACGAGATCGCGGGGCAGGAACGGGCAGTCGCCGGCGGCACTGAGCACCCATCCGATCTCCGGACGGTTGGCCGCGGTCCAGTCCAGCGCGGCGAGAATGCCGGCGAGCGGGCCGGGAAAGCCGGGCACATCGTCGGCGACGATCGGCAGGCCGAATGCGGCGAAGCGCGCGGGATCGCCGTTGGCGTTGAGGATCAGTCCGCTGCACTGGGGCGAAAGGCGCGCGATCACGCGCTCCAGGATAGTGCGGCCGCCGATCGTGCGCATCGGCTTGTCGCCGCCGCCCATGCGGCGGGCGAGGCCGCCGGCGAGCAGCACGCCAAGAGTTGGCGGAATGCGCGTGGCCGGAAAACTAGTCGTCACCACCTTCACCCTTGCGCTTGTGCTTGGCCGATTCCTCCTCGACGTAAGCGAGGTCCTGGTCGTAGACGATGCGTTCATCGCCCGAGAGTGCGATGAAGCGCTTGCCGCGGGTGCGCCCGACCAACGTCAGTCCGACCTGCCTTGCGAGATCGACGCCCCAGGCGGTGAAGCCCGAGCGCGACACCAGGATCGGGATGCCCATGCGCACGGTCTTGATCACCATCTCCGAAGTGAGGCGCCCCGTGGTGTAGAGGATCTTGTCGGAGGGGTCGACGCCGTGGCGGTACATCCAGCCGGCGATCTTGTCGACGGCGTTGTGGCGGCCGACATCCTCGGTGTAGCAGAGCGGAGCGCCCCCCTTGCACAGCACGCAGCCATGGATCGCGCCGGCCTCGAGGTAAAGCGAGGGCATGGTGTTGATGGTCTGCGTCATCTGGTAGAGCCAGGAAGTGCGCAGCTCCGCCTTCGGCAGCGCGACGCTCTCGACCGCCTCCAAGAGGTCGCCGAAGGCGGTGCCCTGCGCGCAGCCCGAGGTCTGCGTGCGCTTCTTCAGCTTGGCCTCGAAATTGGTGTGGTGTTCGGTCCGGACGACGACCACCTGGAGGTCGTCGTCGTATTCGACCTCGGTGACCACGTCATTATATTTCAGCATGTTCTGGTTCAGCAGATAGCCGAGCGCCAGATATTCCGGATAGTCGCCGATCGTCATCATGGTGACGATCTCCTGCGAATTCAGATAGAGCGTCAGCGGCCGCTCCATCGGGACCTTGATCTCGACCCTGGCGCCGGTCTGGTCGATCCCGGTCACGCTCTGGGTCAGGCGCGGATCGTCGGGGTTGGGGACGATCAGGGGCACCGGGGTCTTGTCGATCTTCATCATGGCCACGACGTTAGCATGACATTGGGGTCAAGCCGATATATGCATGGCGGGGAGATAACGAAATGCGGGCCTCGTCGTCATTGCGAGCGCAGCGAAGCAATCCAGACTTTCTCCGCGGCGGCAGTCTGGATTGCTTCGTCGCTGCGCTCCTCGCAATGACGGGAAGGGGACACTGGTTCCGTTGGCGAGCACTGGCTGCTGGAAAAGAGAGCTGACATGAAAGTCATCGGCCTTGCAGGCTGGAGCGGGGCGGGCAAGACCACGCTGTTGACGCGGCTGATCCCGCATTTCAACGCGCAAGGCCTGCGCGTCTCCGTTATCAAGCATGCGCATCACCAGTTCGACGTCGACGTGCCAGGCAAGGATTCCTGGCGGCATCGCGAGGCCGGGGCGGCCGAGGTGCTGGTTGCTTCGTCGAAACGCTGGGCCCTGATGCACGAGCTGCGCGGCACCGCGGAGCCACGGCTGCTGGAACTATTGAGCAAGCTGTCCGCGGTCGATCTCGTTGTGGTCGAGGGCTTCAAGCGTGAGCCGCACCGCAAGATCGAGGTGCACCGCGCGGCCAATGACAAGCCGCTGCTGTTCCCCGACGATCCCGGCATTGCCGGCATTGCGACCGACGTCGCAGTTGACACCCGCCTGCCGACCGTCCATCTCGACGATATCGAGGGCGCGGCGGCGCTGATGCTCCGCGCAGCGATGCCGGTTGAGGAAGCGGTGGCAAAAAGCGCCGCGCTGCGCTGACGAGGCACCATGGCGCAACTGTCTGACGATTGCTTTGCCTTCGGCGGCCCGATGATGTCGGTCGACGAGGCCGTTGGCCTCATCACGGCGCGCGTCAACGCGATTGCCGATCTTGAGACGGCGCCGCTGGTCGAGGCGGACGGGCGCGTGCTCGCGCGCGACGTTGCTGCGCCCCTGCCGCTGCCGCCTTTCACCAATTCCGCCGTCGACGGCTACGCCGTGCGCAATGCGGATCTTCCTGATAGCGCGGAGCATGCGTTTCCGCTCGACGGCCGCATTCAGGCCGGCGGCCTTGCACAGGCGCCGATCAAGCCCGGCTACACCGCGCGCATCTTCACGGGCGCGCCGATGCCGCCGGACGCGGAAACCGTCTTCATGCAGGAGGATGTCCGCATCGACGCTTCAGGCAAGATCGTGCTGCCGTCGGGATTAAAGCCGGGCGCCAATGTCCGCCCCGCAGGCGAGGACATTCCCGAAGGGCACGTCGCGTTGCGCGCTGGCCAGCGCCTATTGCCGCAGCACGTTGCGCTCGCCGCAGCGTTCGGCCTGACCAAGCTGGACGTCGTGAGGCGTATTCGCGTTGCGGTGTTCTCGACGGGAGATGAACTCGCCTCCCCCGGTGAGCCGCGCGCGGCGTCACAGCTGTTCGATTCCAACCGCTTCATGCTGATGGCGATGTTGCGCCGGCTCGGCTGCGAGGTCGGCGATCTCGGCATCCTGCGCGACGAACGCACCTCGCTCGCGAACGGCCTGAAGCAGGTTGCCGGTGGTCATGACCTGATCCTCACCACCGGCGGTGTCTCGACCGGCGAGGAGGATCACGTCAAGGCCGCGGTCGAGAGCATCGGCTCGCTGGTGCTGTGGCGGATGGCGATCAAGCCGGGCCGTCCCGTGGCGATGGGCATCATCGACGGCACGCCGCTGATTGGCTTGCCCGGCAATCCCGTCGCGAGCTTCGTCACCTTCGTCCATGTGGTGCGGCCGACGGTGCTGGCGCTGGCGGGCGCCCTACCGGAGCCGCTCTTGCCGATCCCGGTGCGCGCCGCGTTCACCTACAAGAAGAAGGCGGGCCGGCGCGAATACGTCCGCGTTTCCTTGCGGCGCGGGGAGGACGGCGCACTGGAGGCGATCAAGTTCCCGCGCGAGGGCGCGGGGCTCTTGTCGTCGCTGGTCGAGACCGCGGGCCTCGTCGAGCTCGGTGAAGCCGTCACGGGCGTCGAGCCCGGGCAGAGCGTTGGCTTCCTGTCCTACGCCAGCCTGATCTGATCCTGCATGCGTTGACGCCGCGATCCCGCCCCGCCATGGTGCGGCGATGACCAGGACGACACTCGATCTCACTGGGCTGAAATGCCCGCTACCGGCCCTGAAGACCCGCAAGGCGCTCAAACCGCTCAAGGCGGGAGACCAGCTCGAAGTTCACTGTACCGATCCCCTCTCGGTGATCGATATTCCCAATCTGATCCGCGAGACCGGCGACAGGGTCGAGATCACCGAGCGCAACGAGGCGCGCATCGTGTTCCTGGTCGAAAAGAGCGCCGCCCCGTAGAAAGGCGAATATCCACGGCGGCGACGGCTGACTATGTTGCGCCCGCGGAGGAACGGCCGGAGCTTCGCTGCAACGCGAAAGACGCCGATTCATTGCGGTGGATGATCTCAAACCTAAGACGTCGGGCATGACTTTCTCAACAACGAGGGCAAGCGCAGCCGCAACGCCCGCGGTTGGCCGCGAGCCTGCCGCAAAGCTCGGCAAGACGGCTGCGGGGCCGGAGTTCAGCGCGCTGGCGCAGGCCTCCATCCTGATCGTCGACGACGAGCCGGGCATGCGCAATTTCCTCGTGCGCACGCTGGCACCGCGCTGCAAGCTGGTGGACGAGGCGGCCGACACCGACCAGGCCTCGCGCAAGCTCGATTCCAATCGCTACGACGTCGTCATTCTCGACAACATCATGCCGGGCAAGAATGGCGTCGACTGGCTCGCCGAGCAGCGCGCCGTCGGCTTCTTCGCCGACGCCATCCTGATCACCGCCTATGCCGACCTCGACACCGCGATCCAGGCCCTGCGCGCCGGTGCGGCTGACTTCGTGCTCAAGCCGTTCCGCTCCAACCAGATTCTCAACGCCGTGGCACGGTGCCTCGACCGTGTCCGCCTCCAGCGCGAAAACTACGTCCTGCGCTATGCGTTGCGTGCCTCGTCCGATCGCACCTTCCTGCGCGACAATCTGATCGGACAGTCGGTAGCGACGCTGCGCGTGCGTGAGACCATCGCGCGCGTCGCGGGCCTGCCGACCTCGATCCTGCTCACCGGCGAATCCGGCACCGGCAAGGAAGTGGCGGCGCGCTCGATCCACTCACTGTCCGACCGCGCCGACAAGCCGTTCGTGCCGGTGAATTGCGCGGCGATTCCGCCCGAGATGATCGAGGCCGAGCTGTTCGGACACATCAAGGGCGCCTTCACCGGCGCCGATTCGGGACGCGAGGGCTTATTCCTCTATGCGCATGGCGGCACGCTATTCCTCGACGAGATCGGAGAATTGCCGCTGCCGATGCAGAGCAAGCTGCTCCGCGTGCTCGAGGACCGCCGCGTCCGTCCGGTCGGCTCCGAGCGTGAAGTTCCGGTCGACCTGCGCTTCATCTTCGCAACCAATGCCGAGCTTCAGAAGGAGGTCGAGCGGGGGCGTTTCCGCGCCGATTTGTTCTACCGCCTCAACGTGATGCAGATCCGCCTGCCGCTGCTGAAGGATCGCGGCGACGACGTGCTGGAGCTTGCCGCTATCTTCATGAGCAAGCTGTCGGTCCAGCTCGGCATGCCGCCGGTGCCGATCGACGCTTCGGTGCGGGCGGCGCTCGCGAGCTATGACTGGCCGGGCAATGTGCGCGAGCTGCGCAATCTGATCGAGCGCACGCTGATCCTCGGCGCCTTCCCCGACGATTTCGCCGGTTCCCGCACCGACGGGCAATCGGCGCCGGCCGACAGTCTCGCGGAGCTCGAACGTCGTCACATTCTCGGCGTGCTGAAGGAGGTCAGCGGCAATCGCGAGGAGGCGGCCCGGCGCCTCGGCATCTCGCGCAAGACCATCGACCGCAAATGCGCGTTGTGGGATGTCTGATGCCGCAGGCCGCAGCGGCGAGCGCGTGCGGGGACGCTCCGTCCGCTTCCGGCTGCTCGCGATCGCGCTGCTGCCGATGCTGGTCATCCTGCCGCTGCTGCTCGGCGTCGCGATCTATCGCTGGAACGCGAAATTCGACGCGACCCTGATCTCCAAGGTGAACGGCGATCTCACCATCGCCCACCAATATCTCGCCCGCATCCTGGAGAAGACCGGCGTCCAGCTCCGCGCGCTCGGCCTGTCGGCCCGTTTCCAGGAGGTGCTGGCGCAGGATGCGCGCGGCTCCCTGCGGGATCTGCTCGACGAGACCCGCAAGGAAATCGGTCTCGATTTTCTGTATCTGACCAACGGTCGCGGCGACATCCTGGCCTCATCGCCGCCACTCAAGCAGCAACCGAGAAGTGACTGGCCGATCATCACCTCGGCGCTGTCGGGCGAAGTCCCTGCGACGGGCGTCGATATTTTCGGCAATGACGAGCTCGCCGCGATTTCGCCGGAGCTGGCCGAGCGCGCGCGATTGGACCTCGTGCCGACCCCCAACGCGGTGCCGACCGACCGGAGCGCCGAGACGCGCGGCATGGTCGTGCATGCGGCGAGCCGGGCGATGCTGCCCGACGGTGGTGCCGCGGCGCTGGTCGGCGGCACGTTGCTCAATCAGAATCTCGAATTCATCGACACGATCAACGATCTCGTCTATCGCGCGGCGAGCCTGCCGGAGGGCAGCCAGGGCACCGCGACGCTGTTTCTGGACGACGTGCGTATATCGACAAACGTCCGTCTGTTCGAGGGGCGGCGCGCGCTCGGCACGCGCGTGTCGGCGGCGGTGCGCTCGGCCGTGCTGGGCGAGGGGCGCACCTGGCTCGACAGCGCCTTCGTGGTCAATGACTGGTACATCTCCGCCTACGAGCCGCTGGTCGACAGTTACGGCAAGCGGGTCGGAATGCTCTATGTCGGCTTCCTGGAGAAGCCGTTCAGCCAAGCCAAATACCAGACATTGCTGATCATCATCGCAGCATTCATCGCGATCACCGCGGCGACCGTGCCGATCTTCCTGCGCTGGGCCAGCTCCATCTTCATGCCACTGGAGCGCGTCACGGCGACGATCGGCGAGGTGGAGCGCGGGAATCTTGCCGCCCGCACCAAGATGCCGGTGTCGGGTGACGAGATCGGCCGCGTCGCGGTTCATCTCGACAGCCTGCTCGACCAGATCCAGGAACGCGACCGGCAGCTTCGGGAATGGAATGAGGAGCTGAACGTCCGCGTGCGCGAGCGCACGAGGGACCTCGAGCATGCCAATCTCAAGCTCGAGGCGACCACCAAGCAGCTCATCATGTCGGAGAAGCTGGCTGCGATCGGGGAGATCACTGCCGGCGTCGCGCACGAGATCAACAATCCGATCGCGGTGATGCAGGGCAATCTCGACGTCATCCGCACCGTGTTCGGGGCCGATGCCGACAAGGCGAAGGTCGAGTTTCGCCTGCTCGACGAGCAGATCCACCGGATCAGCCAGATCGTGACCAAGCTGCTGCAATTCGCAAGGCCGGAGGAATATGCCGGCTATGTCGAGCGCCATGCACCGGCCAGCGTCATCTCGGACTGTCTGCCGCTGGTGCAGCATCTTCTGAACAAGACCGAGATCGCGGTGGTCAGGGATGACCGCGCCAGCCGGTTCGTGCTGATGAACCGCAGCGAGCTGCAGCAGGTGCTGGTCAATCTCATCGTCAATGCGATCCATGCCATGCCGGACGGCGGAACGCTGACGCTCCGCTCCTTCGATGCTGAGCGCGAGGGCCATCAAGGCGTCGCCATGGAGGTCACCGATACCGGTATCGGCATGAGCGTCGAGGTGATCGAGAAGATATTCGACGCCTTCTACACCACCAAACGGCGGCAAGGCACCGGGCTCGGCCTCTCCATCAGCCAGACGCTGATCAAGCGTCAGGGCGGACAGATCACGGCCGAAAGCCGCGTCGGCTCCGGGAGCACATTCACGGTGTGGCTGCCGGAAGCGACCTGATTGGACATTTTGTCCGAGGGGTTCAGGACATTCTGTCCTCTGCAATATATTGCATCGCGGGAAGTCATTGAATCGTCACGATGCGATGTCTGGCACGCGCGTTGCTCTTCTCAAGACAGGGTGTTGAGGGGAACGAGGGCGCGAAGCCGTCAGGGCGACGCTGCTTGCGAGGCGAAGGGACGTCACTCGCGATCAGCTGCCTGTTCGGCGCACATGAGGCGATGCGCACCAGACCATTCCACTTCGACATGAAGTCCGACCTGTCATGCGCGGCCGCCAGGCATGCGCGGGGCAGGTCTCAAACCGATGTGCCGGCAAGGCCGCGCTTGGGAGGTGATGCTTATGACGACTGCCGATACCGTTCTTGCACCGGCTGGTGCTCCCGGTTTTCTCGATCGTGAACGCACGATCGCGACGGCCGGCTTCAATCGCTGGCTGGTGCCGCCGGCGGCGCTGTGCATCCATCTGTGCATCGGCATGGCCTACGGCTTCTCGGTGTTCTGGCTGCCGCTGTCGCGCGCGATCGGGCTGAGCGCGCCGAAGGCCTGTCCGGACATGTCGCTGTGGCAGGAGCTGTTCACGACCACTTGCGACTGGAAGGTCGCCAGCATGGGGTGGATGTACACCCTGTTCTTCGTGCTGCTCGGTATCGCGGCGGCGGTCTGGGGCGGCTGGCTCGAGCGCGTCGGCCCGCGCAAGGCCGGCTTCGTCTCGGCGCTGTGCTGGTGCGGCGGCCTCTTCCTCGGTGCGATCGGGATCTACACCCATCAGCTCTGGCTGTTGTGGCTGGGCTCGGGCGTGATCGGCGGCATCGGCCTCGGCCTCGGCTACATCTCGCCGGTGTCGACGCTCGTGAAATGGTTTCCGGACCGCCGCGGCATGGCGACCGGCATGGCCATCATGGGCTTCGGCGGCGGCGCCATGATCGGCGCGCCGCTGGCGAACCTGCTGATGAACTACTTCAAGACCCCGGCCTCGGTCGGCGTCTGGGAGACCTTCGTCGCGATGGGCGTGATCTACTTCGTGTTCATGATGATCGGCGCGTTCCGCTATCGCCTGCCGCCGCCCGGCTGGCAGCCCGAGGGCTGGACCCCGCCGGTCAAGGCCAATGCGATGATCTCGAAGAACAACGTCCATCTCAACGATGCGCACAAGACGCCGCAATTCTGGCTGATCTGGTGGGTGCTGTGCCTGAACGTGTCGGCCGGCATCGGCGTGATCGGCATGGCCTCGCCCATGCTGCAGGAGATCTTCGGCGGCAAGCTGATCGGCCTGCCGGACGTCGGTTTCAACGCGCTGGACGCCGGGCAGAAGGCGCAAATCGCGGCGATCGCCGCGGGCTTCGCCGGATTGCTCTCGCTCTTCAACATCGGCGGCCGCTTCTTCTGGGCCTCGCTGTCGGACAAGATCGGACGCAAGAACACCTACTACACGTTCTTCATCCTCGGCATCGTGCTCTATGCGCTGGCGCCGACCTTTGCGGAGATGGGCTCGAAGCTGCTGTTCGTGGTCGGCTTCGGCATCATCCTGTCGATGTATGGCGGCGGCTTTGCCACCGTGCCGGCCTATCTCGCGGACATGTTCGGCACGCAGTTCGTCGGCGCCATTCACGGCCGGCTGCTGACGGCGTGGTCGACGGCGGGCATCATCGGTCCCGTCGTGGTCAACTACATCCGCGAGTTCCAACTCGCGGCCGGCGTGCCGCGTGACCAGCTCTACAACACCACCATGTACATCCTGTGCGCGATGCTGGTCGCGGGCCTGATCTGCAACTATCTGATCAAGCCGGTCGATGCGAAGTGGCACATGAAGGACGCCGACGTCGCCAAGTTGCAGGCGGCCAGCGCCAGCGCCGCCGCCGCGGGGCCGCACGGCTCGTACGGCATCGGTTTTGGCGGGCTCGACGCCAAGGCGGCGCTGTTCTGGGCGTTCGTCGGCGTTCCCCTGGCCTGGGGCGTATGGAAGACGCTGGAGAGCGCGGTCAAGATTTTCTGATCGCACGTTCATCGCGAGCGGGAGCGCGTCACGCGCTCCCGCCGTTCATTTCTCTTGTTTCAAGCTTACCCCTGGGGGATTCGATGGTTCGTAAACTCGTGTGTGCCGCCGCCGTGCTGCTCGTCGCCGGCGCCCTGCAATCCGCATCCGCACAAACCGCCGCGGCGCCGCCCGCCGCGACCGAGGCCAAGCCCGGCAAGATCAAGCTGAGCGCGCAGAAGCTCAAGGACATGAAGGCCAAGTGGAGCGCCAACAAGTCGAAGCTCAAGGACTGCCGCAAAGACGTGAAGGCCAAGGGCCTCGCGGGCGACGACCGCTGGTTCTATATCGAGGAGTGCATGGGTAAGAGCTGACCCTCAGCATCGGGGCATAGCGAAGCTGCTTCCTCGGAACGGGAGTGCGATAGGATTTCGCTATCGCAGCATAGGATGCCTTTATTGATCTCCGGATCAATTCAGGCTTCGTTCTATCGGTTGGCGCGTTGAACCTACGCAAGGCCGGGTCCGCGTAGCGAACCAGGGTTCATTCTCGGGCCGCGCTTAACTGCTTCAGTCAAAATGATAATCCTCTTGGCATCTGGCATGCCAAGAGCTAGAACTTGAGCCGTTCTAAAGTCGAGATCGAGACGAATCGATGAGCCACGACGTGCATAAGGTCCGCCCGTTCGAGCATCCCGGCGAGGGGCGCCGGCGCGCCAAGGCCACCCCTAAGGGCCGCCAGGTCGATCCGACCGCCGGGCACGAGATCGAGCTTCTGCTCGGCGACCGGCCGCGGCGCCGCGATCTCCTGATCGAATATCTGCACCTGATCCAGGACAAATATCACCAGATCTCGGCTGCGCATCTGGCCGCGCTCGCCGACGAGATGAAGCTGGCCTTCGCCGAGGTGTTCGAGACCGCGACCTTCTATGCCCATTTCGACGTGGTGAAGGAGGGCGAGCCCGACATCGCGCCGCTGACGATCCGTGTCTGCGACTCGCTGACCTGCGCGATGCTCGGCGGCGAGAAGCTGCTCCAGGATTTGCAGAGCGCGTCGGGGGCGGGCATCCGGGTGGTGCGCGCGCCCTGTGTCGGCCGTTGCGATACCGCGCCGGCTGCCGAGGTCGGCCACAATTTCGTCGACCACGCCACGGTCGCCAATGTGATGGCGGCGGCGAAGGCCGGCGACACCCACGCGCATCTGCCCGATTATGTCAGCTACGAGGCCTATGTCGCCGGCGGCGGCTACAAGCTGCTCAATCGCCTGCGCTCCGGCGAACTGTCCAAGGACGACCTTCTGAAATCGCTCGATGACGCCTCGCTGCGCGGCCTCGGCGGCGCCGGCTTCCCGACGGGACGCAAATGGCGCGCGGTGCTCGGCGAACCCGGGCCGCGGCTGATGGCAATCAACGGCGACGAGGGCGAGCCCGGCACATTCAAGGACCGCGTCTATCTCGAAAGCGATCCGCATCGCTTCATCGAGGGCATGCTGATCGGCGCGCATGTGGTGCAGGCTTCCGACGTCTACATCTATCTGCGCGACGAATATCCGGCCTCGCGCGAGATCCTGGAGCGCGAGATCGCAAAGCTGCCGCCGGGCGGTCCGACGCTGCACATGCGCCGCGGCGCCGGCGCTTACATCTGCGGCGAGGAATCTTCGCTGCTGGAAAGCATCGAGGGCAAGCGCGGCCTGCCCCGGCACAAGCCGCCGTACCCGTTCCAGGTCGGCCTGTTCGGGCTGCCGACGCTGATCAACAACATCGAGACGCTATGGTGGGTGCGCGATATCGTCGAGAAGGGCGCCGACTGGTGGAAGGGCAACGGCCGTCATGAGCGCCATGGCCTGCGCAGCTTCTCGGTCTCCGGCCGCGTCAAGAATCCCGGCATGAAGCTGGCGCCCGCTGGCATCACCGTGCGCGAATTGATCGACGAGTATTGCGGCGGCATGGCCGACGGCCATCAGTTCTACGCGTATTTGCCGGGCGGCGCCTCCGGCGGCATCCTGCCGGCGTCGATGGACGACATCCCGCTCGATTTCGGCACGCTGGAGAAATACGGTTGCTTCATCGGCTCGGCCGCGATCGTGATCCTGTCGCAAAAGGACAGCGTGCGCGCGGCGGCGCTGAACCTGATGAAGTTCTTCGAGGATGAGAGTTGCGGCCAGTGCACGCCGTGCCGGGTCGGAACCCAGAAGGCGGCGCTGCTGATGCAGAAGCCGGTCTGGAACCGGGCCTTGCTGGAAGAATTGAGCCAGGCGATGCGCGATGCCTCGATCTGCGGGCTCGGACAGGCGGCATCGAATCCGCTCTCATCGGTGATCAAATATTTCCCTGACGAGTTCAAGGAAGCGGCGGAATGACCAAGATTACGTTCGAGCTCGACGGCAAGCAGGTCGAAGCCAAGCCCGGCGAGACCATCTGGCAGGTGGCCAAGCGTCAGGGTCGCGAGATCCCGCATCTGTGCTATTCGCCGGCGCCGGATTATCGCCCCGACGGCAATTGCCGCGCCTGCATGGTCGAGATCGAGGGCGAGCGCGTGCTCGCCGCATCGTGCAAGCGCACGCCGTCGGTCGGCATGAAGGTGAAGACCGAGTCCGCGCGCGCAACTGCAGCGCAGAAGATGGTGATGGAGCTGCTGGTCGCGGACCAGCCGGCGCGCGAGACCAGCCACGATCCGGATTCGAAATTCTGGCACTGGGCCGAGACGACGGGCGTCACCGACAGCCGCTTCCCCGCCGCCGAGCGCTGGGCGACTGACGCCAGCCACCCGGCGATGCGCGTCAATCTCGATGCCTGCATCCAGTGCGGCCTGTGCGTGCGCGCCTGCCGCGAGGTCCAGGTCAACGACGTCATCGGCATGGCCTACCGCAATCACGGCGCCAAGATCGTGTTCGACTTCGACGATCCCATGGGCGAGTCGACCTGTGTCGCCTGCGGCGAATGCGTGCAGGCCTGCCCGACTGGCGCGCTGATGCCGGCCGTGATGCTGGACGAGAATCAGACCCGCGTCACCTATGCCGACAAGAAGGTGGATTCGCTCTGCCCGTTCTGCGGCGTCGGCTGCCAGGTCACCTACGAGGTCAAGGACGAGAAGGTGATCTATGCGGAAGGCCGCGACGGCCCCGCCAATCACAACCGCCTCTGCGTCAAGGGCCGCTTCGGCTTCGACTACATCCACCATCCGCATCGCCTGACCAAGCCGCTGGTGCGGCTGCCGAATGCGAAGAAGGATGCCAACGATCAGGTCGATCCGGCCAATCCCTTCACCCATTTCCGCGAGGCGAGCTGGGACGAAGCGCTCGACATCGCCGCCAAGGGCCTCGTCAAGATCCGCGACGAGAAGGGCGTGAAGGCGCTGGCGGGCTTCGGCTCGGCCAAGGGCTCGAATGAAGAGGCCTATCTGTTCCAGAAGCTGGTTCGCACCGGTTTCGGTTCGAACAATGTCGACCATTGCACGCGGCTGTGCCACGCCTCGTCGGTCGCGGCCCTGTTCGAAGGCCTGAGCTCGGGCGCGGTGTCGGCACCGTTCGCCGCCGCGATGGACGCCGAGGTCATCATCGTCATCGGCGCCAACCCGACCGTGAACCATCCGGTCGCGGCGACCTTCATCAAGAACGCGGTCAAGCAGAACGGCGCCAAACTGTTCGTGATGGACCCGCGCCGGCAGACGCTGTCGCGCCACGCGACCAAGCATCTGCAGTTCAAGCCGGGCTCCGACGTCGCCATGCTGAACGCGATGATCAACACGATCATCACCGAAGGCCTGACCGACGACCAGTACATCGCGGGCTATACCGAGGGCTTCGACGAGCTCAAGGAGAAGATCAAGGAGTTCACGCCGGAGAAGATGGAGCCGATCTGCGGCATCCCGGCGCAGACCCTGCGCGAGGTGGCGCGGACCTATGCACGCGCGAAATCGTCGATCATCTTCTGGGGCATGGGCATCAGCCAGCACGTCCACGGCACCGACAATGCGCGCTGCCTGATCGCGCTCGCGCTGATCACCGGCCAGGTCGGTCGCCCCGGCACCGGCTTGCATCCGCTGCGCGGCCAGAACAACGTGCAGGGCGCATCCGACGCCGGCCTGATCCCGATGTTCCTGCCGGACTATCAGCCGGTCAGCCGCGACGACCTGCGCGGCAGTTTCGAGAAGCTTTGGCAGCAGGATCTCGATCCCGTCCGCGGCCTGACCGTGGTCGAGATCATGAACGCGATCCATGCCGGCGAGATCACGGGCATGTATATCGAGGGTGAGAACCCCGCGATGTCCGATCCCGATCTCCAGCATGCGCGCCACGCGCTGGCGATGCTCGATCACCTCGTGGTGCAGGACCTCTTCGTCACCGAGACCGCCTTCCATGCCGACGTGATCCTGCCGGCCTCGGCCTTCGCGGAGAAGGACGGCTCCTTCACCAACACCGATCGCCGCGTGCAGCTCGCGCGCCAGGTGATCAAGCCGCCCGGCGATGCGCGGCAGGATCTCTGGATCATCCAGGAGATCGGCAAGCGCATGGGCCTGCCCTGGAACTACGCCGGGCCCGGTGACGTCTTCACCGAGATGGCAGAGCTGATGCCGTCGCTGAAGAACATCACCTGGGAGCGGCTGGTGCGCGAGGGCGCGGTGACCTATCCCGTCGACGATCCGAACAAGCCCGGCAACGAGATCATCTTCACCACGGGCTTCCCGACCGCGAGCGGCCGGGGCAAGATCGTGCCGGCCAAGGTGATCCCGCCGGACGAGATTCCCGACGACGAATATCCGATGGTGCTGTCGACCGGCCGCGTGCTGGAGCACTGGCACACCGGCTCGATGACCCGCCGCGCGCAGGTGCTCGACCAGATCGAGCCCGAGGCGGTCGCGTTCATGTCGCCCAAGGACATGCGCAAGAAGCAGCTCACACCCGGCGACTTCATCCGCCTGGAGACCCGCCGCGGCGCCGTCGAGGTCAAGGTCCGCTCCGACCGCGACGTCCCCGAGAACATGGTGTTCATGCCGTTCTGCTACGCCGAGGCAGCTGCGAACCTCTTGACCAATCCGGCGCTGGACCCGTTCGGCAAGATCCCGGAATTCAAGTTCTGCGCAGCGCGCGCGGAGCGGGCGGTGATGCAGGACGCGGCGGAGTAAAAAGCCGCATCGTCGGCACGACCCGTGCCATACGAACTGCTGTCATGCCCCGCGAAGGCGGGGCATCCAGTACGCCGCGGCGCATCAGTTCATTCACCTCTGTCTCGGAGTACTGGATCGCCCGGTCAAGCCGGGCGATGACAGCGATTGCGTGTGCCGGCGTGTCGCCACATCCCTTCGCTCCTCGCAGCGACGGTGGTAGACATGGCTCATGTCCAAGGTCACCCCCGCCACGCGAGCGCTCACCGCCGCCGGTGTCGCCTTCACCGTCCACAGCTACGACTACGATCCTGATGCCGAAAGCATCGGGCTCCAGGCGGCATCGGCGCTCGGCGAGGACCCCGCGCGCGTCCTGAAGACGCTGATGGCGAAGGTCGACGGCAAGCCGGTCTGTGTGGTCGTCCCCTCCGACCAGGAAGTCTCGATGAAGAAGCTCGCCGCAGCCGCTGGCGGCAAGTCGGCGCAGATGATGAAGCCGCCGGAGGCCGAGCGCGTCACCGGCTACAAGGTCGGCGGCATCAGCCCGTTCGGCCAGCGCAAGCAGGTCGGCACGGTTATCGAGCAGAGCGCGCTTGCGCATGAACTCGTCTATCTCAATGGTGGCCAGCGCGGCTTGCAGGTGCGGCTGAAGCCGGCCGATGTGCGCGGTGTCCTGAAGGCAGTCGTGGCGGATGTGCTGGCGTGAGCGCGATGGAGCGGGATCATGAGGTGGCTGCTTCTGGCGTGGCTCTGGGTGCTGCTCGGCCTTGCACTTCCGGCCGAGGCACATGAGGTCAACCTCGTCACGGCACGTGTGGCGCTGAGCCCTGATCGCACGGTAAGCATCGAGCTCGGATTGAAAGGCAGCGATGTCGACCGCCTGATTGGCACGAAGATTTATGATGCGAGACGAGACGCGGTCGATCCCGCCGCGGTCGAAGCGGTCAAGCCCGCGATCCTCACCTATATGGGCACGCACCTGGCTGTCACAGGCGGTGGCAGGGCCTGCCTGGCCGGAGATGCAGCCATCCTGGCCGACGGTGACGGCATCGTCTACCGCCACAGCTTTGCCTGCGCCGACGCTGCCGGCGACATCATCTACCGCTCTACCGTTCTGACCGAGAAGGACAAGGCTGCGCGACAAGTCGTGCTGATCGCGCAGGGGCGGTTGGAAACGCAGGCTTTGCTGGATGCCGGCAACACGACCGTCACGCTTTCGACTGCGCCGCCGACGCTGTGGTCGACGATGCAGCGCTATGTCATCACCGGCATCGAGCACATCTTCCTTGGCTACGATCACATCGCATTCCTGATCGCCGTGGTGCTGTGGGCGCGACGGCTCGTTCCCGTCGTCAAGATCGTGACGGCCTTCACCGTCGCCCATTCGATCACCTTATCGCTGGCCGCGCTCGATGTTCTCGTCATCCCGGGCCGCATCGTGGAACCTGCGATCGCGGCCTCGATCGTCTTCGTGGCCGTGGAGAACTTCTTCTCGCGCGACGTCGACAGGCGCTGGCGCGTGGCTTTTCTGTTCGGACTGATCCACGGCTTCGGCTTCGCCGGGGTGCTGCGCGAGATCGGGCTGCCGCCGAACGCAGCGGTGCCGGCGCTCGCCGCTTTCAACATCGGCGTCGAGATCGGGCAGGTCGCGATCGTCGCGGTCGCGTTGCCGATCCTCCGTCTCGCCGATCGACTGAGCGCTGCAAGCCGGTCCGAGCCGGTGAGGGAAGTACGACTGGTTTACGCGCTGTCGGCTGTCATCGGTCTCCTCGGCAGCTATTGGCTGCTCGCGCGCGTCTTCGAAGCTTGAGACCAAGCCGACCCGCGGCTGGACAAGCTCATCGCCGCGGCGCCCCGCCTCCCGCATCGGAAGAAACTCCTGCGCACTTGAGTTCGCTCGCAAGCCCTGTATAGAACTGGAATAGAAATAGAATATCGTTCTGTTGCATAGAACGAACGCGAGGGACGAAACGATGGAAGCCGAACGCGACCGTCCAGACGACGATTCACCGGTGCCGTTCACACCCGATGCTGTCATCGCGGCCTTCCAAGCGATTCCCGACCTCCTCGCCCACGACGAGGCCCTGGCTGCCCGCGGGCGCTGGCTGGATGTCGATTGTCTGCTCGGGCCGAGCACGCAGCCATTTCATCTGTCCATTCGCGCAGGACGGATCGTGGAGATGGCGCCGGCGCCGGTGCTGATGCGCTCCTGGCGTTTCTCCTATCGCGCGACGCCCGCCGCGTTCGCGGCATACTGGCAACGCATGCCGCCAGCGGGCTGGCACGACCTGCTGGCTTTGACCAAGCGCGGGCAGGCCACACTCGAAGGCGATCTGCATCCCTTCATGGCACATCTTCAGTACTTCAAGGATCTCCTGGCGCTGCCCCGGCAGAACGATTTTGGAGGCGTGTCATGAGCGGCTTCATCGAGCCGATCGTCGGGCGCTACGTGCATGTCGACATCGATGGCGAGATCAACAGGATCTATTTCGAGGAGAACGGCAGCGGCATTCCCCTGGTTTGCCTCCACACCGCCGGCTCCGACGCGCGGCAGTGGCGACATTTGCTCGTGGATGACGAGTTCACTAAACACTTCCGCGTCATCGCCTTCGACATGCCCTGGCACGGCAAGTCCAATCCGCCGGACAGCCAGTATGGCAGCGAATACCGGCTGACCACCGCGAGCTATACCGCGACGGTCCGCGCCCTCTGCAATGCGCTCGGGTTGGACCGGCCGGTGGTGATGGGATGCTCGATCGGTGGCCGCATCGTGCTCAATCTCGCCATTGAAAACGCCCGCGAGTTTCGCGCTCTGATCGGGCTCGAGGCCGCGGACTTCCAGCAGCCCTGGTACGACACGGCTTGGCTGAACCGGCCCGACGTTCATGGCGGCGAGGTCTGCGCTGCCTTGGTGTCGGGTTTGATCGCGCCCGGCGGCCCCGAAGTTGCACGTGACGAGACGTTGTGGGGCTATAAGCAGGGCGGCCCCGGCATCTTCAAGGGCGATCTCTATTTCTATCGCGTCGATGGTGATCTTCGCGGACGCACGGGCAGCATCGATGTCAACCAGTGCCCGCTTTATCTGCTGACCGGCGAATACGATTTCTCCTGTACGCCGGAAGACACGCTGCGGACCGCCGCCGGCATTCCCGGCGCGGAGGCCACCGTGATGGAGCGGCTTGGCCATTTTCCCATGAGTGAAAATCCAGATCAGTTCCGCCGCTACATTGCGCCGGTGCTGCAAGACATTCTCGATAAGCAAAAGTCGTAAACGGGAGGCGTATGTTATGAAGTTTGGTTGGATGATCGCGGCCGTTCTGGCTGCACAGACGGGTGCCGCGGTTGCGGCCGACAATGTGATCAGGATCGGCGTCCTCAACGACCAGTCCGGTGTGTTCGCGGACAATGGCGGCCGCGGCTCGGTCGCCGCCGCAAAGCTCGCCGCCGAGGATTTCGGCAGCGAGCTGCTCGGCAAGAAGATCGAGATCATTTCGGCCGATCATCAGAACAAGCCTGATATTGCATCGGCCACCGCGCGAAAGTGGTTCGACAATGAGGGCGTCGACATGATCGCGGACGGCGCGGCCTCCTCTGCCGGCTTTGCCATCCTCGAAGTTGCCAAGCAGAAGAACAAGATCTTCGTCATCTCCGGTCCGGGCTCGTCCGATTTCACGGGGAAGGCCTGCTCGCCTGTCAGCTTCCACTTCAACTACGACACCTACGCGCTGTCGAAGCTGACCAGCGACGCGATCACGCGGGCCGGGGGCAAGACCTGGTACTTCGTGACGGCCGACTACGCCTTCGGCCACGCGCTTCAGCGCGATGCCACGAAGTTCATCGAAGCCGCCGGCGGCAAGGTGATCGGCTCCGCCGCGCATCCGCTCGGCACCGCCGATTTTGCCTCCTTCCTGCTGCAGGCGCAGGGCTCAAAGGCGGACGTCGTTGGGCTCGCGACGTCGGGCGCGGACGTGCAGACCGCGATCAAGCAGGCGGGCGAGTTCGGCATCGTCGAGAGCGGCCAGAAGCTTGCCGGCCTGCTCGTCTTCATCACCGACGTGAATTCGCTGGGCCTGAAGGTCACCCAGGGCTTGCAGGTGACGACTTCGTTCTACTGGGACCTCAACGAGCAGACCCGCGCCTGGTCGAAGCGCTACGCCGCCCTGATGGACGGCAAGGTCGCGAGCATGGTGCAGGCCGGCGTCTATAGCGGCGTCCATCACTACCTCGCCGCCGTGAAGGCAGCCGGCACCACCGATGCGACCGCCGTCGCGGCCAAGATGCACGAGTTGAAAGTCAACGACATGTACAACAAGGACGTTGCCATTCGGCCCGACGGGCGCGTGCTGCACACGATGTATCTGGTGCAGGTGAAGAAGCCGGAGGAGTCCAAATACAAGTTCGACTATTACCGGGTCGTCAGCTCCAAGCAGGGCGAAGAGGTGTTCCGGCCGATGAGCGAAGGCGGCTGCCCGCTGGTGAAGTAACTGCGTCGGCCGGGCGGGATCGACACCCGCCCGGCTGCGCAGGATTTTCGAGGGAGAGTTAAGGAATGTCTGGTTCGATTGGGTTCATCGGTCTTGGCGTCATGGGCGAGCCGATCTGCCGCAACCTGTTGCGCAAGAGCGGCCGGGCGGTGCTTGCGTTCGATCTCGCCGCGGAGCCGCTGGCGCGGATCGTTGCCGACGGAGCGACGGCGGCGAAGTCGGTCGGGGATCTCGTCGCCGGCGCAGAGACGATCTTCCTGTGCCTGCCCAGCGCCAAGCACGTGATGTCGGTCTTCGAGGGCATCCTGCCGGTGATCAAGCACGGTCAGACCGTGATCGATCTCGGCACGTCCGACGTCGGCCAGACGCGTTCCTTCGCCAGGCAGCTTTCGGACAAGGGCGCGCTCTGGATCGATGCGCCGATCGCGCGAACCCGCCAGGCGGCGCAGGATGGCACGCTCAGCGTCATGGTCGGCGCGACAGAACAGCAGTTCGCGGCGGTCGAGCCGCTGATCCGGCATTTCGCGACCGATGTCACCCTTTGCGGCGGGACCGGCGCGGGGCAGGTGACGAAGATCCTCAACAACATGGTGCTGTTCGAGACCGTCAATGCCCTGGCAGAGGCGGTTGCGATCGCCAAGCACAGCGGCGTCGAGCCGAAGCTGTTGCTGGAGACGCTGTCCAAGGGATCGGCGGACAGTTTTGCGCTGCGCAATCACGGCATGAAGGCGATCGTCGCCAAGGAGTTTCCGCTGCGCGCCTTCTCGACCGAATACGCCATGAAGGACCTTTCCTACGCGCTGGAGCTGGGTGCGCAGGCCGGGCTTAACCTGCGGGGCGCTGCGCTGATGCGCACGATCTTCCAGGAGACGATCGACAAGGGCATGGGCGATGCGTATTTTCCGGTCATCGCAAAGCTCATCGATCCCTCCGGATTTCCGCAATAGGAGACCCCATGCCTTCGCCCGGCGTCGCAGCCGTCGACCGCGCTCTGAGCATCCTGGCGGCCTTCGAGGATGCGCCGGAGCCGATGACGCTGGCGGAACTCGCCCGGCGTACCAAGATGTACAAGAGCACGCTGTTGCGGCTGATGACGTCGCTCCAGGATTTCGGCTATCTCGTGCAGTTCGCCGATGGTCGCTATCATCTCGGCCCGACGCCCTTCCGGCTCGGCGCGGTCTATCAGCGGAGCAACAATCTGCATGACCGGGTGGTGCCGCTGTTGCGCCAGCTCGTAGCTGATGGCACCGAGAGCCCGTCGTTCCACGTCCGGCATGATGCCAAGCGCCGGCTCTGTGTCTTTCGCGTCGATTCCCAGCATTCGACGCTCGACCGGGTCGAGGCTGGCATGCTGCTGCCGCTCGACCGCGGCGCCGCCGGCCGGGTCATCCTCGCTTTCGACGAAGAGAAGGGCGAGGGCTACGACGAGATCCGAGAGGGCTGCATCGCAGTGTCTTTCGGCGAGCGCGATCCCGATTGCGCCGGGCTGGCCTGCCCGGTGTTCGGTCCTGGCGGCAAATGCGCCGGTGCCTTGTCGCTCTCGGGGCCGAAGCCGCGCTTCACGCGGGACAACATCAAATCGATGACGTCGCTGTTGCTGAAAGCCGCGATCCGCCTGACGCGCGCGCTCGGCGGTCCGACCGAGCTGCTCGACAAAGCTCTGCCGGCGCCGGCTGAAGAGGCGCGTCCCGCGCGCAAGGCCAGGCGATAGTCGTCTATTGCTTCTGCAACAGCTTGAGCCGGCAACGCAGCGCCTCGCGAATATGCGCGCGCGCGAGCAGTTCGGCCTTGTCGCCGTTGCGCGCAGCGATCGCATCGATGATCTTCCGATGCTCGCCGTGACTGGTCGTCGGGCGGCCTGACACGGTGAAGGTGGTCGGGCCGAGCAGCGCGATCCAGTCCTGCAGTTCCCGCGAGGCGTTGTCGAGATAGCGGTTGCGGGCGGCACGGCAGATAGCCTCATGGAAGGCGCGGTTGAGCCGCGCCATCTCAGCCGCCTCGGTCTCGGACGCCTCGACGAAGGCCTGCTCGATATCCCTGAGCGCATCGATCTCGGTGGCAGAGGCGTGCTCGGCGGCGAGGCGCGCGGCAGCGCCTTCCATGATTTCGCGCATGGCGTAGAGCTCGAGCACCTCGGAGATGTCGAGATTGCGGACGATCAGCCCGCGGCCGCCGGCAGGCTCGACGAAGCCGCGCGCGGCGAGGCGCCCCAGGGCTTCGCGAACCGGTGTGCGGCTCACCTTCAGTCGCTGCGCGACCTCTTCCTCGCGCAGGCGGTCGCCGGCCCGGTAGCTGCCGGCCTGGAGCGCCTCGCACAGCGACCGGAACACGGCTTCGCCCAAGGCGACGCCGCCACCGCGCGCGAGCGATCCACCTGCTTTTGCCGGGCGTCTGGCCATGATCCCTCGATGCGCATCCTGCCCATGCAGAGACGCCGCTTGCACGGCTTATGTATATCTTTGTATACAAAAGTACGCAATGTCGGACATGACTGGATTGAGGCTGCTGACGGAGAATGTCTCTAATTCGCGTGCCATCGGGCAGACGACATGAATAACAAGTACGATGTCCTGGTGATCGGCGGCGGCAACGCGGCGCTGTGCGCGGCGATCGCGGCGCGCCGCAGCGGCGCGTCGGTGCTCGTGCTCGAAGGCGCGCCAAAATTCTATCGCGGAGGCAACACCCGCCACACCCGCAACATGCGCTGCGCCCATGATGCCGCCACCGAAATCCTCACCGGCCCCTATACCGAGGAGGAGTTTTGGGAGGATCTGCTGCGCGTGACCGGCGGTCAGACTGACGAGGTGCTGGCCCGTCATATGATCCGGGAGTCCAAGGACATCCTGAACTGGATCGTGGAGCAGGGCGTTCGCTGGCAGCCCTCGCTCGGCGGCACGCTCAGCCTCGGCCGCACCAATTCCTTCTTTCTCGGCGGCGGCCGGGCGATGCTGAACGCGCTCTACCTCACCGCGGAGTGGCTCGGCGTCGAAGTCGCATACGATGCCGAAGTCATCGATCTCGTGATCGAGGACGGCATGTTCCTGGCCGCACGCCTCAAGCGGCCGATCAACGGCGAGACCGAGATTCGTGCCACCTCGCTGGTCGCGGCGGCCGGCGGATTCGAAGCCAACATCGAATGGCTCAAGCAATATTGGGGTGAGGCCGCCGACAACTTCCTGATCCGCGGCACGCCCTATAACCGCGGCTCGATCCTGAAGATGCTGCTCGACAAGGGCGTGCAGGAGGTCGGCGATCCCACCCAGTGCCATGCGGTGGCGATCGACGCCCGCGCGCCGAAATTCGACGGCGGCATCATCACGCGGCATGACTCCGTGGTGTTCGGCATCGTCGTCAACAAGCACGCCCAGCGCTTCTACGATGAGGGCGAGGACATCTGGCCGAAGCGCTATGCCATCTGGGGCCGGCTGGTGGCGGCGCAGCCGGACCAGATCGCGTACATCATCTTCGACTCGACCGTCGTCACGAGCTTCATGCCGACCCTGTTCCCGCCGATCGCCGGACAGACGGTGGCCGAACTTGCCGGCAAGCTAGAACTCGATCCGGCTGCTCTGGAAAAGACCATCACGGAGTTCAACGCCGCGGTGCGGCCCGGGACCTTTGATCATACGATCCTGGACGACTGCGTGACCGAGGGCATCACGCCGCCCAAGACCCATTGGGCGCGCAAAATCGAGACGCCGCCTTATCTCGCCTATCCCGTGCGGCCCGGCATCACTTTCACCTATCTCGGCACGCGCGTGAACAAGGAGGCGCGGATGCTGATGGCGGACGGCAAGCCATCGGCAAACATGTTCGCGGCCGGCGAGATCATGGCTGGCAACGTGCTCGGCAAGGGCTATGCGGCCGGCATGGGCATGACCATCGGCAGCGTGTTCGGACGGATCGCGGGACGGGAAGCGGCAAAACATGCACGGAACTAGAATCCTCGACGAAGCCGACCGGCTGATGACGGTCTGCAATTCCTGCCGCTATTGCGAGGGCCTGTGCGCGGTGTTCCCCGCCATGGAGATGCGCCGCGCCTTTTCCGACGGAGACCTCAACTATCTCGCCAATCTCTGCCACGGCTGCGGCGCCTGCTATGTCGACTGCCAGTTCTCGCCGCCGCACGAGTTCAACGTCAACGTTCCGAAGACGCTGGCGGTGGCGCGCGCAGAGTCCTATGCAGCCTATGCCTGGCCGCGGGCGCTCTCAGGCACATTTGCGCGGAACGGCCTCGTCATCAGCATCGTCGCTGCACTCAGCATGGCCGCGTTCATCCTCGGCTTCGCGGCCCTGAACGACCGCAGCGTGCTGTTCGGCGTGCACACCGGCCCCGGCGCGTTCTACAAGCTGATGCCGCATAATGTCATGGCCGCGCTGTTTAGTGCCGCCTTTCTCTATGCCGTCTTTGCGCTGATCATGAGCGTGCGCGCCTTCTGGCGCGACATCGGTCCACCCGTAGGCGGCCGCGCCGACGGCGGCTCGATCGTCCAGGCGATCCGCGATGCCGGCGAGCTGCGCTATCTCCATGGCGGTGGCGTCGGCTGCTACAATGAGGACGACAAGCCGACGGACCGGCGCAAGCTCTATCACCACCTGACGTTCTACGGCTTCATGCTCTGCTTTGCCGCGACATCGGTCGCGACGCTCTATCATTATCTGCTCGGTCGCGAGGCGCCGTATCCGTGGTGGGACCTGCCCGTGGTGCTGGGCACGCTCGGCGGCGTCGGCCTCATCGTCGGGCCGATCGGCCTGTTCATGGCCAAGATGCGGCGCGATCGCGCGCTGCTCGATGAATCCAGATACGGCATGGATGTCGGCTTCATCGCCATGCTGTTTCTGACCGGTCTCACGGGCATGGCGCTTTTGCTCCTGCGCGAGACCCCTGCAATGGGGCCGCTGCTGGCGCTGCATCTCGGCGCGGTGTTCGCGCTGTTCGTCACCATGCCCTATGGCAAGTTCGTGCACGGCATCTATCGCTTCGCGGCCCTGGTGCGCTACGCGCAGGAGCGGCGGAGCGAAGCCGGCTCTTGAGGGCCGTGTGGCGCTGATTTATCCCTTGAGCCGTTCGCGAGGGTTTGCGAATCGCGCCAAGGAGCCCGCGCTCATGTACATGTTTCTGCCCTTTCTGCTGGCGCTGGCGGGCTGCACCTGCGCCTGGCGTTCGCGCGCAGGCCTGAGCTATGCGCTCTGGACCGCAACGATCGCCATCACCGTCGCCTGGTTCTTCCATCATGCGACCGATCCGCTCAAGTTCTCGTTCTGACCGCGCGATAGATGGAAACGACAATGGGCGGACACCGATCGGTCGGCGCGATCCTGAACATGCTGGGACTGCTCGGGATCTCTTCGATCCTGGCGGTCGCGTTCTATTATCAACTTGCGCTCGGCGAATTGCCGTGCCCGCTCTGCCTGTTGCAAAGGGCCGGGTTCATCGCGATCGGCATGGGCTTCCTGTTCAACCTGCGCCTCGGCGAACGACGCTCGCACTACGCGATGATCCTCATAGCCGGCGTCATCACCGGCTTCATCTCGTTGCGGCAGGTGTCGCTGCATCTCGCCCCCGGCGATCCCGGCTACGGCTCGACGCTGTTCGGGCTGCACTTCTACACCTGGGCGCTCATCGCGGCGGTCGGGGTGGTCTGCTATGTCGCGTTGGTCCTCGTCCTGAAGGATGTAGCTGGCGAACGGGACGGAGATGCGACGATGGGCGGGCCGGCGTCCAACGCGGCGTTCGCGATCTTCACCCTGCTGGTCGCCGCAAATCTCCTGTCCACCGTGCTGGAGTGCGGCGCGGGCCAGTGCGAGGACAACCCGGTCCGTTATCTTCTGCTCAAATGATGGACCGTCGCACCGGGCATATGCCGGTGCGACGGTCGTAACCCTTACGCCACCTCGCGCTCCGGCGGGGATGCCTGCTCGCGGGCCATCGTCGTGGCCGTGACATAATCGGTCTTGCCGGTGCCGAGCAGCGGCACCTTGTCGACCACCATGATCGTCGCGGGCACCGTCAGCTCGGATGCGCCGATCGCCTTGGCCTGGGCCTGCATTGCGCTGCGCTCGGCATTCTTCTCCGTCGTCAGCAGCACGATGCGTTCGCCCTTGCGCTGGTCGGGGATCGACACGGCGACGGAGGCTGCCTGCGGCCATAGCGACGCGGCGATGGCTTCGACCGCCGACAGCGAGACCATTTCGCCCGCGATCTTGGCAAAGCGCTTGGCGCGGCCCTTGATGGTGATGAAGCCGGCCGCGTCGATCGCGACGATGTCGCCGGTGTCGTGCCAGCCTTCGGGCAGCTTTTCGAGCACGCCGGGATTCTCAGCCCTGAGATATCCGAGCATCACGTTCGGTCCGCGCACCGAGAGTCGGCCGCCTTCCTCGATGCCGGGGACCGGATCGAGGCGGCTTTCCATCAGCGGCGAGAGGCGGCCGACGGTGCCGGGACGGTTCGCCATCGGCGTGTTCATCGCCAGCACGGGCGCCGTCTCGGTGACGCCGTAGCCTTCGAGAATGCGGATGCCGTAGCGCTCCATGAACACCTGGCGGGTGCGGTCCTTGACCGCCTCCGCGCCGGCGATCACGAGGCGCAGGGTGCGGAAGTCGTAGGCATGCGCCGAGCGGGCATAGCCGGTGAGGAACGTGTCGGTGCCGAACAGGATCGTGGCGCCGGTCTGGTAGATCAGCTCGGGCACGATCCGGTAATGCAGCGGCGAGGGATACATGTAGATCGGAATGCCCGCCAGCAGCGGCATCATCATTCCGCCGGTCAGTCCGAACGAATGGAACACCGGCAGCACGTTGAACACCTTGTCATTGGCGTTGGCGTCGACCCGCGCCAGCGCCTGCGCCGCATTGGCGAGGATGTTGCGGTGGGACAGCACCACGCCTTTCGGCGTGCCTTCCGAGCCCGACGTGAACAGCACCACGGCGGGATCGTTGGCCTGGCGGGCGACGCGCGGCGTCGTGCCGGCAAGCAGGCCCTTGATCTTGTCGGCGATGCCGATCGAGGCACGGACGTCCTCGAGATAGACCACGTGCGCCTCCGCGGAGATCGCGGTCATCAGCTTGTCGAGCTTGCCTTTCTCGATGAAGGCCTTCGAGGTCAGCACGGTCTTGACCTGCGCGGCCTTCATGGCGGCGAGGACATTGACCGGACCGGCGGAGAAGTTGAGCATTGCCGGGACGCGGCCGCTATTCTGCAGCGCCATGAAGACGACGGCAACGCCGGCCGAGTTCGGCAGCAGCACGCCGACATTCTCGCCGGCCGCGGTGCCGGCCTCGAGCTTGCGGCTCAGGACCTGCGCGCCGAGGATCAGCTTGCGATAGGTCAGCTTGGTGCCGAGCGCATCCTCGATGATGACCTTGCCGGTGTCGCGGTCGCGATAGGCGTGACCGAGCGCTTCGAATAGGGTGTGATCGAGCATGGCGTTCTTGACCATCGCGTCGATCATCACGTCCTGGAGCGCGGCGCCCGCGGCGTTGCGGCGGGCCTTGCCCTTCAGCGCCGGATCGACCGGTAGCTTGACCGGCGGCAGGATGGTGACCGTGACGCGCGGGAACCAGGAGCGCTTGACCTGACTGCTGTTGAGATAGCTGAGATGCGAGCGCTGCGCGCCTTCGATGCGCACCGGCACGACCACGGCGTCAGCCTTGTCCGCGATCATCGCGGTGCCGTCATAGACCTTCATCAGCGAGCCGGAGACGGTGATGCGTCCTTCCGGGAAGATGACGACGGGCTCGCCCGCGGCGACGAGCTTGATCAGGTCGCGTGCGGCGAGCGGCTTGCTCGGATCCATGGTGTAGTGCTTGACCGCGCGCAGGAAAGGCTTGGCCCACCAGGCCTTGGAGATGCCGGTATCCACGGCGAAGCTGGCGTCGATCGGCAGCACGGCGTGCAGCAGAGGGCCGTCGATCAGGCTGACATGGTTGGGCGCGATCAGCATGCGCGTGCCCGCAGGCGGGAGATTCTCGAGCCCGCGCACCTCGGTGCGGAACAGCGCGCGGAACAAGAGGCCGCCGGCATCGCGCACGCCTTCCTTGCCCCATTTGGTGAGGACGAACCACACCGCGCCGAAGCTGGCGACGCCGAGGCCGAAGAAGATCCAGCCGACATGCAATCCCGCCGCCTGCAGCAACGCGACGAACAGCGAGCCTGCTACCATGAAGGCGGCCTGCATCACGTTGCCGGCGGCGATGATGCGGGCGCGTTCGGACGGCACCGACCAGGCCTGCACGGCGGCAAAGGAGGGCACGACGAACAGGCCGCCGCCGAAGGCAAAGGCGACGAAGTCGAGCATCATGCGCAGGCCGGCGAACGAGGTCGCGAAACTGCCTGCGGTGATGTCCTGGCCCTTGGCGGTCACGCCGATGGCCCAGGCCAGATCGAGGCCGGCACAGCCCATGATGATGGCGCCGATCGGCACCAGCGCGAGGTTCGGGCGAACATGGCTCAGGCTGGCGGCGAACAGCGAGCCGATGGCGATGCCGATCGCGAAGATCGCAAGGCACAGCGTCACCACGCCTTCGGTGCCGCCGACGACGTCCTTGACCAGCGCCGGCAGCAGCGACAGCACGATCGCACCGACCAGCCAGAACCAGGAGACGATCACGGTGCCGTCCCACAGCCGGTGATCGGCATGCAATGTCTTCAACAGGCTGAGCGTCGAGGTCCAGGGATTGGCATCGACGCGCAGGTCGGGTGCCGAGGGCGTCGTCTGCGGAATGCGAGCGGCGAACGCCCACGACAACAGCGCCAGCGCGACCACGGCCGATGCGACCCAGCCCATATGTGCGGAGCCGGCCACGAACTGGCCGCCGGCGACGGTGCCGAGCAGGATGGCCATGAAGGTTGCGCCTTCGACCAGCGCGTTGCCGGTCGCGAGTTCGCCGAGCTCGAGCTGGTCCGGCAGCATGGCGTATTTGACCGGGCCGAACAGGGCGGCGATGGTGCCGAACAAAGCGAGCGCCGCGAACAGCAGCGGCACCGAATGCAGGAAGAAGCCGGCCGCGGCAAAGCAGGCGGCGAAGATCTCGACGAATTTGAGCCGCCGTGCGACGACGGATTTGACGTATTTGTCGGCGAGCTGGCCGCCGAGCCCGGACAGGATGAAATAGGGGAAGATGAAGACGGCGCCTGCCACCGTCACCAGGGCATCGCCGTGGCCGGTCGCGGCACTGTAGAGCAGGATGATGACAAGCGCGTTCTTGAGCACGTTGTCATTGAGCGCCGAGAAGAATTGCGCCCAGAACAGTGGCGCGAAACGGCGTGAAGACATCAATTCCCTGATCATGACTAGTCCTGTTTGTAAAAGGCAGCCTGAGGTTCGTTACGGTGTCTGTGGAGCGTCACGACCGGAAGGATATGGGACGAACAAATGCCAGTGCGGCGGTGGTCACCGGCTGCTCTGTCCCCTCGATCCCTCTGATCCTGTTGGTCTCCATCCGGTCTCGTAAGGTTCGCAAATATCTGGTCGTGGCCGCCGTGCGGGCGGAATGGTCGTGCTCGGCGGGGTATCGCGTGGGGCGATGAGGAAAAGCTAAACCGCATCGCCAAGACTCATGGGATCGGCTGCGAATGTCCGGAGATGGTAATTCCTTCCTTGCAACCGGATCTTGCATTCGAGCCGATCGGAACGTGGCAGCTGTGCGCCTCAGGTAAGATGGGCAAGGTGGCGAAAGGGCGAGAAGCGGCCGAGCAGGCTGAACCGGCGGCCGTCGTGACGCGCACGCGCACGGCTCGCCCGCCACATCCGGAAGGTCGCCCGCCGCTCGGCGAGCACGCCGGCGATGTCGCAGGCATTGGCGATCCGATCGATCGGGGTCATGGCGAACCGCAGCAGGGCCCGGCCGAGGCCGGTCACGAGAGCGGTGGCGTCATCGACGAAGGTGAAGGCGATATCAACAGCAAGGGTTTGCATTTTGCAGGTCTCCAGGTTAAATTGAACAATGTTCACATGAGTAGCTTGAAAATGAACAATGTTCAAGAAGAATCGCTGCGGGAGCAGAAAAAAAATCGGCGGCGGCTCCAGATCGTGGAGATCGCCCGCGGCATTATCTCGTCTAAGGGATTGAGATCATTGAAGGTTCGTGACGTCGCGGAGGCCGCCGGCTGTTCGGTCGGCAGCGTCTATAATGAGTTCGGCGACTTCGACGGGGTCATCCTGACCGTCAATCGGGAGACGGTTCAGGCGCTCACAGCGCAGCTCCGCGCCGTTCCTGCCGAGGATCCCGTCCGCCAACTCTATGGTCTTGCCGCGACCTATCTCGACTTCTTTGCAGGCCACGCCAACCTGCTGCGGTCGCTGTTCGAGCACCGGATGGAGGACGATCGTCCTTATCCGGACGACATCCTCCAGATGGTCATGGATGCGTTCGCGCTGATGCATCCACCCCTGGTGCGGCTATTGCCGGACGCGGATGACGTGAAGATCGCGCTGCTGTCGCGCACGCTGTTTTCCGCGGTGCATGGCATCATCTCGCTCGGCCTCGAGGAGCGCATGGTGGCCGTGCCGCCGCAGATGCTGCACCAGCAGATCGAGCAGTTCGTCGACGCCCATCTCGCCGGCCTCGGCATTTTGCCTCTGCGGCGTCCCAAGTGAGCGCTTCAGCCTCGCGCCGCGACGGCCTCGCGCGGGCGTGGCCCCACGACGACGACCTCCGCTCGTCCGCGATCGACCTGAACGCGGTTGCGTCCCTTTTCCTTGGCGCGGTAGCAGGCGGCATCGGCCCGCCGCATGGCATCCTCGAGCGTGATGCTGCGGTCGGCGATGCAAGCGACACCGATGCTGGCGGTCACCGCGAAGCAACGATCGTCCCAGGCGAAATTGAACAGCTCGAGTGACCGGCGCAGCTGCTCGGCGAGATCCATGACATCGATCGGCGAGCACTGCGGCAGGATCAGGCCGAATTCGTCGCCGCCGAGCCGGGCCACCAGATCATGCGGCCGCCGGTCCCGTTGCAGCAGGTTTGAGATCTGGCAGAGCAGGCGGTCGCCGGCGAGATGGCCGAAGCCGTCGTTGACGCTCTTGAACTCGTCGAGGTCGAGCAGGATCAGTCCGAGCGGACCGGCCGCAACGTTGTCCAGCTCGCTTTGCAGGCGCGCCTCGAAGGCGCGGCGATTGGCGAGACCCGTCAGCCAGTCGTGCGAGGCCTGCCAGGCCAGGCGCTCCTTCTCGGCATGCAGGGCGTCCTCGAAGGCCTGTCGTTGCTGCACCAGGCGTCGCGTGTGCCAGATCAGAAGCAGGATCAGCATCGCGGCGGTGGCGATGTTGATAAAGGTCAGCGTCACTTTGATCGTGCGGGAGCCTTCGCCGAGCACGGTGGAGAACCTGTTGGCGTGCACCGTGAATTGTGCGTTGAGCTCGGAGAGCCGCGCGGACAGGACTTGCAGGCGTTTGACGTCCTGAATGGGCCCGTTCTGGAGCTCGGACCGGATAACCTCCCCGAACACGCTCAGCTCCAGCAGCATGGGATCGGTGGCAGCCCATTCGCGGATTGCGTCCTGGAGGAAGCTGACGCGGTTGAAGTAGCGAAATAGCCAGATCAGTCCCGGCACGTCCTCGGGATGGTTGCCGCCTTGCAGGAAGCCGATGCGAGCAGCTTCGGCGTCGACCGGGTCGCGCTCGAGCGCCCAGCGCGCGAACTCGTCGCCGATGGGGACGGCAAGGGAGGCCTGATATTGCGCGAACTGGCTTGGCTCGCCTGAATGCAGGTAGCGGTTGAGGAAATAGACGGCGTTCTTCTGCGAGCGCGACCACAGCGCCTCGCCCGCCACATAGGCACGGACCGACGACATCACCTCGAGGCTGAATCCCGCGATTGCCGCCTGGAGCAGGACGACCATCACGAAAGGCGAGACAAGCTTGATGACGTGAAGGAAGCTGTCGCCCTTCGGCGACGTCGCGGTTCTGCGAAACACCCTGCGTTCCCCAAATCGATCAACGATCCCAACGGAGCGTCGCGCCTGCAACGCGAAGTAGAGCGCATGGTTGCTTAACTCGACCTGAAAAGCGCGGGGGACCGTGCCGGACGGTGAAAGTAATGTGACGTGGATGTGCGCAGATCGTTTCAAATGCCGCGAAATCGCAGTTTGCCCGATATCGGCTAACAATGCTCGTCATTGCGAACGCAGCGAAGCAATCCACACCGTTCAGCTGAGGCAGTCGGGATTGCTTCGTCGCGTCGGCGCAAAATTGCTTCGCAATTTTGTCGCGAGCTCCTCGCAATGACGGCGGATGAGCGCTACACGATCTCCGTCGTCGAGAGAGTCTGGTGTGCTTGCTGCTACACCAGCACCGGCTTGCGCACGCGGCCGGCATCGCCGAACACGCGCAGGTAACGCTCGATCTCCGAGGGCAGGCCGGTCGCCTTTTCCGGATTGTCGGAGAGCTTGACGGCCGGCTGGCCGTCGACCGACGACACCTTGCAGACCAGCGAGATCGGATCGAGATTGAACGAGCCGTCCGGCGCGCAGCCGACGAAATCGTTGGTGAGGTTTGTGCCCCAGCCGAACGAGAGCCGCACCCGGCCGGCGAAGTGGTGATAGGTCTCCTCGATCGAGCCGACGTCCATCGCGTCGGAAAAGACGAGGAGCTTGTCCTTGGGGTTGCGGCCCTTCTTCTGCCACCAGGCAATGATCTCCTCGCCGGCCTGGATCGGCGGCGCGCTATCGGGTCGGAAGCCGGTCCAGTCGGCGACCCATTCCGGCGCATCGCGCAGGAAGGCTTTCGTGCCGAAGGCGTCGGGCAGCGCGATCAGCAGATTGCCGCCGTAGGTCTGGCGCCATTGGTCGAGGATGCGATAAGGCGCCCAGCGCAATTCCTCGTCGTCCCTGGCGAGCGCGGCCGCGACCATCGGCAGCTCATGCGCGTTGGTGCCGATGGCCTCGAGGTCGTTGTCCATCGCGAGCAGCACGTTCGAGGTGCCGATGAAGGACGAGCCAAGGCCTTCCTTGACCGCCTCGACGCACCAGCGCTGCCACAGGAAGCCGTGGCGGCGGCGGGTGCCGAAGTCGGACAGCCGCAGATTTTCCAGCCTGCGCAGCCGCTCCACCTTGGTCCACAGCTTGGCCTTGGCGCGGGCGTAGAGCACGTCGAGCTCGAAGCGGCCGCGGCCCTTCATCGCCGCGCGCGAGCGCAGCTCGTTGAGGATCGCGAGCGCCGGAATCTCCCACATCGTGGTGTGCGCCCAGGGGCCGTGGAAATGCAGCTCGTACTGGCCTTCGACCTTGCGCAGCTCGTATTCGGGCAGTCGGAATTCAGCCAGCCAGCGGATGAAGTCCGCCGAGAACATGTGGGTCTTGCCGTAGAAGGTGTTACCGGCAAGCCAGATCAGCTCCTTCTTGGTGAAGCGGATGGTGCGGGCATGGTCGAGCTGGGCGCGCAGCTCGCCCTCGTCGATGATCTCGGCGAGACGGACATGGCGCGAGCGGTTGATGACCGAGAAGGTCACCTGCTGATCCGGGTAATCTTCCCGAATCATTTGCAACATCAACAGCTTGTAGAAATCAGTATCAAGCAGGCTGCGGATGATCGGATCCAGCCGCCAGCTGTGATTGTAGGTTCGGCTCGCAATGTCGGTCACTGTCATGGGGCGATTTTAGCGTGGCCGCCCCTGCGCAACCAGTGGGTTTGGCGGGATTTAGGTTTTCCGCAGGCGCGGGCTCCGTCGCTCAGGCGGCCGCCGTCGCGGCGACGGTCTCGAGCTGGCTCCTGATCCAGCGATGAGCCGGGTCCTTCTGATAGCGCTGGTGCCAGACCATGAACATCGGCAGCTCGGCCAGCGTTCGCGTGCGGGACGCCAGCGGAATCCGCGCTTGCGCGAAGCCGCGCATCACGCCGGAGGCGAGCAGGCTCGGCATGCTCGCGAGCATTTGCGAGCCGCGCAGAAACGACGGCACGCCGGAAAAGCTCGGCACCGAGATCGCGATGTCGCGGTGGAATCCGTTGGCGGCGAGCCGGCGATCGAAGTCGAGCCGCTCGTTGTCGGTATAGACCACGGTGATGTGGCGCGCCGCGAGATACGCGCCGCGGCCGGCCGGCGCGTTGCGCGCCTTGGCGTCGTAGTAGCAGACGTAGTGATCGCTCAGGAGTCGCTTCTGCACGATGTCGACACCGGACGGCGGCAGTGGCGTGATTAGCAGATCGCAGCGGTTTTCACGCAGCATCGCGGGCGAGGGCGATTGCGAGGGGATCACGCGCAAATTCAGGCTCTTCACTTGCGCGGCGACATGATCGAAGAACCGCGGCAGCAGCAGGTCGCGCTGGAAGTCGTTCGCGGCGACCGTCAGCGAGAGCTGCGCGCGCGGCGGCTCGAACGCAGTGCCACCGGCAAAGCTGCGCATCTCGTCGATCAGGGCGCGAGCCTTGCCGGCCAGCGCCTGGGCATGGGCGGTTGCGACGATGCCGCGGCCGGACTTGGCGAACAGCGGATCGCCTGCGATCCGCCGCAGCTTGTTTAGGGCGTGACTGACGGCCGATTGCGTCAGGCCGAGCCGCGTGGCCGCCGCGGTTACCGAGCCTTCTTCCAGCACGGCGAGGAACAGCTCCAAGGCGTGGCCATCGAGAGCCAAATGATCGATTTCCTTCATGTAATTCATTATAATCGATCTATTTATCTTGAGAATAGATCGTCCCATGATCTCTCGACAAGCCGAGCGCCCGGATGGGCGCCAGAGGGAGAGACAACGCCGATGAACGCCCAGGCGCCAGCCCTGCAGGATCCCCGCCTCAACCGCCCCGAGCCGTTCACGCCGCGGGACGGCGGCTTCTTCCAGCGCGATCGTTCCATCCATCCGCCGGCGCATGCGCCCGGCTACAAATCCTCGGTGCTTCGCTCGCCGCGTCAGGCGTTGTTGTCGCTGGAGAATTCAGTCTCGGAGATCACGGGCCCAGTGTTCGGCCACAACGATCTCGGCCCGCTCGACAACGATCTGATCCGCAACTACGCCAAGGACGGCGACCCCGTCGGCGAGCGCATCATCGTCCACGGCCGCGTGCTGGACGAGACCGGCCGCGGCGTGCCGAACACGCTGGTCGAGTTCTGGCAGGCCAATGCCGGCGGCCGTTACCGGCACAAGAAGGACACCTATCTGGCGCCGGTTGATCCGAATTTCGGCGGCTGCGGCCGCGCGCTCACCGACGACACCGGCTACTACTATTTCCGTACGGTGAAGCCGGGCCCCTATCCCTGGCGCAACTTCGTCAACAGCTGGCGCCCCGCCCACATCCATTTCTCCGTGTTCGGCTCGGGCTTCGCGCAGCGGCTGATCACGCAGATGTATTTCGAGGGCGATCCCCTGATCCCGGTCTGCCCGATCCTGACCACGATCCCGGACAAGGACGCGCTCGACCGTCTCGTGGCGCCGCTCGATCTCAACGCCTCGACGCCGTTCGACTCGCTCGCCTACCGCTTCGACATCGTGCTACGCGGCCAGCGCTCCACTTATTTCGAAAATCGCTCCGAAGGAAACTGAGCAATGCCACAGCCGCTCAACTACCTCAAGGAAACCGCCTCGCAAACCGCCGGTCCCTACGTCCATATCGGCCTGATCCCGGCGATGGCCGGCTTCGACATCTTCGAGAAGAACTTCTCGAATGTCCTGGTGACGCCGGGCACCAAGGGCGAGCACATCACGCTGGAAGGCAAGGTGCTCGACGGCACCGGCACGCCGCTCCGCGACGTGCTGCTTGAGATCTGGCAGGCCAATGCGGTCGGCCGCTACAACCATCCGGCCGACCGCTCCGCGGGTGCGCTGGAGCAAGGGTTTCGCGGCTGGGGCCGCGCCGGCTCCGATTTCGAGAGCGGCCTCGTGACCTTCGAGACCGTCAAGCCCGGCGCGATCACCGACAGGGCCGGCCGCAAATGCGCGCCGCACGTCAATGTCTGGATCGTCGCGCGCGGCATCAATATCGGGCTGAACACGCGGCTCTATTTCTCGGACGAGGAGGCCGCCAATGCCGCCGACCCCGTGCTCAACCTGATCGAGCCGCCAGTGCGCCGCAAGACGCTGGTGGCTGCGCGCAGCGAGCGCGCCGGCAAGATCGTGTATTCCTTCACGATCAATTTGCAGGGGCCGGACGAGACGGTGTTCTTCGACGTGTGAGCGCGGCTGCCGTCCCGGGATCATTCCACCCGGTCGTCGCGATTGATCGCTCCGCGCTGGAGGAATTGCGGTAACTTGCGCATCTCGCGCGCTACTGGCCGCTCGGCCGGATCGCGGCCCACTTGCGGCTTCAGTTCTGCCAGATCGATGAAGACGTCAGCCTGTCGGCGCAGGTCGTCAGCGATCATGGGGGGCTGAGTGGAAAGCGTGGAGACGACCGTCACGCGGACACCGCGGCGCTGCAACGCTTCCACCATCGAACGGAAATCTCCGTCCCCTGAGAACAACACGATCTGATCGACATGCCTGGCGAGCTCCATTGCGGTTACGGCAAGCTCGACGTTTATGCTGCCCCGCAATTTGCGGCGGCCGGTCGTGCCGTCGAGGAACTCCTTGGTGAGCTTGGTGACGACCGTGTATCCATTGTAGTCGAGCCAGTCGACCAAGGGGCGGATCGACGAATACTCCTGATCCTCGACGACGGTCGTGTAGTAGAAGGCCCGCAACAACGTGCCTCGGCTTTGGAATTCACCAAGCAGACGCCTGTAATCGATGTCGAAGCCGAGCGCTTTGGCGGTGGCATGGAGATTGGAGCCGTCGATAAAGAGTGCGATCTTCCCAATCGAAGGCATTCTGCTCAAATCCCCAGTTCCGCACGAAAGCCGCCGGTCAGTCGCCGGGGCGCGGTATGTCGACGGCACAACACTCAAGCCGCCGATGGCTTGCTGAAAAAAGCGGCGCAGACGACCGGACAGGTATGGCCGCCTTGCGCCAAGGTTAGGGAGGTCCCATGCCACCAGCGCCAGGGCGCCGAATGCCGCCACGCTAAGGCGGCCGCGCTCCCCGCTCAATTGTACGGAGGTAAACGGGCGCTATCCAAAGGATGGGACCCTATATACGAAGGTAAGTGGCAGCGAGGTCTATCGCGATTTCGCCGCCTCGCCATGGAGCTGCGCCCGAAAAGCGCGCGGCGATAGGCCCGTGGCCGCGGCATAGACGCGGCTGAAATAGGCGGGGTCCTCGAAGCCGAGCGTATAGGCGATCGTCGAGACCGGCAGGTTGGTGTAGACGAGGTTGCGCCGCGCCTCGCGGATCAGCCGGTTGAGGATCAGGTGCGAGGCGGTGTCGCCGGTCGCCGCCCGCGTGATCCGGTTCAGATGCGTCGGGGTGACCGACAGTTCCCCGGCATAGTCGGCGACGCTCCAGCGCTCCAGATGGTGCTGCTCCAGCAGCGCTTCGAAGCGGCGGAACAATCCGGTTTCTGACGAACCGTTGCCGCCGCTTTCGCTCGTGAGGGCGCGCGCCACCAGCCCGATCATGGCCGAGGACAAGGCGCGCAGCACATGCGCGCGGCCGAAATCGCGCGCGGCGTGCTCGGCAAAGATCTGCTTCATGGTGGTGCGGATCTGCGGCGTGCCGCGCACAACGGCCGATCGCGACAACGCAGCCCGCAAGCCTTCCGCGGCGAGCAGCGTCTCGTCGAGAATTTCCGCGGCGATGGTCAGCACCCAGCCTTGAGTGTCAGGCACGAAGCGGAAGCCATGGACATGGCCGACCGGCACGTTGACGATCTGCATCGGCTTGAGCGGCACCACGCGGCCGTCGAGCGTCGCCTCGCCCCCGCCGCGCTCGATCAGCAGCACCTGATGCAGCCGGGCATGGCGGTGCACGGCCAGCGTCCAGTCGTGCAGCACCGAGCGCGACGCGATGGTCTCGCAATGCACGACATCGGGCAGATCGCCGGACTCGCCGAAAAGATTGTAGACCCGGATCGCCGGGGCAGGGGCTGCGCTCCTCATGTTCGAATAGTACAAGACAAAGGCGAAACCCTCCATCGGTCCGCGGCGCTGGATCTGCAAAAAAGTGCCGACGGGAGGACGCAAAAATGAAAGTTCAGGTCTGTATCATCGGCGGCGGACCGTCAGGGCTGCTGTTGTCCCAACTCCTGCATCTGCAGGGCATCGATACGGTCGTGCTGGAGAAATACAGCCGCGAGCATGTGCTCGCCCGCATCCGCGCCGGCGTGCTGGAACACGGCTTCGCCAAGCTGATGCGCGAGGCGCAGTGCGGCGAGCGGATGGACCGCGAGGGCGAAATCCACCACGGGTTCGAAATCGCCCATGCCGGCGTGCTCTCCAAGATCGATCTGCACAAGCATTCCGGCGGCAACTCGGTGCTGGTCTACGGCCAGACCGAGCTGACGCGCGACCTCTACGAGGCGCGCGACCGCCTGGGCGGCAAGGTCGTGCACAATGCCGAAGACGTGAGGCCGCACGATCTGACGTCGGACCGTCCCTATGTCACCTATCGCTCGAACGGTGAGACGATCCGCGTCGATTGCGACTATATCGTCGGCGCCGACGGCTTTCACGGTGTCAGTCGCAGGTCGATCCCGAAGGACGTGCTGCGTGAATATGAGAAGGTCTATCCGTTCGGTTGGTTAGGGGTGCTGTCGCGCACCAAGCCGGTGTCGCCCGAACTGATCTACGTCAAGCACGAGCGCGGCTTTGCGCTCTGCTCCCTGCGCTCCCAAGTGCTGAGCCGCTATTACGTCGAGGTGCCGCTGACGGACAAGGTCGAGGACTGGAGCGATGACGCGTTCTGGGCCGAGCTGAAGCGCCGCCTGCCGGTGGAGGTCGCCGATCGCCTGACCACGGGTCCGTCGATCGAGAAGAGCATCGCGCCCTTGCGCAGCTTCGTCGCCGAACCGATGAGCTATGGCCGCCTGTTCCTCGCCGGCGATGCCGCGCATATCGTGCCGCCGACCGGCGCGCGCGGGCTCAACAGCGCGGGCTCCGACATCTATTATCTCTATCACGCTCTGCTCGCGCACTACCAGAACGGCGACGATTCCGGCCTTGCCGGCTATTCCGCCAAGGCGCTCGCGCGGATCTGGAAGGCGCAGCGCTTCTCCTGGTGGATGACGATGCTGCTGCACCGCTTCCCGGACCGGCTCGACTATGAGGATCGGCTGCAGCAGACGGAGCTGGACTATCTGCTGTCGTCCGAGACGGCGCAGCGCCTGCTCGCGGAGAATTATGTGGGACTGCCGTTTTAACGGGATGATCTCGCAGCGCGCGATGGTGCCTTTCCTTCTCCCCTTGTGGGAGAAGGTGGCGCGAAGCGCCAGATGAGGGGTTGCTTCAGCGAACTCCACTGCGAGCGGTTCACGCGCGGAAAGGTACCCCCCACCCGTCTCGCCGCTGCGCGGCGAGCCACCCTCTCCCATAAGGGGAGAGGGGAAGGCAGCGCGCTTGGCCGTCGTCGCTACTTACCTTCCAGCGTATTGACCGGCGTCCATTCGGGCGGGGGCGGGTTTGTGGCGAACGCCCGCGCGCGCTTCGCGAACATGGACGAGACAGGATCGATGCTTGCCACTTTCTCGAACGCTTCCGCCGCGGTGGCGAAATTCCTTGTCCGCCAGCAGGCCAGCCCTTCGGCATAGGCTGCGGCCACCTTCGCCTGCAAGTCGCTCTCGGCGCCTTGCTCCGCCATCGGCTCGAACACCCTGATTGCCTCGCCGCGTCCCTGCACCCTGATCGCATCGAGCTCGCGCCAGGCGAACGTGTCGCCGGTCTGCGCCATCGTGGTTTCCGATGCCATGATCGCGGTGGCGTAATATTTGTTGGCGCCTTCGAGCCGCGAGGCCACGTTCACGGTGTCGCTCATGACGGTGTAGTTGAAGCGGCGGCGCGAGCCGATATTGCCGACCACGGCTTCGCCGCTGTTGAGGCCGATGCGATGCGACAGACCGTGGCCGGCGAAAGCGGGATGGCTGGCATTGAGCTCTGCGAGCTTCTGGTGACATTTCAGTGCGGCACGCACTGCATTGCGCGCATGTGCGGGATCGTCGGCCGGGGCGCCGAACATGGCGACGATGGAATCGCCGATATATTTGTCGACATAGCCGCCATGGGCTTCGATGATGTCGGTCATAGCTGACAGATATTCGTTCATCAGCGTCACCAGCTCGCCCGGGGTCATCGTTTCTGCAATGGAGGAGAAACCGCTGAGGTCGGAGAAGAACATGGTGACGTTGCGCATCTCGCCGCCAAGCGCCGGCATCTTGCCGGAGGCCACCATGGTGTCGATCACTTCGGGGGCGAGATAGAAGGCGAAGCTCTGGCGCAGGAAACGCTCGTCACGATCGGCCAGCACGAAGCGGTAGCCGATCATCATCGCGAGCGCGGCGAGGCTCGCGAGCGCGGGCTCGGTCAGCGGCAGCGCGAGTGCATGAACGAACGCTCCAACCGCGATAGCGGCGTAAACCGCGGTGAGGCCGAGCCAGGCCATCAGCGCGCCGCCCGGCGCGAGCATGCAGGCCACGCACGCAATGACGAGCGCGAACGCGACCGTGAGAATGCTCCGCGCGGGAAAGCCAAGCTCCGTCACCGCATCGCGCTCGATCAGGTTGCGCACGACGGTGGCATGCACGAAGACGCCCGCGACGGCGCTGCGCGCGCGTTGCGCGGCCCGCTCGGGCGCGGGCAGGGCGCAGCGCGCCCCCGGCGTCCCGTCATATCCGCCGGACAGGCGCATCGAGGTGAGCTTGCGGTCGTCGAAATTGAGGACGCTGCCGAGCAGCACGACCTTGCCGTCGAAGGCGCGGCGAAAGAAGTCGCGGTCGCCCTTCTCGACGCAGGCGCGCAGGTCGGCGAAGGAGAAGGTCGGAACGTCACGGCCCAGCCCACGAAAGTTGAGCGTCAGCGTGTTCGGCACCGCGCTCGGGATGGCATAGCCGGACAGTTCGGTCGCACCCGACGCCGCGATCTCGGGCGTTGCGCCGAGCGCGCGGGCGGCGAGCTCGACGGCCATGGCGGGCACCGGCTTGCCGTCGACGGAGAAACTCAGCGGCATCCGGCGGATGACATCGTCCGCGTCGGTGTGGACGTTGAGCGCGCGGATGTTGGTCCGCACCGCCAATTGCTGCGCGCGGTAGGGCCGCTCCGGATGGTCGTGGCTCAGGATCTCGCCGAGCACCAGCTTGCCGCTGTCGGAGAGCTGTCGCAGCGCGATCAAATAGTCCCGGTCGAACCCCCTCATGCGCGCGCCGAGCGGCGCCTCGCCAAAGGGAATCTCGGATTGCTCTATCGAGCTCGGAAAGATGACGTCGTAGCCGATGACCTTGGCGCCGCCCTCGGTGATGCTGCCGAGCACCCGTCCGATCTCGCGCGTCCAGGTCTGCGTCGGCGATCCCTTGAAGGGCGGCGTGTCGTAGGTCTCGCCGTCGATGGCGACCACGACCACCGGCGACGTCGCGGGATCGCGGCGCTCGCCGACCAGCTTGGCGCGCAGCGCCGTGAGGATGTCGAGCGAGAGGCCTTGCAGCGTCTGGAGCGGTGGGGACGTGAAGATCGCGCCCGCCAGGAGCGCAATCAGCATCGCTGCAAAGATGTCCCGTCCCCCGATCCGCCGCATCGCGCCGTTGCAGGCCGTCTATTCGAGACGCAGCAGGCGGCCGATGATCGGGGTCGGCGAGGTGGTGGCGCTGGCATCGACCAGGAAGGTGTAGCGCTTGGCTCCGACAATGGCGAGATAGCTGCCGCCCGGGGTCAGTGACTTTCCGGCCTTGGCAAAATCATAGAACTTGTTGCCGACCATGTTCTCGCCCTTGAGCGATACGCTGATCGTGGGCTCCTTGCCGTCGGTGCGCTCGATCACCAGCGTGCTGCCGGCTTTGGCTTGCACCAGCGGGGAGACGCCGTAGAGCGTCGGCAGCTTGGCCGGACCGCCCTTTGCATCAGCTCGCATGGTGCGGAAGGTCGTCGCCGCGCTCTGGTTCGCCTGGCGCTCCGGGAGTCTTGCCGCATTGGTATCGCACGGCACCTGTTCGCGTTTGATCTCGCCCAGCTGCACGGTGCTCTGCTCGGCCCCGACAAGGACGACGCCCTCGCTGATGGTCTCGCGCTGGCAGGATTTGAGGTAGCTGAGCGTGATGCTGGCCTTGGGCCCGAGCTTGATGATCTTGCCCGGCGCCACATAGTCCATGAACGCGACGCCATCGACCTTGCCTTGGACGTCCTCGACGATCGCGGCAGGTGTCTCCGCCACAGCGGGGGCCGCAAGACAGAACGCGCCGACAAAGGCGCCGATCAGGCTTCTCATGGGAGTTCTCATCCAATTCGACGATGTTACCGGTGCCCGGTCCCGGTTCGATGCTTAGCAGGGGCTGCCCGGGATAAGTGTGACCAGAATCACTCAGTGATTGGTGCCACTCTAGCAGCAACCGGTTCAAACCGGCGACCAGAGAAAAAACCAAGCTGTCGCAAGGTGTTGGCGGATTGCTCCCGTCAGGCGGCCGGCACGGCCGCGGTCGGATGGCCCGCACTCTCTACAGTGGGAGCAAGAGGAGCCTCGGTCCTCTGAAAAGCGATCGTCCGCTGGCCGGCAATCTCGATCACCTCGTCCCAGCGCGACAGGAAGGCCTCGACGCAGGCCGGATCGAACTGCCGGCCCTTGTTCTCCACCAGGTAGTCGCGCGCCATCTCGAGCGGCATCGGCTCCTTGTAAGGCCGCCGGGTGGTCAGGGCGTCGAAGACGTCGGCGACCGCGACCACGCGCGCGGCGATCGGAATCGATTCGGCTTTGAGGCCGCTCGGATAGCCCGCGCCGTCCCAGCGCTCGTGATGACCTGCGGCAATTTGTGCACCGAGCTGGATCAGTTCGCAGCCGGAGTCCGCCAGGATCCGCTCGCCGATCGCGGCATGCGTCCTGATCACCGCCATCTCCTCGTCGGTGAGCCTGCCGGGCTTGAGCAGGATATTGTCGGGAATGGCGACCTTGCCGACGTCGTGCAGCGGCGCGGCGAGATAGATGTCGCGGCAGAGCCGGGCCGGCAGGCCGAGCTGCTCGGCGATGATGCGACTATAGCGGGCGACTCTCAGGGTGTGCTCGCCGGTGTCGTTGTCGCGGTATTCGACCGCGAGTGCGAGGCGCAGGATGATCTCCTCCTCGCGCTCGCCGAGCATTCGCGTGGCCGCCGCGACTTCGCTGGCCAGATGTGCGGCACGATCGTTGAGCTTGCGCACGGCTGCACCGAGCTGAATCAAATTCCGCAGGCGCACCGTCATCTCGACGCTTTGCGGAGCCTTGGGCAGGAAATCGGTTGCACCTGCCTGCAGCGCTTCCATCTTGAGGTCGTCGGTCTGCCGCGAGGTGATCATCGCGATCGGGATGTCGGCGCAGCCGGGCAGGGACCGGAAGACACGAATGAAGCTGATGCCGTCCATATGCGGCATCTCGTAGTCCACCAGCACGAGGTCGAAGACGCGCTCGCGCGCGCAGGCCAGCGCCTCCACCGGATCGAGGAAGGTCGTGGCCTCGACCCGGCCTTCGGCTTCGATATGGCGTTTCAGAAAGTTGAGGACGGAGCGGCTGTCATCAACCAGGAGCGCTTGGGTGAGCATCGGTGGCCGGGCTCTGTTCGCTGGCAAAGGCACGAACCCCACGCATAACCCGGGCGAATTTAACGCGAAGCAAATGAGGAACACGTGCACATCGGGCTGCCGCAGTACGTAATTTCACGGAGCTGTGCACGTCTGCAGGCACTTGCGCGAATTCCGACAGAATGTGACCCGTAGTTGTACGGACCATCGCGTTAGGGTTTTGCTCACTCGATTCACGTCAAACGTGTAGCGGAATTTTAGCAATAGCGGGGCAGCGATGGCGCTCAATCCCACGGAGCCGAAGTGGTCGTTGCGGTTACCCGCTGATTGCAGCATCGCGGCCATTCGCAGCGTCTATGACCTCATTCGCGAGGCGTTCGGACGCCAGCAGCGGCTCGAGATCGACTGTTCGAACGTCGACAAGGCCGACGTGACGTCGATCCAGCTTCTGCTGTCGACCGCAAAGACCGGCGAGGCGCAAGGCCGCCCCGTGGTGCTGACCTCCATCTCCCAGTCTTTCCGCAACACCCTGCACCGCGCCGGCTTCGCCAGCGAGGCGATGATCGATCAGCACTTCCCGCAAAAGAAAGATGGCATCTGATGGCCACGATCCTGACCGTCGACGATTCTCCCAGCATCCGGCAAATGATCAAGGTCGTGCTCGAGCCGGCCGGTCATAGCGTGATCGAGGCCGGCGACGGCGCGCAAGGCCTCGCCAAAGCCCAGGCCGGCAAGCTCGACCTCGTCATCACCGACCTCAACATGCCCGTCATGAACGGGCTGGAGCTGATCAGGGCGCTGCGCAAGCTGCCGAGCGCGGTCGGCATGCCCATCGTGTTCCTGACCACCGAATCCAACGACACGGTGAAGCAGGAAGCCAAGAGCGCCGGCGCCACCGGCTGGATCACCAAACCGTTCAAGCCCGAGCAGCTGCTCGCCGTCGTCGGCAAGCTGGTGCGTGCATGAGCGCAATGGACCCGACCGAGGTCTTTCGTCAGGAAGCCAGCGAACTCTTTGAAGTTCTTGAAGGGGCTCTGCTCGATCTCGGCCAGCGTCCAGACGACCGCGAGCTGGTCGATTCCGCCTTCCGCGCCCTGCATACGATCAAGGGCTCGGGCGCCATGTTCGGCTTCGACAAGGTCGCCTCTTTCACCCACGAGTTCGAGACCGCCTTCGACCGTGTCCGCAAGGGCGAGATCAAGCCGACGCAGGAGCTGATCTCGGTCGCGCTCGCCGCCAAGGACTATATCCGCGCGCTGATCGAGGATCCGCAATCGACCGACGACGTCATCGGCGAGGCCATCCTCGACGACCTCAAGCGCTTCGTCTCATTCGACCATCCCTCCGCTCCGGTCGCCGAGATCACCGAGGCGCCGCCGCTGGCTCCTGCCGAGAGCAAGCAGGCCGGCTGGCACCTGTATCTCGAATTCGAATCTCACATCCTGCGCAACGGCTCGAATCCGCTCGACCTGCTGGAAGATCTCTGCAAGCTCGGTCCCTGCTTCGTGGTCCCGATCACGGACGGCATCCCGTTCCTCGACGAGATGGAGCCGGAAGACTGCTATCTGAAATGGGACGTCAAGCTGCACGCGGCCTGCGACAAGGACGCGATCGACGACGTCTTCATGTTCGTCCAGGACGAGATGAAGCTGACGCTCTCGCCTCTGGAAGTCGTCGAAGCGCCCGCGCCTGCGCCGCTGTTCAACCTGCTCGACGAGGAGCCGCCGGCCCCGACGGTCGAGATGCCAGCCCCGGTGGTCGAGGTCGCTGCCGCGCCCGCCGTCGAGCAGCCCATCGCAAAGACCGAGCAGAAATTTGAATCAAAGCCGGACACCAAGCCCGAGACCAAACGCGAGGAACGCGGCATCGCCACCGTTCGCGTCCAGGCCGAACGCCTCGACGAATTGATGGACCGCGTCGGCGAGCTCGTCATCGCCCAGGCGCGGCTGACCCAGCTCGCCTCGTCCGGCTCGGATCTCTCGATCAAGATGATCGCCGAAGAAATCGAACGCCTTGCCTCCTCTTTGCGCGACACCACGATGGGCGCGCGCATGGTGCCGATCGGCTCGCTGTTCGGCCGCTTCCGCCGCCTGGTGCACGATCTGTCGCGCGACCTGTCGAAGCCGGTCGAGTTCGTCACGTCAGGCGAAGATACCGAGCTCGACAAGACCATGATCGAGTGCCTCGCCGATCCCTTGGTCCATTTGATCCGCAATGCCATCGACCACGGCATCGAGGACAATGCGACCCGCGCCGCCAAGGGCAAGACCGAGCAGGGCCGGATCGAGCTCGCCGCGGTCCATTCCGGCGCGCAGGTGCTCGTCACCGTCAAGGATAACGGTGGCGGCCTCAACACCGCGCGCATCCGTGCGAAAGCGGAAGAGCAGGGGCTGATCGCAGCCGGGGCCGTGCTCACCGATCACGAGATCCATCAATTCCTGTTCCACCCGGGCTTCTCGACGGCGCAGACCATCTCCGCGCTGTCCGGCCGCGGCGTCGGCATGGACGTGGTCAAGCGCACCATCGAGAACATGCGCGGTTCGATCGACCTGTCGACCAGGCCGGGCCAGGGCACCACGGTCACGCTGCGGCTGCCGCTGACGCTGGCGATCATCGAGGGTCTCCTGATCCGCGTCGGCGAAGGCCGCTACATCATTCCGCTGTCGGCGGTTGAGGAGTGCGTCGAGCTCACCGCCGATGACGAGCGCTCGCGCGGCCGCAACTTCCTCAACGTGCGCGGCAATCTCGTCCCCTTCCTGCGCTTGCGCGAGCTTATGGCGGCATCGGGATCGCCGGACCGGCACCAGAAGACCATCATCATCTCGACCGGCGAAACCAGGGTCGGCCTCGTCGCCGACCAGATCATCGGCAACCACCAGACCGTGATCAAATCGCTGTCCAAGCTGCATTCGGACGTCACCATCTTCTCCGGCGCCACCATTCTGGGTGACGGCACGGCGGCGCTGATCCTCGACGTCGCGCAACTGGTCGCGCTGGCGCAGTCGAAGGTCGAGAAGCAGCATATCAACGAGGCGGCGTGATGAACGACGGACTGTCAGGGGAACATCAGCCGGGCGCGAGGCAGGTCGTGATGATCGGTCTCGGTGAGGAGAAGTTCGCACTCGATGCGGGCCTCGTCCGCGAGATCATCGATCCCGTGCCCGTGACCAAGGTCGCGGGCGCGCGCGCCTTCGTTCCCAGCGTCATCAACGTGCGCGGCAACGTCATTCCGCTCGCCGATTTGCGCATCCGTTTCGGCATGCCGCAGCTGGAGGCTTCGGCCGACACGCGCATCGTCGTCATCGAGCTCGAGCTCGACGGTGAGCCGGTTCTGGTCGGCGTCACCGCCGACAAGGTCTACGAGGTCACGGAGATCTTGCAGGCCGACGTGCAGCAGACGCCGCGTGTCGGCATGCACTGGAAACCGGAGTTCATTCGCTTCATTGCGAAGTGGCGTGAAGAGTTCGTCATCGTTCCGAACATGGAACGCATTCTGAATTGAAATGAGATCTCGGGGCGAGATCGGTAGGGGCTGGATATGAGATTTACCGTCAAGGCAAAGCTTGCCAGTGCATTCGGCGTAATTCTGTTGCTCTCCATGGCCGCGGGAGGCCTCGCTTATGTGAAGCTGAGCGACATGATCGACACCGCCGATAGCCTGGTGGCGCGCGCCGGCCGGATGGAACGAGCGGCTGAGATCGAGCGAGCAATCCTGCTCCAGGTTCGCGCCGAGAAGAATCTCATTCTCGCGCCCGAAAGCGAAACGCAGCATTTCCTTGCCGAGATCGCCAAGCAACGTGAGACGCTTCTGAAGCTGAAGGACGAGATTCACGCTGCGGCCTCTCCCGAAGGCAAGAAGCTGCTCGACGGCTTCGCCGCTGCCTATGCGCATATGAACGCGGTGCAGGACGAGACCCTGAAGACCGCCCGGACCGACAAGACAAAGGCGGCCGAACGCTCCATGACTGAGGTTCGCAAGGCCGTTGGCGAGGCGATGGAAGCCGCCGAGGCCTACGTCATGAACTCCAGGAAAAACATGGCAAATCAGGCCGCCCAGGCTCATGCAGATGGCAATCGTGCCCACTTCCTGTTGGTCTCGTTCGTCCTTGCCTCGCTTGCGATTGGTCTGATAGCCGCGATCTGGATCTCCGTCAGCATCGCCCGCGGTCTCGGCCGCGCGGTGGGGCTCGCTGGCTCGGTTGCCAACGGCGATCTCAGCCGGACGATCGATGTCTCCAGCAATGACGAGATCGGCGATCTCACCAGATCGCTGAACAGCATGGTCGAGAAACTCCGGCAGGTCGTCTCGGAGGCGCTTACGGCCGCCCAGAATGTGTCCGCCGGCAGCCAGGAGCTGTCCGCCAGCGCAGAGCAGCTCTCGCAGGGCGCGACCGAGCAGGCCTCGTCGGCCGAGGAAGCGTCGTCCTCGATGGAGGAGATGGCCTCGAACGTGAAGCAGAACGCCGACAACGCCAATCAGACGGAGAAGATCGCGGCCCAATCGGCCAGGATGCGGAAGCCAGCGGCGTTGCCGTAGGCCGTGCGGTCGAGGCGATGCGGACTATCGCAGAGAAAATCACGATCGTACAGGAGATCGCGCGCCAGACCGATCTGCTCGCGCTCAACGCGGCAGTGGAGGCCGCGCGCGCCGGCGAGCACGGCAAGGGCTTTGCCGTGGTCGCCTCCGAAGTGCGCAAGCTGGCGGAACGCAGTCAGGCGGCCGCTGCCGACATCGGCACGCTGTCGAGCGAGAGCGTGAAGGTCGCGCAGGACGCCGGCGCGATGCTGTCCAAGCTCGTGCCCGACATCAGGAAGACGGCCGAACTGGTCCAGGAGATCACTGCAGCCTGCCGTGAGCAGGACGTCGGCTCGGCCCAGATCAACCAGGCGATCCAGCAGCTCGACAAGGTCGGCCAGCAGAACGCCAGCGCCTCCGAGCAGGTGTCCTCGACCTCGGAGGAGCTTGCCTCGCAGGCCGAGCAGCTCCAGTCGACGATCTCGTTCTTCCGCATCGAGCATGGCGGACGCGGCGAAACTGCAGCGCCGGCGCCGATCGACCGGGCCGTCACCCAGCTTCGTGCCAAGGCTGCGCACATGGCAGCAGCGGATCGCAGTGGGAAGAGGCCCGCGCCTCTCCGCAAGCCGGCGCGTGCGATGAAAGTCGCCGGCGGCGGCGGCGGCTTCGCCTTCGACATGCACGAGGACGAAGACGAGCGCGACGCCGAGTTCCAACGCTAATCAATCGGTCCGGCTCTGATGCCGGACCGCATTCATTCCCAACCCCGGACCCTTGGGCTGCATCATGGCCGCAACCTCGCAATATCTGACGCTCGGTCTCGCCGGCGAGACGTTCGGCATCAGCATCCGCAACGTCCGGGAGATCCTGGACATGCGGCCGATCTCGCGGCTGCCGCACGCGCCGAACTTTCTGCTCGGCATGATCGATGTGCGGGGCAGCGGTTATCCGATCGTGGATCTCAGGACCAAGCTTGGCTTGCCCAGCGTCGCCGCGACTGAGGCGACGCGCATCATCATCCTCGACGTGCCGATGAAGGACCGTCTGGTCGGCGTCGGTTTCGTCGCCGATTGCGTTTTCGAGGTCACCGACATCGACGAGCAGGCGATCGAGCCAGTGCCCGAGGTCGGCGGCAAGTGGCAGTCCGATTATGCAGCCGGCATCGGCCGCAAGGGGGAAAAATTCGTCGTGATCTTCGATCTCGCCAAGCTGATGGCCAACGATGAGGTTCCAGAAGTCCGAGAAACGGCGCCGGATGCGTTCTGCGCCGCCTGAGCTCCTACCAGTAATGCGTGGCTAAGCCCAATCCACCTCAATTCCATTCGAACTACGAGACTGAAAATGAGATTCACCGTCAAGGCAAAGCTCGCATCTGCGTTCGGCGCAGTCATCGCTCTCTCGATGATTACTGGAGGAGTCGCCTATCATTCTCTCTCCACGCTGACGGAACAGCAGGAGCGCATCGTCGGCCAGGCCAATCGCACGAAGCTGGCCGCCGACGTCATGAGCGCAATCCAGTCGCAACAGCGCGCTGAGACCCGCATGATACAGGCCGTCTCCGATAAGGAGACGCAAGACAATTACAACGCGATGCTGACGCGTCGCGAGAAGACGCTCAAGCTCAATAGCGAACTCTATAGCAAAGCGAGCGAGGCCGGACGGCGCCTGCTTGATCAGGCCGCCGGTCCGATCAAGCGCATGAACGAGCAGGAAGATCAGGCCGGAAAATTTGCGCTGCTCAACTCCAACAACAGGGCCGCCCAGCTGTGGAAGTCCGAAGGCCAGCCGGCGGTCAAGGACCTCGACGCAATGCTGGATGCAGCGCTCGTGGAAGCCGGTGGCAGCGGTTCCGAGAGCCAGCGCGCGGCTGGATTGCTGACGGCCCGCAGTGAGGTCGCGCGGCTCGCACGTTCGGTCGTCTCGAGCTATTCGGTCACGACGCTGCAGGAGGTCGAAGCCGATGTGAAGGAGACCAACCAGCGGCTGGCCGGTCTCAAGGCGGCCGTCGCGCAAGTGAATCAGGCAGGTGCGGTCAGCGGCGTTAACGCGCAGTTTGACCGTCTCGCGAAGGTCGTCGACAACGTCTCGCGTCTGACGTCGGAAGCCGGCAACCTGAAGGCGGCGGCGATCGCCGGCGGCGAAGGCCGCAAAGCCTTCAACGAGGCTCTGGATGCCATCGAGCAGTACGTTCAGCGGAACGAAAAGCAGATGGCCGAGGTCGCGGAGGAGGGCGCCAGGGACGCGGCCTTCGCGAAGATGCTTCTGATCAGCATGATCTGCGCTGCGCTGTTGATCGCAGTCGCTTCGGCGACCTGGATCGCGCTCAATATCAGCCGCGGGCTCGCCCGCGCAGTTGGTCTCGCCAACGCTGTATCCGTCGGCGATCTCAGCCAGAAGATCAGCGTGTCCAGCAATGACGAGGTCGGCGATCTCGTGTCGTCCCTCAATGCGATGACCGCCAATCTGAATGCCACCGCGGCGGTCGCTAACGAGATTGCCCATGGCAACCTCACGGTCGAAGCCAGGCCGCTGTCGGACAAGGACACGCTCGGCCTTGCGCTCGAGCGCATGATCGAGAAGCTTCGTCAGATCGTGTCCGAGGCTCTCACCGCGGCACAGAACGTCTCCGCCGGCAGCCAGGAATTGTCCGCGAGCGCCGAGCAGCTCTCGCAGGGCGCGACCGAGCAGGCCTCGTCCGCCGAGGAAGCCTCTTCTTCGATGGAAGAGATGGCCTCGAACGTGAAGCAGAATGCCGACAACGCCAACCAGACCGAGAAGATCGCGGCCCAGTCGGCCAAGGATGCCGAAGCCAGCGGCATCGCGGTGGGCCGCGCCGTCAACGCGATGCAGACCATCGCGGAGAAGATTACGATCGTGCAGGAGATCGCACGTCAGACCGACCTGCTCGCGCTCAACGCGGCAGTGGAAGCCGCGCGCGCCGGCGAGCACGGCAAGGGCTTCGCGGTGGTCGCTTCCGAAGTGCGCAAGCTGGCTGAACGGAGCCAGGCCGCCGCAGCCGAGATCGGATCGCTGTCGTCGGAGACCGTCAAGGTCGCTCAAGATGCCGGTAATATGCTGTCGAAGCTCGTTCCGGACATCAAGAAGACCGCCGCGCTGGTCGAGGAGATCACTGCGGCCTGCCGCGAGCAGGACGTCGGTTCCGCCCAGATCAACCAGGCGATCCAGCAGCTCGACAAGGTCGGCCAGCAGAACGCCAGCGCCTCCGAGCAGGTGTCCTCGACGTCCGAGGAGCTCGCCTCGCAGGCCGAGCAGCTGCAGTCGACCATCGCCTATTTCCGCATCGACCAGGGCGCAAAGGGGCAGGCCGCTGCGCCGATCGACCGCGCCGTCACCCAGCTGCGCGCCAAGGCGGCGACGATGGCGGCCGTCGAGCGTCCGGCCAAGAAGCCGCAAGGCAAGCCGGCGCGCGCCGTGAAGGTGGCCGGCGGCGGTGGTTTCGCCTTCGACATGAACGACGGTGCGGACGATCGGGACGCCGATTTTCAGCGCTGAGATAAACCGAGGGATCGGCTCGCCCCGAGGGCTGGCCGGTCCGTTTTTCAGGCGTCAACGCGTAGGACGCAAGATGGCCGGCATGGCCCGACATTCAGTGCAGGAGGCCGCCATCCCGGATGGGGGCATGCAGCGATGATGCCTGCGTTACAGGATACAGCCGTGCATCTGTCGGACCGCCACTTCCGGACCATCGCCGAACTCATCGAGGGGCAGGTCGGCATCAAGCTGCCACAGGGCAAGCGGCTGATGCTGGAGGGGCGGCTGCACAAGCGCGTGCGCGCGCTGAACTTCTCCGACCTCAACGAGTATGTCGAGAACCTGTTCGAGGCCGATCATTTCGACACCGAGCTCACCCATCTCATCGACGTGGTGACGACCAACAAGACCGATTTCTTCCGCGAGCCGCAGCACTTCACCTTCATGCGGGAGGTCGCAGTCCCCGCTTTGCTCAAATCGCATGGACGCAGGAACGCCAACCTGAAGATCTGGAGCTCGGCGAGCTCCACTGGCATGGAGGCCTACACCACCGCGATGGTGCTGGACGACATGACGCGGAACGGCTCGCGCTTCCAGTACCGCATCCTTGGGACCGACATCTCGACCGCCGTGCTGCGCCTCGCCAAGACCGCGATCTACACGCGGGACGTGCTCGCCCCGGTGCCGGAGCCGTTCCTGAAGCGATATTTCCTGTCCTCGCGGGACAAGTCGCGCGGTGAGGTGCGGGTGGTGCCGGAATTGCGCCGCATGACGCATTTCATGCGGATGAATCTCATGGACGCGTCCTATCCCGTCGACCGCGACGTCGACATCGTCTTCTGCCGCAACGTCCTGATCTATTTCGAGCGCGAGACCCAGCGCAAGGTGATCGAGCGGCTGTGCAGCCATTTGCGGCCCGGAGGCTATTTGCTGGTCGGCCATTCCGAGTCGATGATTCACAGCGCGGTGCCGGGCCTGAAGCAGGTTCAGCCCACCATTTTCCAGGTTTGATCGGAGCCCCGCCAACAATGCCGAGGGAGAAAGTTCGCGTATTGATCGTGGACGATTCGGCGTCGGTGCGCCAAATCCTGCAGACGATCCTCAACGACGATCCCGACATCGAGGTGATGGGAACGGCTTCGGACCCGTTCGCCGCGGCGCGCCGCCTCCAGAACGAAATCCCCGACGTCATGATCCTCGACCTCGAGATGCCGCGGATGGACGGCATGACGTTCCTGCGCAAGATCATGGCGCAGCGTCCGATCCCGGTGATCATCTGCTCCTCGCTGACCGAGGAGGGCTCCAACGTGATGTTCGAGGCGTTCGAGGCAGGCGCCGTCGACATCGTGCCGAAGCCGAAGATCGACACGCGTCAGGCGCTGCTCGAATGCTCCTCGCGGCTGCGCGAGGCCGTGAAGTCGGCGGCGCGTGCGCGCGTGCGCCCGCGGGCGGCGCGTCGTGAGATCGAGAAGAAGCTGACGGCCGACGCGATCATCCCGCCACCGGTGCAGGGCAAGGTGCGGCCGACCACGGAGCGTATCGTGTGTATCGGTGCATCGACGGGCGGAACCGAAGCGCTCAACGACGTCCTGGAGATGTTGCCCGCCCATTGTCCGCCGATCGTCATCGTCCAGCACATGCCGGCGGGATTCACCGCGGCCTTCGCGAGGCGTCTCGACAGTGTCTGCCAGATGCGAGTCAAGGAGGCCGAGGACGGCGAGCCGGTGCTGCCGGGCTGCGCCTATATCGCGCCGGGGGCCCGTCACATGCTGCTCCAGCGCATCGGCCTGCGCTACCAGATCGCGATCAAGGACGGCCCGCCGGTGTCGCGGCATCGTCCGTCGGTCGACGTGCTGTTCCGCTCGGCGGCCCAGCACGCCGGCGCCAACGCGCTCGGCGTGATCATGACCGGCATGGGCGACGACGGCGCGCGCGGAATGCTGGAGATGCGCAAGCTCGGCGCCTCCACGCGGGCGCAGGACGAAGAGAGCTGCGTGGTGTTCGGCATGCCCAAGGAAGCCATTGCCCATGGCGGCGTCGAGAAGGTCGTCTCGCTGCACCAGATCCCGCGCGAGATCATGCTCTGGTATCAGGCGGGGCACGCGGCGGTGGCAGGTTGATCGCGATGTCCATCATTCCCGCCAGCACGCTCACCGAAGCGATCGTCGCGGTCGAGGACGTCTCCTCGCGGATCGAGGACGTGTTCGCGCGCGTCGGCAGCGAGCTCGGACGCGGCCATCTCATCTTCAAGGAGCTGAACCAGGGTCTCGCAACGCTTTCCTCGGAGCTCTCCGGTGCAGAGATCGAGGGCGCCGCCACGGCACTGCAGGAGATCGCCGCGCGGCTCAGCAAGCTGGCGCAGGCGTTGCCAGCCGAGACCGCGCTGCTGGAGACGATCGGCAAGAACACGCTAGATGCATCCGCTCTGCTCAAGCCGCTGTTCAAGCACATCCAGATGATCACCATCATCGCCCGCAGCGCGCGGATCGAGGCCGCCTCGCTCGACGGCGATCGCGAGGGCTTTCTCGCCTTCACCCAGGAGGCCTACGATCTCGGCAAGGCCGTGCAGGGCTCGATCGAGGGCTGCGCGCGCGATCAGCAACGCCTGTCCGAGGCCGTTGCCACCGCCTTCGGCCGGCAAAAGGAGTTCGAGAGCCGCTACGGAAATCAACTGGCGTCGGAGAGTGCCGAGCTCGGCGCGGCCTATTCCGGCTTGCGCGACCAGCGCGGCCACAGCAGCCATCTCGCCGACCTCGCGAGTTCCAGCACCCGGAAGATCGCCGAGGCGGTGGGCAGCGCCATCATCTCCCTGCAGGCCGGCGACAGTACGCGCCAGCGTCTCGAGCACGTCTCTCACGGCCTCAGCCGTGTTTCGGGATCGACCCCGAGCCTCGTTCCCGAGCCGATGGCGAGCGAGGACGATGCGCGCGCGATCTGCCAATTGCAGGCGGTTCAGCTCAGGGATGCCCAGCGCGAGTTCAGCGGCGATATCGGGCAGATCGTTCGCGCGCTGGCCGCCATCCTGCGCGATGCGGGCAGTGTCGTCGGCCACGGCCGCACGCTGTTCGGTGGCGAGGACGGCGGCTCGTCATCGTTCCTGGCGCGCATCAAGCAGACGCTGGCCCATGCGTCGACCCTGATTGCCACCTGTGAGGGCGCCGGCCGCGCGGTGGATGAAGCGCTCGCGATCGTCGAGGACACCCTGGCCAAGTTTCGTCAGGCCATCGCCGGGCTTGCCGAGGCAACCGTCGACATCACGCTGATCGGGATGAATGCCGGTCTCAAGGCAAGCCATCTCGGCAGCCGCGGCAGCGCCTTCGTCGTCATCGCCAACGAGCTCAAGGCGACCGCAGACCAGGTCTCCGCGGGGGCAGGGCGCTTGAAGCCGGTGCTCGACGGCATCGAGAGCTCGGCCATGGAGCTGAAGCAGCTCCGCGTGCAGGGGGATCCGACGCAGCTCGCCAAGCTCGAGCCGCAGATTCTCCAGGCGCTACGCGAGGTCGAGGCCGGCAACGAACGGCTCGGCAAGCTGATGAGCCGGCTCGTCGTCGAAGGTGCCGAGTTCGAGGGGCTGATGAATTCGGCGCAAGGCTTGATGAGCACGCTCGCCGAAGGTTCGGCGGCCTTGCCCGCGGTCGCCGCGCGCCTCGAGACGGCCAGTGCCGGCGCGCAGAAGCCGCGTCCGCAGGACGAAGCCGTTCTCGATCATCTCTTCGCGCGCTACACGATGGAGCGCGAGCGGGAGGTTCACCGCGACTTCCTGCAAACGCTCGGACTGGCATCGATCGCCGCCACCCGCCGGGTCGAGGCGGTCGCGCCCGCCGATGACGGCATAGAATTGTTTTGAGACCGCTGCCGCGCCATTCGACGTCGGCAGCAATTTGATCGGTCGGTTTTGCAGCGTGTTAACCGTTGGAAGACGCGCGCTGCGTTGGTCATTGTCGCGCCCCAGATTTGGTTGCAGATACCAGTGAATTTTACGACGGATGATTTCGATGCGAGAAGGCAAATACGCTGCCTGGTTCAGGACGCCGCACGGCCAGGGCACCGGCATCGTCCATCTGGCGGAGGGGCGGATTTCGGGCAGCGACAGCTTCTTCACCTATGGCGGCTCATATCAATTCGATGACGATCGGCGTTTCACGGCCGTGCTAACCACGCGCCGGCACGCCGAGGGGCCGTCGACGCTGTTCGGGCGCGACGAGGTCGAAGTCAGCCTTTCCGGCATATGTACCGGTGCGATGGCGACGTGTTCGGGAACGGCCCGGGAAGCGCCCGGCTTGATGTTCGAAGCGACGCTGATCTACAGCCAGGAAGATGCACGGGATGACGACGGCGCCCGGTGCGAGGTCGTGAAGCTCAAGGCCGACAAGCTGCCGAGGGGACTCGACAGCCGGTCCCGGCCGCGACATCCGTTCCCGGCAGGTCCGCTCAGGTGACAGCCGGATCGACGAGGATCCGCAAGGCCCCGCGCTCGCACCTGCCGCCAGGATTAGGGTTGCGTTGACGCTGCTGTCTCGAAATCGCGCCGCCGCCGCGTCGCAGCAACCCTGCCTTTAGAAGGCGAGGGATAGAGCATGATCCGGAAAAGTGTGCAGCGGCTTTCCGAAAAGATCATGCTCAAACAATGGTCTGGCGGTCGATCAAGTGTGGTGGAAGAACATGCCTCAAATCTGGATGTCATACGATGAACTCGGCGCGCTGTGCGGCTGCGGCGCAATGGCCGCCAGGGATCTCGCCATCAATCTGTCGCTCGATCGTCGCAAGAGCCGCGACGGGACGACGCGCGTCAAGCTCGATCTGGCACTGACGGCGAGGTTCTTCGCATCCGTTCGCGAGGCGGATTTCGATCTCGACTGCGCCATCGAAGCGCTGCACGACACCCACCGGCAGATGGCTGCATTGCTGGCTCCCTCCGAGTTCCACAACAGGCGCGGGGCGGCCTAGCTTCTGCCGTTCCGGCCCTTCGCCTGCGGCGGCTAATTCCCGCGATCGTCCTTCCGAATCATCATAAGCTGCTGCGATGGAATTTCCCGCCGGCGTCGGTGTTCGATCGCGATGGGGCGTGGAATCCGCAGGAGGAGTGCATGGTCAAAGCCGTCTGTCGGCCGTCGGTGGCGCTGCTGGGGACGCTCGCGCTGATTGGAAGCGTCATCGCAATGAGCGGAAGCGCAGTTGCGGAGATCGTGAAGTTGCGAGCCGAGCTCAAGGGAAGCAATGAAGTGCCTCCGAACAGCTCGACGGGGTCGGGCAAGGCCGAGGCGAGCTACGACACTGAAACGAAGACTCTAACTTTCGTCGTCACCTATGCCGGATTGACGGGGCCGGTCCTGGGGGCGCATTTTCATGGACCCGGCGAGGCCGGCAAGAACGCCGGCATCGCCCTGCCGTTCAAGACGGTGGAAAGCCCGATCCAGGGCAGCGCCACGCTCACCGAGGCGCAGGCCGCAGATCTGCTGGCTGGAAAGTGGTACGCGAACATCCATACCGCCGCGAACCCGGGCGGTGAGTTGCGCGGCCAGATGATGAAGTAGGCGCCGGGTCGTGCGGCGCCGCTCGTCGCGCTGGGACGAGGCCGGCTGCTTCAGGACGGCGGGCGGGGCAAGAACGCCAGGATCATCTGGGCGAGCATGACGCCGACGGTTCCTCCTGCCGCCTTCTGCAGCACGTCGAGGAAGCCCGGATCGCGGTCGGGGATGAACGATTGCATCACCTCCAACCCCATGGCGACCGCGATGACGAGCGAGCAAGCCAGAGCGAGCCGTCCGGGCAGCAGGAAGGACAGAAGGAAGCCGAGCAGACCATAGGCGCTGAAGCGTTCGATCACCACGATCCAGTAGGCCTCGTGGTGCCCCATGAGCGCGGGTCGCCCCGCCAGCTTCGCCAGCGTGGCGTAGATGATCAGGGCAAGACAGATGCTCGCGGCTGCTATGAGGTGGTTCCTGCGCATGGCGCCAACATACAGGGTTGATCGCCGCTCAGGTTCGAAAGCCGAAATTATCGTTAAAGTCAGGCCACCAAGGCCGTGCTGGTGGCGGCTGCCGCATCCGACTGCGCCACTCCGCGTCCCTCGACGAGCTCGTTGAATTTGGCGAGCGGCAAAGGCGGCGCCACGAGATAGCCCTGGCCCTCTTCCACGCCCGATGTGACCAGGGCGCGGAGCTGCTCCTCCGTCTCGATGCCTTCCGCGATCACGGTCATATGGAGGTCCCTGGCCAGCGCCACCAGCATTTCCACGATCGTCGTCGTCGATGCGTCCACGGTGATCGTGTCCACGAAGAACTTGTCGATCTTGATCATGTCGGCGCCGAGGCCCTTCAGACGAGACAGCCCGCTATGGCCGACGCCAACGTCGTCGATGGCGACGCGGAAGCCATGGTCGCGCAGCTCGGCGACGACAGAAGCGGCACGCGCGAGATCGTCGAGCTCGTCGCGCTCGGTGATCTCGACCACGATCTGGCGTGCGGAGACCCGTGCCGTCAGAACCTTGCGGCGCAGCGTTTCGACGAAGCCTGCACTCAGGAGCTGCCTGGGCACGACGTTCAAGGACATCTTGAAATTCTTGTCTGCTCTCAGCAACGGCCTCAGCTCGGCAAGCGCCGATTCCAGGATCTGCCAGGTCATTGCCTGGATGCGTCCGCTGGATTCGGCGAGCGGAATGAAGTTCATCGGCGGGACGACCGAGCCGTCCCGGCGCAGCCAGCGCGCCAGTATCTCGCAGCCTCTGATCTGACCTGTCCTGAGGTCGAAGATCGGTTGGTAGTATGGCTTGAACTCGCCGGCCGCCAGCGCCCGATCGAGATCGGCGACAGGCCCCTCCATGCGGCGGCTGCGCGCCAGCAGGATGCCGAACATTGCGCCAAGTCCAAGCGCGACGGCGAGGATGGGCCAATAAGCTTCGTTGTTCCAGCTCGAAAGGACCGCGCGCTCGAGCCTGATCGTGGCATGAAGCGGGAAATGCGCAGAACTCCTGTCGAAATTGACAGGATCTACCAGGGGCTTACCGGCGTCAGTCTGGAATGCTCCGAGCTTCTCACCGCGGCTCAAGGCGAGCCTCACCTCGCTGTGTGCGCGCAGTTCGGCGGGCATGATGTCGAACAGGCTGGCGTTGATGCCGACGATGGCCACCAGAGCGGAGCTGTCGTTGACGTCCGTCAGCACGCCCAAGGCGTCGCCGCCGAACTGCTCGACGCGAAACAGCGAAAGCGCGCTGTCGTGCGAAGGCAGCATATCGCGGCGATCCATCCATCCCTTGTCGAATTCGAGCGTCTCGGAATAGGCCGAGCAGATCACCGAGCCATCCGGTTTGACGAGGCGAACATCCTTGATCGCCGAACGCTGGTAGACGTGAAGGCGGGTGGCTTGCAGCGCCGAAGGATCGCAGCTGGCGAGATTGCGCCTGGCGAGATCGTCCAGGCTGGCCGCGGCAAAATCGACCGCAAACTCGGAACGGCGCAGGACGACCTCGGTCAGCTCGTTGAGTTGATGCGCCTGCTGCTGGTGAATGACGGCCTCTGCCGCGAAGTGTCCCGCCAGGCCGAACGCCATCGTGCTCGCAAGCACGAGCGCCGCAAACGGCAGGTTTGGTCGGTGCAATCTCATCCGGTCCGGCAGGAAATCAGGAGAGCCGAGGAGATTGATCGTAACCGGCCGAGGCTAAGATAGGGTTTAACGGGCGGTGCGGGTGGAGGGCGGCCGTCCCGGGATGCCTCCCGGAGAAGACGCAAAGCGAGGGCGGGGCCTCAATCGGCGCTCACCGAGGGTGAACCGTAATGGTCTCTGGTTGGCTGGACCTGTCGATCCCGGGCGTAGCGGGATCGCGGGTGGCCAGCAGACGAAGCACCACGAAGGCGATGTTGATCGCCAGCCAAACCAGCATTGTGGAAATGACGAAATTTGCCACTGCCAGACCTCACGAGTGAAGTCTGGAACAACACCCGATCGTCCCTTCGGTTCCATCTGGGAAACTGAGGCTGCAACGAACTGCAAGGGGAACGCGACGACTGACGAGGAATGCCGCGCATCCTCGGTGCACTGCTTCGAGGTTAGCCTTTCTTGCCCGCCTTCGACTTTAGCGAAAGACCAAGCCGCAAGGCCATGCGCTTGATCGCATCAGGCGAGCGCCCAAGAGCTTTCACCGCCTCTTCCAGCGAAGCCGAAGATTTCGCCAGCTCCATGAGCTTGCGGTCTTCCTTGAACGACCAGGGCTTACGCGCCATAACTGAAACGATCCTCTCATCGACACAAGGACAAAGCCGCCAAGCGGACCCATGTTCGCTCGACGGCTTTGCTTGGGTGGGGCCGGGCTTGGGGGAGCCCGGTGCGAAGGATGGATAAGCCAAGCGCGAGAGTTCGCAACAAACAACGCGGATTAAGCTAACTGCTCAACCTTACCGCGATGAAATTGCGGCATGAGGCTCCGTATAACCACGGGGCTACGTCGATGCCGTCGGCGATCGCCGGCACATGCGCATTCGAAACTGCATCAAAGACCTCGTTACGCCGGTGCAGACGTGCTCGATCGTGGCGCGCTTGCGGCTTGCTCTCTTGCCGACATGAACGCGGATTAACATCGCCCGGCTGGATTTCGCTCTCGAACGATGAGAGATTTCCGCCGTTCTTTCGGCCCCTCGCTTCTCGCGCGACGACCAATTTTCGAGCACCACGTTGCACAAACTTCATCTTCGTCTGACAAATGTTTCAGCGGTATCGATCTTGAAGTCGTGACGACGACACGATGAAATAGGATGGGAGGAACGTTCCGAAAAATGGGAACATTCCAGATGTTGGCAATTCTTGTTCTGATCTCGATTTTCGTAGCAGGCTTTTGTTGCGGCTATGGCGTGCGCGCGTGGCGCTCGCGCAAGCGATCGGAACGATATCGTCTCTATGCTCCGTACACGCCCGCCTCGATGGGAGCTGGCCGGGGTCAGCCCCCGTCGTCGTGATCGGCCGGAGCATGATCCGGAAAAGTGTGCAGCGGTTGCCGACCAGATCATGCTCGAGCAACAATTTGAAGCGCGTCGAGAATTCATGCTGATCTCATCGCAAGTCTGGCGTGGCGGCCAATTCCCGAATGGCTGTCGTGGTGAGCGCGACTAACCATATGCGGTTAGGTTAATCTGGCGCCGTCCTTGAGAGTTTGGGTGAGGCAACCTAAAAACGTATCGGTTCATGGCGACGGTTCGGCCGCCTCGATTTTCCGGGGCTCGCGTAGGTAGGCGTGGATGGCGTATGTGATTGCATTGCTGGGCGCGGCGAGCTGCGGCCTCATTTTGACTGTATTCGTTTGTGCCTATGATCGGCGGCTGAAAGATCTTCCGGGGCCTTGGATCATGAACGAGGGCCATTCCAATGATTGATCAGAAGCACAATGCGCCCCGCAGGTATTTCATCGATGCCCAAGGGCATCGTGTTCTGATCGGCCTTTCGCTCGAGGAGACGGCGGAGTTCGAGGCGCTGGATGCTTCCTCGAAGGAGACGGTTCATGGCGCGGCCAAGATCCGTGGCGGTGAAAGGTCTGCCGCCGCGGGCGAAATTCGCTGGCTCGAACTCTATTCCAAGCACGAAGGCGCCTGGCGGAATTGGATCGCACGAAGCCAGGCCGCGCAGGCGCAAGATTTAAGCTTTGTTAACTATGTCTGACCGATGGTAGCTGCCTGAATCTCGAAGGTGGGATGGCCCAGATGTTTCAGCTGTTCCTGAGAGCGCGCGCACACAATCTTCTCGGCTCCCGCCGCGAGGACAAGACCTTCAAGGCGCGCTCCGCCGAGCGTGATGCGGAGACCGACCGCGCGCGGATCGGTGCCGTCCTGGCGGCCATCGAGACGGCGTTGCAGGACGCGGAGAGGGAGCAGGCCGGCCTCAACCGGCGTGTCGACGATGCGCTCGCGCGTGCGTCCGTCACCTTCGGCAACGGCACCGACGAATATCTCGAGCGTGAGCCGCTCGACAATCATCATCAGGATCTCTTTGCGGCGGACATCTCGAACGGCCAGCGCCGGCTCAAGGAATTGGCCAGCAGCATTGCTCACCTGAAATTCGTCAAGACCGCAATGCTCACGCGCTTTCCCGATTTCAAGCCGCCGCAGCTCAACAGCTAGTACAACGCTCCCGATGCGCCGTACGTAGCGGCTACTGTGGTGCGTCACGATTCTGCGCCGGTTTGCCGTTTGGTGCGTCGATCCTTTTTGATATGGTCCCGGCAACCATTCACGGATTGAAGGAGCGAAGAGATGCCGGTCAGGAATTTGCGGACATTGGTTGGATTGGCAGGTGCTTTGACGCTGGCCGCGCCGGCGACGGCTTCGGCCATCACGGCCGAAGTGGCGCGCGCATGCGACGCCGCAGTGGCGAAAGCTTTTCCGCCCAGGCAGATCGGCAACCCTGCGGCCGGCAGCGCCAAGGGAACGGGCAAGGAGCAGCGCGAATACTTCCAAAAGTGCGTCGCCAACAACGGCAAGGTCGACGACACGCCGGCAGCCGCGCCCAAGGACAGCAAGCCGGCCAAATGAAACCAGGGCTGCGCTATCGGCGGGGCGGCGGGCAGGGCGAGTAGAACGCGCCGTTCGCCGCATTGATCCGTTCGACGCATTGATTGGGATCGGTGATCGTCCCGGCGACGGTGAAGTCATAGCCCATGCCCTTGACCACCACGACGTAACGGCCGGGCGCGAGCGTGAAACCGTCTTGCTCCGGTTGAAGCATTAGCATTCTCGACTGATCGTCGATCGGACCTACCTTGTAGGGGTAGGACATGCTGCGGATGACCCACGAATCGCCCGCGCTGACCATGGCCGCTTTCCCGGTGGCATCGACGCCCATCGACCGGGAGACTTTCGCGATCACCCGAACTTCGGTCCCGCTTGCGTCGACGCCCCCGTCGGGCCTGAACACGATGAATTTGATGTCGCCGTCCATCAAAGTGGTCGCGCTTGGCGTGTTGATGGCAGCCGAGATCGCGACGCGCCGGTCCGGAATCTTTCCGGGCACCGGCTTGAGCTCATGGAGCTGGCCCTCGCTCAAGGCGTAGACTCCGAATGTCGTCGGCAGGGGCATCGACGGATGCGCAGCTTGCATCGGCTCCTTTGCGCTCTCCGGCATTCGTTCAGCTGTCTCGCTTGCCGAGGGAGTCGGAATCGCGGTCGGCTGAGCCTCCGGGCTCTTGGGCGTACGTTCGGGCTGCGCCACGTGCGGCTTTGCCGTTAGCTGTGCCTTCAGCCGCGGCCAATAGACGATCGCGGTGCCGGTGCCCGCAATGAGCAGCAGGATGGCCGTCAATCGAACGAGAGAGTTGAAAGCACTGCTCCGCTTGGGTTGGTCGAGCGATCCTGGCGGTGCGGCAGGACGCCGCAGCGTCTCGGCAGCCACTGGTATGGCTGATGACGCCAAGGGAGTCGGCGTCGGAATGGGCGGGGGAACGGCGACGTTCACGGGCGGAGAATTCGCCACGGGGCCCGCGGCACCCTTGGTCAGTAAAGTCTTCTCGCTTCGCTCAAAGGCGCGTTCGACCTCCCGAATGGCGCGTTCGAGGACTTGCTGGAGCTCTCGGGCTTCCCGCGCGTCGGCGTGGGTGAATTGTTCCAGAAGCTTGATGCGGGCCAACTCGTAGACGACCTCTCGCATCTCCCGGGGGTCGTTCGAGATGTCGCGGATCCGTGCTGACAACAGGCGGACAAGCCCGGCCTTGATCTCTTGCGCCTCCAAGGCGTTGGCTGCTGTGTCGCCGGGCTCCGTCATCAAGGCCGATCAACTAGCTCGGATAATGCTGTTTCGCTAGGCTTTTCACCCCGGCTCCCCCTCGACCGCGGTGGATTGCCTGGTTTATCCGGCCCGGAAAGCTTCCGCTCGGAAGAGCTTGCTTTTGAGCAGAAACCTGTGACATTTCGCCCAGCTCCTCTTTCCGGTGTTGGACCATGCGCGGCATTTTGACAGCAATCATGTTTTCGGCCTTTCTGGTTCAATCTGCTTCAGCGCAAGGAACCAAGGATCGGCCCAACACCACCAGCTCCAGCATCGTGACGACACCGGATAAGAAGAAACAGACCACCCAGGCCGCCTCCCGGCCGACCGCTGTCCGGAATGTGGCGGGCAGCCTTCCTGCCGGGCAGTCGGCTCAAGGCGTCTGGAGAGATGGCAAGCTAATTGCCGTGCCTCGGTGAGGTCACGCAACGAACCGTGAAGGAACGGTGTTCGCCTCCTGACGTTCTTGCTTGGGAGATGTCGCACATGAAACGCTTAGTCTTGATCACGTTCGCGCTTATCGTGCCCGCTGGCGCCTGGGCCCAGGGCGTCAACGACCCTTCGACGCCCAATCGCAACGTGATCATCGTCAATCCGTCGCAGCCCGCGCGCCCTAATGCAACGCGCAATATTCCAAGCCGGATCCAGGCTCCCGTGACGAGTGGCGCAGCGGCTCGGCCCTATCATGGGAACATGACCCGCGGCAGCGGGTCGGGCCGTCGTTACTAGAGCGTGGACTCAAAACGCGCAGCCAGCCATCGCCAGATCGATGCGAGTTGGACGAAGGCAAGGTAGTTTCCCGCAAGCCTGTCGTAGCGCGTCGCCACACGACGACATTGTTTGATCCTGTTGAAGAACCGTTCGACCTGGTTGTGAGCGCGGTAGAGACAGGGGCTGAAGCAGATCGGATCGCTGCGATTGCTTTTCGGCGGGATGTTGGCCCGCGCCCCCTTGTTCATGGCAAACTCTCTGATCCAGTCGGCGTCATAGCCACGGTCGGCAAGCAACATTGATCCGGACTTCAGACGAGCGCGCACTCTTCCTGCAAGTCGAACGTCGTGGGCCTCGCCGGGGCTCAACGCCAACCGTACCGGGAGACCATTGCTATCGACCACCGCGTGGATTTTGCTCGTCAAGCCGCCGCGTGACCTTCCCATCGATTGGCGATGGTTCCTTATGATGCAGGCCCCTTGCTGATGCACATGGACAATCGAGGTGTCGATCATTTGGACAGCGGCATCATGGCAGCCGCAGGTGCGTCTATGATGCGGCTCCAGACACCAGCCCGCCGCCAACGGACAAAAAGGTTTTAGCACGTGGTTTACGGACCAAACGTCTCGGGCAAATCGCGCCAAGGCGCTCCGGAGCGCAAGACCCAGAAGATGCCATTGAGGACACGACAGTCGTTAACCCGAGGAACGCCACGCGGCTTGTTGGCAGCATGGGCTTGATGGCAATCCATTCATAATCGTCGAGTTCGTAGCGCATGATTCGAGCCCACAGTTTGGGAGTTTGAATCACAGGGGTCTGGCCAGACGCAACGCTTCTGGGCAGGCCCCGGTTGGACGCTTACGGGGTAGAAGCGGACATCAGCCAGCCGACAGTATCCGCTGAAACCGTCGAAAATGACCCGAAGCAGGCGTTCCGTGATTGCCGCTGACGACTTGCATGCTCACTCAATCTGCAATTTCAAGACTGGCAGCAACGTCCTCGCCTGTTCGGCTGAGCCGACGCATTCGTGTTCTTTCCATCGCTGAGGAAAGGGTCGTGGATCAGATCCTTAAGTTCTGGCGCAAGCGGTGCAGCGTTTACATTGGCAACTGGATGAGCGTCCGCCAGAATCCTCACCGGCTTGTGGGAACACAGTGAATGATCCGACACCACCTCATATCGCGTCGCCCGCCGGCCAGTCGGTGATGCCGTTCTTGATCGTCCATCCAAGATTGTCGATCGCCGTTCGCATGGCGTTGAGCTGGGCGTCGTTGCGGGTGTTGGCGAGGATCGCCCAGCAGAAGCCGTCGGAGGTCCGGACCAGTTCGCTGATGGTGCCGGCGAAGTCGCCGAGATGCCACCAGTTGCCCGCGCTGTTCACGGCCCAGCCCTTGGCGTAGTTGGCGGCTCCGCCGCCTGCAGCCGGCGCCGTGGTGGCGGTCGCCATGGTGACGACGGTCGTGGACTGGAGCAGGTCCGGCCTCGACGGGAAGCCGTCGAACCGGAGCGCGATGCGCAAGAGGTCGGTCGGGTTGGCGATCCAGCCGCCATGGGCATCCATGCGAGCGACGGGCAGGGCGTAGGGGTTAAACGTTCCCTGCTGGGTGTAGGTGACCTCGTTCGAACGGCGCTGAGCCAGGGTGTCTCCGGCGATGTGCATGTCCGTCACGCCGCAGGGCGCGAGCACCCGCTGTCGCACGAAGTCGGCGTAGCTCAACCCGGACACCTGCTCCAGCACGCGGCCGAGCACGCAATAGCCGAAGTTCAGATAGTCAAAGATCGCACCCGGGTTGTTTGCAAGCGTGAGGCCAAGCATCTGGCCGATCAGATCCGCGTGTGTGGCGCTGGGCTGGCCGAACATCGGGTCCTGCGCGCCGCTCCAGCCGCTGGTGTGCTCGAGCAGATGCTGCACTGTGATTTGCGTGACCCGCTGATCCGGATAGGGCAGTGTCCCGAACTGCGTGCCGAGGATGCCGCCTTGCCCGAAGACCCGATCGGTGAGCGCCAGCAATCCGGCTTCGATCGCCCGGAAGACCGCCATCGAGGTGATCGGTTTTGACACGCTGGCGATACGAAAGAGGTGGCTTGGCAGGACCGGCGTTCCGGCGCTATCCGCGTTGCCAAAGGCGCGTGCGAACATCAACGCGCCGTTGCGGGTCATCGCGATCGAGACACCGGGCACGTTGTGAGCGGTCATGAAGTTCTGCACCGCCTGGCGGATCGTCGTCTCATCGCGATCCGACAGGAAGGGTTTGTGCCAGATCGAGGCGTAGTGAACCGTGCCGCCCTCGGGATACCCGTTTACCTTGACCAGCCGATAGCCGCGATTCACCAGGGCGTTGAATTCCGTCTGATGTTGCGCAGCGTCGATGCCGTGCCGGGCCTGCCAGGTCAGGTCCGGTCCGCGGCTCCAGAGTGCCGCGTAGCGGGTTTGCCCGCCGTCCAGGTAGCCGCTCACCCGGTGCAGGATGAAGCCGTGGGTGGCCCAATGATTGAACTGCTGCTGGTATTCTCCGGCCGTCATGCCGTGGCGTGCCACCCATTCCGGCGTCGTTGTCCGCTCCCATATGGAGGCGAAGCGCACTTGGCCGGCTTCGGTGTAGCCACACAGGTCCACCGGGCGGAAGCCTTCGTTCGGAAGCGTGTCCACCTGGTTCTGCCATTGTGCCGAGGTCAGGCCATGCCGCGCCCTCACTTCCGGCGATGGGATGGCCTGCCAGATGGAGCTGAAGCGTATCCCGCCGGCCGTGTCATGACCGCTCACTGCGATCGGGCGGAATCCCTGGGCGGGCAGGGTCGTGAACAGCTGCTGGTGCGCGGCTGCGTTGATGCCGTGGCGTACCTGGGTTGCGGGTCCCGGTGATTGCTCCCAGACGCCGGAGAACCGTTCGACGCCGTTGGCGCTGCCGCCATTTACGTCGATGGGACGAAAGCCCTGGTTCTTCAGAAGATCGAATGCGCCTTGATAATCAGCGCCCGAGAGGTTGTGACGGGCCTGCCATGCGGTGACCATGTGCGCCTCTTGCTTGCCGATGTTGCGACTGATGCTTCAACAGAGCGACACCTGGCTCAGCGCCTCGTTCGCTCTTCGTGAATGACGTGCAATACGGCCCAAGAGTATGGGTTTTCGGCGAGCGGCGGTGTGAGCTCGCTCACGTTCTGCAAAAAAATGGCGGCGTCATGAGAGTCGCATAGGGCTGTGTTTTCGGCGTAGGGTCTCGACCATGATCGGCGTACGGGTCCCGCCATACGATTCAATGAAATCAACGTCCTGAAGGGGGTCTCGACGCCGCTTTGGATTCAGGCATGTTAATCCGGGAATGCGGATCTGAGGCAGCAACGGATTTGAACATTCCGAGACGCAGGGCAGTCAGCTTCGGCTCCAGACTTATTGCGGACGTCCCGCCAACTGCATGTGAAGACCGCTAGTGACCCATAGCTGACATGCTCCCGTAGCTGCTATTCTTGGCAAGCCGACACTTAGGCGTAGGCAATCGATGCGCGCGATTTTGCATTTGCTGGCTGGGCTGCTCAGCGCCTTGGTCGTGATTGCGGTTGGTGCTTTCAGTCATGACGCTGTGAAGGCTTTGTTCTTTCTGGTTTGGATGCCGGCAACCTGGCTGGTCCGCCTTTCAGACGTGATATGCCCACCGACAGGCGTTAGATGCTTTCTGGGATCAGTCAGCCAAGGCTCGCATCATCTCTGGTTCGGGCTATGTCTAGTTGTTTTCTGGTGGATCGTTATGTGGTTCGCGATATGGCCGCTCTTCCGTTCGCGTCGGCCGTATCCGCCGAAAAATTTGGATTCTGATTCTGGGTCCGTAAGGGATCTTCACGGCAATACCTGCCGAAGGCCGCTTGTGTGACCCCTAACGGACTTCACTGGTCTTGTAAGGCAATCGCGAGAAGATCTATGAATGAGTGACGGAATTCAAGGGATGAAGGTCCGTTGTACTAGACTGCTGAATACACATGGAGAGCCCGTGCGGACGAGCGGGTGGCTGACCATCGGGAAAGAATACCTCGTTCTAGAAGTCCTTGTTGACGAGCAGGCAGGAAGTAAATTTCGGGTCATTAGCGATGACGCTGACTGAAGTGGTCAGACTGATCAAAAGCGAAACCCGCTGAAGTCTCCTTCTGGCCCATCGCGACATTTGGTGCAGTCGCACAAACCCGGTCGGTATCGGAGTGAAGCGGACATCGATGAAGTTTATGAGTGCGCGCCCTAGAACATGCTGCATTGGAGCATGCTGCGCGCAGCGACCAGTTTATCCTGGTCTCATTGCGTTTTGGCCGCGGTTAGGCGTGCTCTAGTGCGGGTTGACTTCGACCTCCAAGGTCGACGTTCCAAAGTCATGTCGGTTCTTGCCTGAGATCAACAGCGTAAACTTATCCGGGCTCGGCGGATGCTTTTCCGCCGAATAGCGAAAGCCGGACCCCACCACCGCCAATTGTCCCCGCGATGGTCCGCTCACGACCGATACGTTGAAGATCTGCATGTACGACCAACGCAGCCCCTGGATGCAGTCGGCTCCAGGAGCGATTGACATGGTCCATTTCACCGTATCGTCCGACAAGGCGAACGGGGTTCGTTCCTTGATGCAGAGGGGGCTGGCCTGCGCCGCGAGGCCGGACATGGCGGAAGCCGCGATGGCAACGCCGAACAGCAATACCAATCTTGCACGCATTCTCGGCAACTCCACGAGCGGACGCCGAAGGTAGCAGCAATGAGCTAACGAGGTCTTAGAACGAAGTTGTTCGTCGTAGCGATCATCTGACCTCAAGCCGCGCGATCATCCGGCGCCTTCCTCCGAACCATGCCATCCTACCCCTGTTTTGCCCGACGGATCAAACCGAGTTTCGGGGATTTGTAACCCATTGATTTGGCTGGCGCCGCCTACTGTGCATGGGGTTGTTTTTTCGAACTTGATTGGAGAGTCTCCGAAGGTTTCGAGGTCAGGAGTCGAATATGTTCGTCCGGCCGTCATCCGCCGCCCCGCCAAACGGCTTGCCCATCGAATCTACCGTCTTGCAGTTGTTGCAATTGGCAACCTCATGGGCTGAACTTGTCGTGGCTCTTGACTGCTGTTGGCCTCATTGGAGTTATCGGAGTGCAATCCGTTCGCCGCAATTCCGTCTCAGATCGCATCCCAGGGTGCGCACCGGTCAGGGTGATCGTGGCCGTTGCCGTAGGCTTTGCCATCTATGTTGCCTGTCCGCTCTCGTGTTTGGCTCAGAGCGCACCGGAGCCCTCGGCGAACGACTATCTTCCACCGGGCGAGCCGGAAGTCTCGCGCGATGAATGGCGGCAGCGCATCGAGGAGGCACGGCGCCGGGCCAAAGAAGCCTCGCGCGAGCGGCGCGCGCATCCGGAGTTCTACAAGCCCGCTCCGGAAGATCCGGACGTCGTCGCAACCGAACGTCTCCTGCGCGACGACAGCCTGCAACGCGGCGACATCGTTACGACCAAGAAGGGGATGTTCGTCTACCAGGGACGATCCGACCAACCGCGCCGCGATCAGGACTTCGTGCCGGTCAACCCGAAATCCGTGCGCTGAGCTAATACCGCCGCAAGATCTCGTTGAATTTGGGATCGGTGACCTTCGTGGTCTCTAGCAGCAGGGACTTGCCTTGCGGATTTGCCTGCACATAGGCGGCGATCAGCAGAGGCTCGTAACGCGAGCGATTGGCCAGTGCCGACCGGATATCGGATTGCGCGAGGAGCTTGATCTCTTCGTCGCTTGCAGCCGCGCTCGAGGTCAGGGTCCGGACGCGCGAGAGCGCGACTTCGATCGGCACCGCGCCGGTCAGGTAAGACATCTTCACCGCAGGCATGACCGCCTCGCCGGCCTGGGCCTGCAGCGTGCCGAGCGTCAGCCATAGCGCGGGCCTGATTGGTGAGACTTTCAAGGCGGTGACGACCGCGCTTTGGGCCGCCTTGTTCTCCCTGGCTTTGCCGGCCGCTTCGGTCGAAGGGCGGTGGAGGACGTCAGCAGCCGTCGCAGCCGCGTAATTCGCCAGCAGCTCGCCATCCCATGACACGGACGCCAAACCACCTGCGGCAGCCAGCTTCGTCTTCTCGGGCGGAATCTCGCCCGAGAACAAATCGCTGGCGCGAAAGTTCGGTCGTATCAGATCGCCATAGAACGCGATGCCGGCGTGAAGCGCCAGCACGATTGCGGTCAAGATGCCGATGACGCGGAGCGGGATCACCGAAGTTCGGCCTAAGCTTTCAAATTGCGAGAAGACTATCGCCTTGGATCGTCAAGAGCGTCAAGTTGCCGGTCGCATATGCACCGGTGTCGATGTTGATGCGGTTCGCCCGGATGTCGGGCGCGCTGACCGGGGTATGACCGTGCACGATATATTTGCCGAAGCGCTCCTCGGAGGCGAGGAATTCCTCGCGGATCCAGAGCAGATCCTCGTCCTTCTGACGATCGAGCGGGAGGCCCGGCTTGACGCCGGCATGGACGAAGAAGAAGTCGCCGCAGGTAAAGGACGAGGGCAATTGCTGGAGGAAGGCGAGGTGCTCCGGCGGCACCGCGCGTCTCAGTCCCTCGATCAGTTCGACCTGCTGCTCCGCGGACGGGTTCATCGTCGGCGTGATGCCGTAAGAGACCAGCGTCAGGAGGCCTCCATAGTGGCGCCACTCCTGCAGGCGGGCGGGGTCCTTGAGGACCTCGAGCAGGAAGACCTCGTGGTTGCCCTTCAGGCAGACCGTCTCGTGCGATTTCGAGCGCGCGATCAAGAGATCAAGAACGGCGCGTGAGTCCGGGCCGCGGTCGACATAGTCGCCGAGAAAGACCTGAATGGCGCGTTGCGGGGCCGAGCGGGCGAGGTCGGCGTCGATCACGGTTAACAGCGATTGAAGCAAATCGGCGCGGCCATGCACGTCGCCGATCGCATAGACGCGAACGCCATCGGGAAGCCGAGGCTTGGTCTTCTTTCGGAAGCGGGAGGAAAGGCCCATCAGGTCGGTCGAATCGTATCCAGCGTCACGAGCGGAACGTCGTGACCGCTCTTAGCAGAACAAGTCATGCATCGGTATTCTTAATTGTTTCCGACCGATGAGCCCGCATTTTGATTAAAGCATTGCGTGACCTTTGAGCCGTATTTCAAGAGGTCTCGCGTAGCGTCTCCCCAACAAGAACGGGGAGCGCGACATGCGCAAAGTAGTAAGGTTCCTGGCGGCCGTGGCTGCGATCGTGGTTGCTGCGGGGGTGCAGCAGAAAGCGGAAGCCGCCTTCGTCGGCGCGCCCATGGGGCTGCGCGGCGCCATCCACTACATCAAGTTCGACCAGCCGACGCTGGCGCCGATGGCGTTCACCGTCTTCTGCCTGAAGTACAAGGACGAGTGCAAACCGCGTCCGCAGCAGATCGTGTTTCGAGGCGGCCGTCTGAAGCTGACGGCCGAGCGCATGGCGCAGATGCAGGAGGTCAACCAGCGGGTCAACACCGCGATCCGCCCCGAAGCCAATCTGGAAGGGCTGCGCGGCGAGAAATGGCTGCTGCACCCGACCAGCGGCGATTGCAACGATTACGCCGTGACAAAACGCCACGATTTGATCGCCAAGGGCTTTCCGGCGCGCTCGGTGCTGCTCAGCGAGGTCGTGACCACCTGGGGTGAGCATCATCTCGTTGTGGTGGTGCGGACCTTCTCCGGCGATCTCGTGCTGGACAATCTCTCCGGCCACATCATGCCGTGGTCGAAGAAGTCCTATCGCTGGGTCCGCATCCAGTCGCCCAAGAACCCGAACTACTGGGCCTCGCTCGGCGATCGCGCGGTCTGATCACCCGCGTTCTATCGTGATCCGGATTGGCTGACGCTCTGCGACAGCCCGAGGCCCACGATCACCGACAGGCACAGGATGGCTGCCGGGCGCAGCAATCCCGGACCTGCGAAGCTCTGGACGAGCGCAAAGAGAACACAGGCGGCGGCCGCTGCGGGAAAGAACGAGTCGCGGCCGCGCCGCAAGGCGCCGAAGAACAGGCGGACCAGGGCGATCAGGCTCACCGCCATCATGGCAGCGAAGCCGATCCATCCCATTCCCGCAAAGACCGCTGTCGCCGCTGAGGGGGCGGTCAAGAGGGCTCCGGCATCGTTCTGATAGATTCTGCCGACCGCAGCAAAAGTCCCGGCGCCGGCGCCGAACCAGCGCGTATCGGCCAGCATGCGCTCGAGCGCGGCCTTGGTCTCGGTCCCCATCTCCGGGACGAGCCGCAGAAGGACCGGTCCGGAATTTTTCTCGAAGAGGAAGGTCAGGACGATGGCCGCGCCGATCAGGGCTGCCACCGACAAGGCGGTCGCGGCCAATGGTGACAGATCCAGTCTGCGGATGACGAGGATCAGCAGGATCAGCACGACGCCGAAGCTTGCTGCGACCGCGCTGTTCGTTCCGGACAGCCCGAAGATCGCGATTGCGCAGGCCAGGGCCCCGACGAGACCGCAAAGACCGATGAAGACGGAGCGAAGGACCGAGTGATGCGTTTCGGCCCGCTCAGCCGCGAGCTGCATGACCGCCAGATTGAGCATGAGGCCGAGGCCGGCCAAGGTCGTCGTGAGGTCAGAGGGCGCGGCTGCAGCAAGCCCCGGCGAGAGCCGATGCAAGTCCAAGACCAAGGCGGCGACCGCCGTTACTCCGCTCAGCACGAAGAGAACCAGCTCGGCACGGCTGCGGTTGCGGACCACCAGGATGGCGACGCCGAGCAATGAGATCGCTGCGAGCACCAACACCAGCGCGTCCACCGTCAAGCCGATATCGGCGGTGATCGGCCCGAGCGAGAAGCCGCCGAGGGAGTCGTGGGCACTGGCCCAGATCGGATGCGCCCAGCTCAGCGGAAGCGGGGCGAGCTGAGCGGCGATGCACAGCGGAATGGCGATGAGGATCCAGCGGCCCCAGGAGGTCGCGCGGACATAGTGCTCGTAGTCGGCCTTGCGCGTGCTCGAGGCGGCCGCCAGCAAGCCTAGCGCTGCGGCCATCGACCCCAGCTGGGCACCGAACTTGGCGCCGGCGATTTCGAGAGCGGAAGCGGAGACGATGGAAACGATGAGGGCAAAATAAGCGAGGGACAAACGGCGCGCTCGATGCGGAATCCTGAAACGAGTCAGGTCACCATACAAGCGGGCGTGTGGTTTTCAAACAGAGGCCTGCGTCGCGATCAGCGGGTGGCCTTGACCGGTCGACCGAAGACGCGGGTGGCGCGTGCGGCGGCAAGGGCAAAGCGCGCCCCCGAACCGAACAGGTAACCGCCCTGGAGAGCGATGGCTGCGAACGCCGCTGCCTTCATGCCTTCAAGGAAGCCGAGGCTGGTCATCATGCTGACCGGCAGCATGGTGAGCACCAGGGCGAATGTTACCGGCAAGAGCACGAACACGCGAAAGCGTTGGCCCAGCACGGCACCTGTGAGAAAGCTGAAAATCAAAAAGGCGGTCATTCGAAACACTCTCCGTGCTCCGGACCCTAGGTTTCCCGCCTAAAAAGACCCTTAAGTCGTATGGCTAAATTTGGCCTATTGGCCGCAATTTGCCAGCAGCGAATGATAGGCCTCCCGCAACCCATTGAGGGCCACCATTCCCTTGATCTCGCTGTCGCCTTCCCTGACCACCACGGACAGGGAGGGCGTCGTCTGCCACTTTCCGGCGGCAAAGGCCGAGACCTCGTCGGGCAAAAGCACAGCGGCGCCCGCGGCCGCCATGCCGGCATCAAAGGTCAAGGTGCCGCCGCCGCTCGCAGCAATGGTCACCTTCGGGCGGCTCCGCGGTGGAAAGGGCCGGATCAGGGCCACCAGCACGTCGACCTTGCCCTTCGGGGCGCAGCGGACGATCAGGCCAGCGAAGTCCGGGTCGGATTGGCTGGTGTCGGCAGTCTTCATGATGGCCGCGAAGCTTTCGCCGTCCTTGGTCCCTTGCGTCCGGGTGAATTTCCAGACGGAGGAAGGGGTGGAGGTCGCCGCCGCAACGATCGGCGCTTCCTGACATGAGAAACCGGTGCTGCCGGTGCAGGGAGAGGCAGGACCCCATGGGCGATCAGCGGCGCCTAGGAGGGAACCTGCCAAAAGCGGGATCAGAAGGAGGCCAGTCACAGGGGTTCCTACTCTTAACGGACCCAGCCTTAGCAGACGACAGCCAGGGCAAGAAGCCTCGCGCTCGACACACTGCGCCCTTGAGTCGGGCGATTTGCTCGCCAACCGGGCACAGGAAATACAACAAATAGTCACAAAGGGTTAAGCTAGGCCCCAAACAGTGGCCCCCACGCAACAGTAGTCCAGCGATCGCACTGTTAACCATCGAGGAACCCTTGTCGCACCCCCCATCCCGCCGTACCAATCGGTGTCAATTGGGGTCTCTCGGGGCGCGATTCATGCATTCCTATGCCAAGTCATATTTACTCAAGCCAGCATTTCTGGCCGCCGCGTTGGCGCTCGGAGCCTGCTCGACCAATCCAGGTTCGGGTCCGCTGACGGACGACGTTAACAACAAGATCCAGACCGAAAACGCGCCGGCCTACGAGCTGGTGCCGCTCAATCCGGCGACCGTGAAGATCCTGCACACCCACGAGCCCAAGGGGCTCGCCGGCGTGTTCACCGATCGCCGTCCGCCCGCCAGCATCGTGTTCGGCATCGGCGACGTCGTCAGCGTCACCATCTTCGAAGCTGCAGCAGGTGGTCTGTTCATCCCGGCGGAAGCCGGCGTCCGTCCGGGTAACTTCGTGACCATCCCGGACCAGGCGGTCGACAATGACGGCTTCATCACGGTGCCCTATGCCGGCCAAGTCAAAGCCGCGGGCCTGACTGCGGTTCAGATCCAGCGCTCGATCATCGAAAAGATCGGCAACCGCGCCATCGAGCCGCAGGCGGTCGTTGCGATGTCCTCGCAGCGTACCCAGCTCATCAGCGTGCTCGGCGAAGTCAATTCGCCGGCGCGTTATCCCGCAAGCGCGGCGGGCGCGAAGGATCGCGTGCTCGATGCGATCACGCGCGCTGGCGGCATCAAGGGCCAGGGCTTCGAGACCTGGGTCATGCTGGAGCGTGGCGGACGGCGGGCCACCGTGCCGTTCGAAAATCTCGTGATGGCGCCCGAGAACAACGTCTATGTGCGCCCCGACGACAGCATCTATGTCTATCGCGAGCAGCAGAAGTTCCTGGCGTTCGGCGCCAGCGGCCAGAGCGGCGAGTTCAACTTCGACGCCTGGCGCATCAACCTCGGCGAAGCTGTCGGCAAGGCCGGTGGTCTCCTCGACGGTCAGGCCGATCCCGCTGCCGTGTATCTCTACCGCCGCGAGCCGCGCGACGTCGCGGCCCAGCTCGGCATCGACGTGAGCAAGTACACCTCCGACACGATCCCGGTCATCTTCAACGTGAACTTCCGCGATCCGGGCGGCTTCTTCCTTGCGACCAAGGTCATGATGAAGAACCAGGACATCATCTACGTCTCGAACTCGCGCAACGTCGAAGTCGCCAAGTTCCTGAACTACCTCCGTGTGATCATGGCAACCGGCAACGATGCGGTGAATCTGTCGAACAACGCGCTGATCTTCCGCAACAACGTCAAGCTGGCGCCGTAAGGCACGACTTGATCGACCAAAGACGATGGCACCGGGGCTTTGTCCCGGTGCCATTTTCGTTTAGCAATCGAAGCGGTTCTGTTGGGGCTACGAGTTCGGGATCTGGATCAAGGCGCCGCTGAGCACGGCGCGCCGGTCATCGGTCACCCCGCTCTGTTGCAAGGGGCTTCATGCGCTTTCGAGCATACTGGCGTCTTCTGGCCCTCGTCCCTTTCGCCGTCGCGCTGGCGCCGGCCGGGACAGCTCTCGGCGCTCCCGCAGAGCTGGGCGTCCGCCATCGCATCGACGTGATGATCTCCGCCGAGCCTGACGCTCCGATCCTGTCGCGCCTCAAGGGAGCCAAGGCCGAGCTCGCCTTCACGGTCCGCCTGTCGGCGAACTCCAAGGAGAGCAAGTTCTTCGGGATGCTGCGTCCGTCTTTCCCTGATATCGTCGTCCCCGATGACCCGGGCAAACCGCTGGTGCAACAGACCAAGCTCTGGGAAGAGGATGTCTGCCATCAGCGCCGCGGCCTGCCGAAGGTCACCGTGACCCAGCTCAGCGGGCATTTTGCGGACGGCGAGGGGCGGATCGAGATTTCCGCCATCAACCGGCATATCGGCCTTCTGGTCCCGCCCGACGAATTGACCCCCGGAATAAAACTCGGTCCGGGAAGTGATAGCTTTGGGGTATTCTATGCGTTCCGGGCGCAGACCCGGAACAGCCGCCTCAACGTGGATCTGAAGATCTATCCGATCGATTGCTTCCTCTAAGCTCGAGCAAGCTCGCAAAACGCCGATGCGCCTTTGGCCTCCCACAATCCGCTGGTCGTGGAGCTTGCCCGCGGCCTTCATCCTGCTCTTCGTCGCCGCCGGCGCGCCGTTCCCGTTCGGCTCGACCAATGATCTGTCGATCGCGTTCTGGTGCCTGTGTCTCGGGATCGCGGTGATCTTCGCGCCGACGCGCGATCTGCGCACGCCGCATCTGTGGCTGCTCGCCGGCATCGGCGTCATCGTCGCCGCTTACGGCTTCGTGCTGCATGAGCAGCTCTCCGACCATCCTTGGGTGGCGCCGTTTCAGCCGATCTGGAAGCAGGCCTCGGACCTGCTCGGCGTGCCAATCGCCCCGTCGGCATCGATCGTCAAGAACGAGGCGTTCTTCGCACTCGGCGCGCCGCTCGCCAACATCCTCGCCATCGTGCTCGGCATCACCGTCGGTGCCGATCGGATGCGCGCGCGCCGGCTCTTGTGGGTGATCGCGATCTCGGGCGCGGCCTACGCGCTCTACGGCGTCGCCTCGTTCCTGATCGAGCCGACCATGATCCTATGGCGGGACAAGACGGCCTATCTCGGCAGCGTCACCGGCACCTTCATCAACCGCAACACGGCGGCGGCCTATTTCGGCTCGGCTGCGGTGATCTGGATGCTGCTGATCCTGGAGGACGTCCGCCGCCGCCTGCCCGAGCGGCACATCGAATGGTGGCGCCTGTCGCTCGATCTGCGCACGATCCCGCCGAGAGAGATCCTGCCGCAGCTCGGCTGCCTGCTGATCTGCCTGATGGCGATGTTCATGACGACCTCGCGCGCCGGCGTCGGCCTGTCGCTGCTCGCGATGATCGTCGCCTTCACGCTGTTCCTGCGCAAGGACCTGCCACCGCGCACCGGCATCTGGATCTCGCTCGGCGCGGGCGCAGCCGTCGCGCTCGGCCTGTTGCAACTGCTCGGCGGCCGCGTCTCCAGCCGCTTTGATAGCCAGGGCCTCGTCGACGAGGGCCGCATCGAGGCCTGGAAATCGACGCTGCGGATCATCGCAGACAACCCCTGGTTCGGCACCGGCATGGGCACCTTCCAATGGGCCTTCCCGCCGTATCGCAGTCCCAACATCTCGATTCGCGGCGTCTGGGATGCCGCGCATTCGACGCCGCTGGAGCTTGCCTCCGAGGTAGGCATTCCCATGGCGCTGCTGGTGGCGCTCGGCTGGGCCATCATGCTGCTCGTGCTGGCCAGGGGCGTGTTCGGCCGGCGGCGCGATGTCATCATCCCGCTGGCGGCTGCGGCCACGGCGACGCTGTCGCTGCTGCATTCGTGCCTGGACTTCACGCTCCAGGTGCCCGGCTACAGCATTCCGTTCTTTGCGCTTTTCGGCGCGGGCCTGGCGCAATCCTTCTCGAGCCGGGAGGCCCGGAAGGCCGCTGAGGCCAGCGCCACCAGCCGGCGAGGCGAGGGGCTCACCGCAACCGCTGGCGCGGCCCCGCGCGCGCTGCCCGAGCTTCATAAAAGTGTCTAGATATGAAGCAGTTGCGCTGTTTACGAAGTCTTTAGAATAAGTGGACAGCCCCAGCCGCTTCCGCTAGGTTCCTGCAACCAGCACAGCCGTTTGCCCAGGCCGACCACGCAATTCGGGGCAGCTGATTTTTTGGAGGTTGATTTAATGAGCGTTATCAGAATCGCGCTTCGCATGGCCGCCGCCGCAGCGCTTGCCGCGACGATCACGACGGCCGCCAGCGCCGCGATTTACCCGCCGCAGCGCCAGCTGCCGGCCACCGTCATTTCCGAGTTCAAGGCCGCCCCCAACAGCCTGTTGCAGCAATATCCGACCGGCGGCCCGCAGCTGATCTCGCGCGTGCGCGACCTCGGCGCCTCCGATCCGACCACGCTGCCGGGCCTGATCGCGCTGTTGAAGGATCGCGCGACGACTCCGGACCAGATGCGCGCGATCGTCGGCGGCCTCGCCCAGGTCGCCCGCATGGCCGCGACGAGCGACCCGGCCTTCGCCACTGAGATCCAGGCCGCGATCGCCAACACCGGCAATGCCGACGTGATCGCCGCCTACCAGGCCGCGACCGGCGACGTCCAGATCGCCGCGACCGGCGGCGGCGCGGGCGGCGGCGGTTCCGGCGCCGGCGGCCCGACCGGCACCGGCGGCTTTGCCACCGGCGGCGGCAGCAGCGGCATCGTCGTGTTCGGCAACAACACCACCGCCAACAACCCGACCGGCATCGGCAGCGGTTCCGTCGGTGGCACCACCAACAGCGTCAGCCCGCGCTGAGCCGGCTGGCCTCGCGGGCCCTTCACACGATCAATGCAGCGGCGCCAGCGGGCGCCGCTTTGCTTTTGCGCCGTTAAGCTTCCCACAAGAAGGTGCGCAAGCCGCGCGGTGCGCTGCGCCAACCGCGTTCAATTGCAGGCAGGATTGTGCTAGTGTTGCGCGCAGCGCGGGCTTTGGCATCGGGTTTGCTCCGGACGCGAGCGGGCAGTGGGCGAACGTCCAATTCTCATAGATACATCGATCCATTTTCAGGAATTGCTGGATGTTGCAGGTGAATAAGCCGACCTCGGAGATCAACCGTGATTTCACCGAGGCCGACGGCTCTCCGTCGCAGACGCTGACCTCCTACCTCGACATTATCAGGCGCCAGTTCCCGACCATGGTCGCGATCGTCTCGGCCTGCGTGATCCTGGCGCTGCTCTATCTCTTCACCGCCGCGCCACTGTTCACCTCCACCGCCTCGATGGTGATCGACACCCGCAAGGTGCAGCTGTTCCAGCAGCAATCCGTGCTCGGCGACATCTCTATCGATTCCGCGACGGTGGAGACCCAGGTCGAAATTCTAAAATCCGAGAACATTAGCCTGGCCGTGATCCGCGACCAGCACCTGATCGATGATCCCGAATTCACCGGCGCGGGCGGCGGTCTGCTTGGGACCGTGATCGGCGCCATTTCCAGCCTATTCTCCGACGGAAAAGCTCTGTCCGAATTCGAGTTAACCCGCAAGGCGCTTGAGCGGTTCGAGAGGAACCGCACGATTAAGCGCCTCGGCCTCACCTATGTGATGGAGATCGGATTCACTTCGAAAGACCCAGCCAAGGCCGCGCGCATCGCCAACGCGATCGCCGACGCCTATATCGTCGACTCGCTCGAAGCCAAGTACCAAGCCACTCGCCGCGCCAGCGTCTGGCTGCAGGACCGCATCAAGGAGCTGCGCACCCAGGCCTCTGCTGCACAGAAGGCGGTGGTGGATTTCAAGACCGCCAACAACATCGTCGATACTGGCGGTCGGCTGATGAATGAGCAGCAGCTCGCCGAGGTGAACAGCCAGCTCATCATGGCGCATGCGGCCACGGCCGAGGCCAAGGCGCGGCTTGACCGCATGAATGACATTCTCAAGCAAGATATTCCTGACGCAAACGTCGCAGATGCGCTCAAGAACGAAACAATCGTCAAGCTGCGTGCGCAATATGTCGACTTGGCCTCCAAGGAGTCAATTTGGTCAACTAAGTATGGTCACGATCACTTGGCGGCTCTCAACCTGCGCAATCAAATGGCAGAAATTAAGAGGAACATCACAGCAGAACTCAAACGTATCCAGGAGTCCTACAAGAGTGACTACGACATCGCGGTGACGCGCGAAGAAGCCATAAAGTCGAGTCTCGCCAACGTGGTCTCGGAATCGCAGCTTACCAATCAGGCGCAGGTGCAGCTACGCGAACTCGAGAGCAACGCCCAGTCCTATCAGGCGATGTATGACAACTTCCTACAGCGCTACATGGAAAGTGTGCAGCAGCAGTCTTTCCCGATCACCGAAGCGCGCGTTATCAGCGCGGCTACGACGCCGCTTCTGAAGAGCCATCCGAAAACGATGATCATTTTGGCAGCGGCGCTGCTAGGCGGGTTGATGCTTAGTTTCGGGGCCGCAATGGCTCGGGAATTGTCGGATAACGTCTTCCGGACTACAGGCCAAGTGGAGGAAGTGCTCGGCGCAAACTGTATTGCTATTCTGCCGGCGCTCGGCGCCCCCTCAACGGGATTCGGCGCAAGACGCGCAAAAAGTGAGAACGCTCCGCAGCCCGATCTATTGCGTTACGTTGTCAACAATCCGCTCTCGCGCTTCTCCGAGGCTGTCCGCTCGCTAAAGGTAGCGGTGGATCTTAACTCGATCGTGCGTGAGAACCGGGTGCTGGCAGCGACTTCGACCCTGCCTAACGAGGGCAAAAGCACACTCTCGACCAACCTTGCTCAGTTGATGGCGCATGGCGGTGCGCGAGTGATTTTGGTCGACGCCGACTTACGCAATCCCTCCCTGTCGCGTGCCTTGGTGCCGGACGCAAAGATCGGCTTGGTCGACGTCGTTGCGCAGAAGGTCAAGCTTGAAGACGCCGTGGTGATCGATCCTGACACTAAGCTATCGATCTTGCCGGCCGGAATCACCTCGAAGCTGCTGCACACCAACGAGATTCTGGCCTCGAAAGCGATGCACGCGCTGGTTACCCAATTGCGGTCGAGATTCGACTACGTGGTGCTGGATATGCCGCCGATGGCACCGGTCGTCGATGTACGAGTCACAACGTCCTATGTCGACTCTTACGTGTTCGTTGTGGAGTGGGGCAAAACCAAGACGGATGTCGTCCAGCATAACCTCCGTAACGCGATCGAGATCCAGGACAAGCTGCTCGGAGTGGTGCTGAATAAGGCCGATACTAAGGTACTAGCGCGTTATGAGTCCTACCACGGTCGCTACTATTACCAGAAATACTACGCACGCTATGGGTATGTCGAATAGCGGTCAGGCCGCAGTGTCGATGCCGAGCTTATTGTTGCCGCTTCTGGGCTTTGCGGGCGTGCTCTGGTCGTCTTCCGTGTTACCCCTATTCTGGTGGATAGCGCCAGCCCGGGAAGTGCCGGCGCGGATTTTGATCGATGACCGCTTTAAGCGCGGCGCACTTGAGGAGATTCTCGCGCAGCTTGAGTCCCCGCCAGCGTCTTTTGTGCAGCATCCGGACGTCGAGCGTGCAAAGGCGCTCGTTGGTCTACGCGCCAGCGACGAGGCCATGATGCGCCGCGGCCCAGAGAAGGCCGATCACCAATTCGATGGTGTAGAGAGCAAGGTGCGATCAACCCTAGTCCTGAATCCGGCGGACTCTTTCCTTTGGCTAATGCTGTACTCCGTCACAACGACCCGCAACGGATTCGATACAGTAAACATAGGCTTTTTGGCTCAGTCTTATTCAACTGGCCCGCTTGAAAGCTGGATCGCGTTACAACGAAACAGGGTAGCGCTAGCCGTCTTCGCAATGCTTGACGAGGCGATGCAGCAGCGGAGTGTCTCCGAGTTCGTGGCCCTCGTCGACAGCAGGTTCATTGCCGAGGCCTCAGGGAATCTAACGGGCGTGGGATGGGCTTGGCGCGAGCGTCTATTGGCTGGTTTAGGAGAGACGGACATCGTCTCTCGCGAAGCCCTTGCTAAGAGACTGGCGAGAGATGGCGTAATGGTCAGCATACCTGGCGTCGAACTAGATGAAAGGTGGTGGCGACGATGAGCAACAGTTGCTTGGGCATGCTGGTGAGGTCTTCCCTAGCCGCCCTCTTTCTTTGCCTGCAGCCGTTACATCCAGTTCTTGGGCAGTCTGCGGGTCAATCCAGGTTCGCATTGCAGGGGCCCGCCGAGCAAGTTGGGGCACCGGTCATTCGAGATGCGTTAGGTCGTCCGTGTCTTGACGTTGAAGCCGCGACGCGCGCCCATAGCGTAAATCGAGTACTCTACGATCACATCGTGAGCATTAAGAATCGATGTGCCAAGCTGATCAAAGTAAAGATTTGCTATTTCAATTCCGACAATTGCAAGAACGTGGACGTGGGTAACTATCAACGCGAGGATGTGATTCTGGGAACGATGCCAAAAGTTAACTCATTTCGCTATTCGATTTTTCAGAAATGATTGCGCGGCCGCCCTCACAAAAGGCTTTGTCTTAAGCGGTTGGAATCGTCTTGATGGATGGCGGAGTACTCGGCGTCGAGTAGCGATCTAACCGACTCGACTGCATCCTTCTTGCATCGGGTCCTCCGCTCGGGACCCGGAGCGCTGACCAAGAGAAGAAGATCATCAGAAAGGCCGGCTCGACCGCAATGGGTTGGGAGAAAAAGACGGCAACGACGGCAGGTAGACATCCAGGAATCCATAGGCGCATATTCCGGCAAGTCACCAGATAAAGGGTAATGACACAAACAAAATAGAAGACGCCGTAGACCCTCAGTTGACTGAGAAGCGAGATGCCTTCGGCAGAAGCGAGATTTCCCCAGCCGAAACCGTCGCCGAACCAAAGATTCTCGACATTGAAGGCCTCGCTGATCAAGATGTATCGTTCTGCAAATGACCCGGATTGGGAACTAATCTTGGCTTCAAGGCCAATGTACTCAATCGTATACAAGGCCGGCCAAATGAAAATGCCAACAGCCAGAATGGTAAGGAAAGCCGCGAGCGGTCGGAAATGGAAGCGATAGAGAATGAGCATCGCGCCAGTGAAGAAAGACAGCGTCCCTATCGTTGAGAACGAAAGCAACGACGCGACAAGCGGGATTATAACGAAGATACCTCTCCAACCTCTCAGAAACGCATAAGTGGCAGCCCAACACGCGAATGGTGGAAATATCCCGGGTTCTCGAAATATTCCCGACAAGCGAGGCATTGAGCCGAACCAGCCCGATATCTCATTAGCCACTACGGTGAACGGGAAGGCGATGTTTCCGAAATCGGCTCGGTAGGTGGCTAGATCGATTTTAAAGAGAACCAATGACGTGACCGGCCAACCCGCGGCTAAGAGGGAGAATGTAGCAATCAGGCTCGCTGCACTTGCAATAACCGTGAAGGCGAAAGTGTCGAAAAACAACGTAGTGATGCTTCGTATTGACATAACAACAAGAAGCACCATTAGAAACGCTACAGAGATCAAAAATGCCTTCGGACTGTCCTCTGAGTGAAAATATAAAGAGAATGCGGAGCGAACGAACACATAGCAGACGATCAATACGAAAATTCCCAGTTGGGTCGCCAGCTGTGGCTCTAGATCGACTCTGAGCCGACCGCGCTCCGCACGAAAGACAAGCGCAGTAAGAAGGAATAGGATTGCGCAGCAAACTTGAAATGAGTACGTGCCGCCAATGGCAGTTGGGCGCAAATTTGCGATCGCCAAGGAGAGAGCGATAACGACGAATTTCGTGCCACGGTCCGGCCGGTCCTTGCTAGCCTCCGAGGGACGCCGGGTTTTAGTGCCTGATCTTGAGAGCGTCTGTCGCATCTTCTATGAAGGTTCGAACTCGTTTGACTTTAACCGATGAGCGCTTTGATAGTTAATGCCATACGGGCAGGAGAGGGAATGGCAACCTTACAATCGTCAATTGGCCTTTGCACGAAATGGCAGAGAGGCGATGTTCGAAATGGTGGCTGCGATGTTTCTCCTAGTCTCCTCTATTCCGCTACTTACTGAAGGCTCTGTCGATAAAGATGCGGGGAAACGTTCGACGTCGACATGAACAGTTGTCGACTCCGACTCCACAATGTAACGGGCGGCAGCATCGGTATATCGAACAACCGGGACCTTGTCGGAAAAGTTGTGGACCAAGCGATTACCGATGGGGGCTCCCGGACTGTCGGTAAGGATTGTCGAGAAGCCCGAATATTTCTTCGCTAGCGCATTTGAGCGCTGCAATCCGACCTGCAGGCTTTTCCAAAGCAAGCCGCCTGGCGCGACCATGTTCGCCTGCCAGCCTAGTCCGCGCGCGTCAACCCGAATGAGGCTGCTACGACTATGCAGGCCAAGATTGCCCTCGACCAAGTTGTCGCGTCCTCCACCGATTAGAATTGCTTCGTCGACGTTGACGAAAACGTTGTTGGTAACGGTTGTTCCAGAGAGCTGGTCGTCAAGATAGATACCGCGGATCAGCGCTGAGCCAATCCTGTTTGTGATATCATACAAGAAGTTCGAAGCAATCACATTGCCCTGGTAGGTCCAGTTCCTTCCGCCATAAATGGCGCCAGCATCCTCACTGTCGAGCACGACGTCGTGCAGGACGTTGCCCAAGATCCGATGGTCATTGCCGAAGAAAATGATACCTGAGTGCGGAGCCTGGAAAATTTCGTTGCTGCTGACGGTGACACCCACGCCGGCTATGCGAACGCCTGGTTGATAGCTCGGAAGCACCACGCCAAAGTGCGATATCCGACAATTTTCGATTACATGGCCGGAAGGCGTCAGTGTATTCAGATCTCCGCCGCTAATAGAAATGCCGCCGTACCCAGTGTCGTCGATGACGCAACGCTCGACTCTATTGTCGATCCCGCCGTCGATCAAAAGACCAAACGTGCCGCTTTGTCCGACGTAACATTCGCGGAATACAAGTCGCCTGGATCCCTCTGCGACGATAGTCGATCCTATAGATTTCTCGAAAGCAATGTTCTCGAATGTAATGTTTTCTGCCTTCGTGATCCTGATGAGTGTGTCGACCACCGGTATCGACGGTGTGTCCTTCGCTTCGTTGGACGATGCGACGACATAAATGCGAGCGTCAGCCTTATCGATATAAAATTTGCCGGGAGCGTCAAGGCCTGCGGCGACGTTGACGAGCGCGAACCGCGCTGATGCCCGGACTGGTGCTGCCGGCTTTGCGAGGATCAAATGTGTGCTGTTGAGTGATCGAACCGGCGAAAACTCGTACCACCAATTCCACCCCCAGTATCCGGCGACCCACACGTCGCGTTCGTCAGCGAGGTGTGCTGGAGCGTTCATCAGAGCGACGGAGACGGTGCCGTCAGTGCCGAAGGGCTCAATTCTCGGGTGTTGCTCGTAACCACTGGTGGGCCAACGGGCTGGGTTCATCCGGCGATCGCCCTGGAAGACAAACAAGCGACCCGGTCGAACAGGATTGAAACTGCTATGAGAAGCGAAAGCCGGGAGCGCGACAGCCGCTGCCTTTCCGAGCCCGTAAGCTCGAATCTGGGTTCGGGTCTCCGAAGGCACGCGATCGATCACTTTTGGATCGGGGTCGCTGGCCTCGAGCACTGCGCCCCCCGATATTCTTGTTCCTTCTCCCAATGCACCGCGAAAGATCATATCCCCTGCTTTTGTACCGGAGTCGCGCTGGTCAAGCGTTATGGTTCGATCAAGGAATATCTTTGGGGGGAGTTGCACAACGATTGTTGCTTCTGGATTGGCGCTTCGATAGGCGCGAGCTTGCCCTAGCGCTTCCTGAAAAGATGAAAAATCTCCGCCCCTCATTTGAATGAGGTGCTCGGCCGCGCGAGCCTCGGACACTAAGACAGTAGTTGCGAGCATCACAAACCTCGCGTGCCCCCCGAATGCTTTCGCGATGGATCGGAGAGAAGGGCGTTCGATTGTCATTTGTGCGTCCCGAATTTTGTACCGCTCCTGCGTGCCCGTAGACTGCAGCCGGTGTGGGCACGGTGGGTCGAGGCGAGATCAATGTAGCGTAAGCCCCGTTAATCGCGTCAGAGTGTCACGAATTTCGCTCGGTGTTCTGTGTCCTCGTATCGCTCGGCTTAGCTCTTCGAGTTTGGCACCAACCAGAAAGCGGTACCAGAAGCCCTGCAATACATGATAGATGGCACCCTCCTTTCCGTCGAGAAAACCCAACCTGAAGACGAAACGGTAGAGAAAGTAAGCGAGCGCGCTGAGCTGAAATGGGACTCGATTGTAAAACTTTTCTTTTACGAATCGCTTGACAGCGGCTTGATGCGAACTTGCTTCGATCGAAAGAGAGTCGTCGCGTTTCATGAAGCCTAGGCGCTGATTAAGCGCATCGATCGCTTCGCGGGTCGCGTATTTGTTGTGCTTGTCGGTAAAGAAGCTGAGGTTGTTGAGATTGCAATCAGCGAAGCCACCTTCGAAGGTTACTGTCCTGCCTCCATGGATGATCATGTGCTCGTCCATCCATCGGTCTTCTATGCGTCCATAGCCTCGGCGCCAAAGCCGCAAAAGAACGAGGGTTCCCCGCCCGCCGTGCTTAATTGTACGATTCATGAAAATGAGCTTGCGCTTTAGATTAATCCCAACAACTTCCCTAGGAAGGGTTGGCAGTTTCTCCACTATTTCGGTCGCCAGATCAGCCTCCACGATCTCGTCCGCGTCGAGTCTCATAACCCAGTCCGATGTAATAGGTGCGTTCTCCAGCGCCCATTGAAATTGCTTGGCATAGTTCACGAACGGATGTTCTATTACGACTGCACCGTACACCTCGGCAATCTCTCGCGTTCGATCCTTCGAGCCGGAGTCGATCACGAAGATTTCTTTTGCGATCCCAACTACGCCTTCAAGAGCGCGTGCGAGATGTAGCTCTTCGTTATAAGCTAGGATAATGATAGCGAGATTAACCATGGATATTCTGTGCTCTCAAAGCCTCGATGACGGGGTCTGTTAAGGCTTCGTCGATCTCTCACTCATCGAAATTGGAGGGTTCAGGCGAATTAGTAAGGTTCGCCATGCTGCTACTGGTCCGGGAAGCCGCCTTACCTGCTGATCCCGACAATTCATCACTATGATGACAAGGGCGCCAATCGCTTGGGCGAGTGCTGCTGCGCAACCGACCCCAATCGCTCCAAAAGTCCATCCCAGTACAAGGCCCGTAGAGCCACACGTGGCTGTGATCAGCGAGTTACCAAGGATGTTCCATCTCAGTTGACCGACACCTATTCCCATGAAGTACGCTGGCACCGATAGCAGGTTTGCAAGCCAGCCGAATGCGAGCAGCGCCACGAAAAGAATAAATAGCTCGTTGATGTTCCCAATGAGGGCTAGGCTCGCCAATGGAGAGGCAAGGGTAAGAAGTGCAAACGCGGGAATACCTAGAGTCATGGTGACGCCCATCGAAGAGGTGTACAGCCCAGCGACGCGATCAGGTGCGTTTACTTTTGCTGAAGCAAATGCCGGGACCAAGCTTTGGATCGGCGAAATGACTATTGCTCGAGTTTGGAAGACAAGACGATTTGCTACTTCGAAGAGGCCTGCCGCCTCCAGTCCTCCAAACATCGACATCAAGAACTTGCTGATCGGGTCGTACAGGAAGACAATAAGGCCAGCTGCCTGTAGTTGAGATCCGAATCGAACCAATTCTTTAAAAGAATGCCAATTCCAGCGATGCGGAACCAGAACTCCCACTGTCTTGTATAGAATATACTTGGCGATAATCAGATTCGTGATGATGCAAAAGCAACTCTGCAGAATTTGTGCTTGTGCAAGTCCGGCCAGTCCGAATTGCGGGATCAGCACAACAGAGGACATTGCCTGGATCAAAAGCCCGCCAATGATTACCGCGCTTTTGAGATCGGAACGATGTAGTCCTACGAGGGTGGAATTGGTCGTTGCGGCAATGTTGCCGAGCACAAAGGACGCCAACGCGTACGGAAGCAGGCCCTGAGCTTCCAAGGCCGCTGCTGGCGTTCGAATGGCCAGTGGGATGCCTTGCTTCGCCGGAAGGTAGAAGGCAAGAGCAAGCAAGACGTACAGCGCTAAATTCGTGAGAATCGCCGTATCGATGTAGTCGCGAGCGGTCGATTTTCGTTCTTCCTCACGGGCCGTCGCGATGAAGCGAACGAGGCCGGATGCTGTGCCCGCGTCGGCAAGCCGCATTAGTGAGGTAGTTGCCAAAACCAGCGACCAGATACCTAAAGCTTCAAGGCCCAGCTTGATCACGACTATGCGGTAAAGGAGAAATAGGATTGCGGTCGAGCAGAGTGTCTCGGCCACGGACCATATTCCGTTGCGCTTCAGGTGAAATTGCATCGCGATCGCGCGTCAGGTGCTCAGAGGTTGGCCGGCAAATGCCGACTTCAGCGTTCGCAGGCTAACCTCTCGGATGTCGTCGACGGTTGAAGTTTGCCGTTGAACAGGCAATTCGCGTTCGAGCAGGATTTGAGCTGCTGTTCGGAAGTCTTCGAAAGGCAGTTCAATACTGCAGTGGCGGATCGACCGCGATAATGCTGCAAGGTAAGATCCTTCGCGAACAATCGTTGGAACGCCCAACTGAAACGCTCGTCCGAAGATGCCGGACGCCTGATCATAGGCCGGCGAATAGCAGCTCCAAACCGCATTGGCTAATTCGTAGAGGGCAAAAAATTCGAACGGCTCAATGTACCTGTCTATTAGGTGGCCTCCCGCGGCCCGAAACTTGGCGGCAGCCTCGCCACTGCCAATCGAGGTCTTTCCACCGACGACGAAGAGGTATCTAGAACGGATAGCTTCACTTCCGCACCAGACCCTACTCAAGAAGTCGAAGCCCTTCTCGTAATTCTGAGTTCCAAGAGCCAGTATGATGTGACGTCCGGCCGCGCGGTCCCGTATGTCGCTAGTTAGGCTGGTTTCCCCTGATTGAGGTCTTTCTATCACCGACAGGTCCCACATCTGCGGATCGTAGATCCAGCCGCTGGCGACCATTGACATTCGTGGATCAACGGAGAACGGCAGTATTGTAAGTATCTTTGTCCGCGGCAGTCTCGACACGATTCGTAGGAACCAGTGCTTCATGGTGTGTCGAGCAGTCTTGCGCTCGATCGCTTCCCTAGGTCTGAAAAGGAGGGCTACTGTCCGGCGATGACCAAACACCGTTTGCGCAAGTGCTCTAAGGAGCAGCCCGTAGCTGCCCTCGATCATCGGGATAAGCACGCAATCGCAATCTCCAAACGAGGGATTTGCAATTGCGGTCGTCTTAACGCGCGTTGAAACGAGAGGGAGCGCGCTAACGAACAAGTCTGTGTACTCGCGCCGATGACCTCCGTCTCCGTCTTCAACTATGCAAACGGTTAACGCACCAATCTCGTTTTTCAGCATTCTTGTCTTACCGTAGGAGTCGAGCCAACGATTGTGTCGTTGGACTGGCCAAAGACCCGATCCAATGCCCCTTCGATGGCTCGCTTCTGCGCATGAGGATTCCACCGAGCCTGGATTACCTTCATGCAGTCCGATCGAACAGTTGCTCGATCGCGGCCAGCGCTGAGCCATTTGTCGATGACCTCGGCGAGATCTTGCGCACTGTCTCTTCTGAAAAAGGCGCCGGTTTTCCCGGGTTCGATAGTTTCAACCTCCGGCATTTGTGAATCGAGGTCTCCGTGTGTGATCACGGGTGTGCCGTAGGTTAGGCTTTGAATAGCAGTCAGCCCCACTTTGCCGGGCGATACGGTAAGGTCTGATTGGTACGTAGCTTCGCCAAGGATTTCTTCATTGTAGCATGCGCCGTAGAAAAAGACGTTGAGCTTGTGATCAGACGCTAGCTTTTCGAGAGCCGATCTTTCCGGCCCATCTCCGATTAGGAGTACATTGAAAGGAGATCCTCGTTCTGCGCATAGTCTCGCAGCGTTCATCAGCAGATCGAATCGACACGCGGACGTCAGACGGGCCGAACAAATAATCAAAGGAAGGGAAGGGTTTGGGAAAAGGCGTCTGAAACTCGTGGTCCTCTTATCTGGATCAGTAAGGATTCCTGAGAGCACCGCCTGACCTTTGTCCCAATCGAGCGAGTTCCCAATTGGGATGATATTCTTCCCAGTGTATCCTTCAGCTTGAGCAACCGCTATCGCTCTGGTCGCGTATGTCAGAACAGCATCTGCCTGGCTATAGAAGAGACTTCTAATTTTTCGTCTAAGTAGCGGTTCATGCTTCAGCCACCCGTGCGCCCAGAATATTGTTTTTTTTCGCATCAACTTGGCAACGACGATCATCGCCCAAGCGGCTGGCATGTATGGATGCGCATGCACTATTAAGCCCTTGATACGAGGGTCGAGAACGGCGCGCCAATATCCGCTTAGTCTCCAGATCTTGCCGAAGGTCCGGAATCGCAGAGGGTAAACGGAAATGTGTTCGTTGCCGGTGAAAACTTTGATGCCTTCATGTTCTTCGTGGGATCCGTAGAAATTAAACGAATAGCGATCGCTGCTAGCTAGCGCTCGCATGATCGGTTCGCGGTAGTGAGGAAAGTAGTGGTAGATGACTGCTATCCCGGTTCTCAAAACTTAACTCCATTCAAGCTGATCTTCGCGACAAAGACGAAGTCAACCCATAAGAGTTCGCCGTCGTTTAAAGAGTGGTCTGACGTCAAGGCACGACGAGTCGGATTTGTCATCGCTCAGCCGATTTGCTTCGAATCGTTGCACGAATGTCAGGCTCGATGGCAGTACCAACAACCTCACTACGATAACGCACGAACCTGGCTGGATTGCCTACGTATATGCCCCAAGGATTGAGGTCCCTCATTGCGACCGCCCGTGCACCGAGAATAGCTCCTACCCCGACGGTCACTCCGGGTCCTACAAAGGCTTCGGCTGCGATCCACGCATTTGAACCAATACTGATTGGTCGGGTAATCAGTTTAAACTCGCTATCATTGACATCATGGGTCCCTCCGCAAAGATGTGCTCCTTGAGAGACCAGAGCAAAAGGCTCAAGAATTATTTTGTCCATGCTGTAACAAATTACGCCTGGGCCGATGCATGAATGCTCGTGCATCTCAAGATTTGGAGGATACCATACTTTCGTCCCTGGATAGATCTTTGCCGTTGGCGCAATTTTTGCGCCAAATAGGCGAAGCAAAAAGCGGCGCCAAGCGTGGAGGGGAATGGGGGTCCAAGCGCCAAAGATAGCCCACGTTAACTGCCAAGCCGTGCGTTCGATTCGATGTGCAAGCGAGAAGCTCGGCCCACCCATACGAGGGTTTGTTAATTTCGGGTCTAGAAGGGACATGGCTGCACGATCTAGTGCGCGGCACTTAGTCGAAGACTGACGATCGCTGTTCGCAGCATGATCTTGATATCCAGCCACAAGCTCCAATTGTTGATGTACCACAGGTCATACTCCACGCGCTTCTGCATCAGGTCCAGCGTGCGGGTTTCTCCGCGATAACCGTTAACCTGGGCCCAGCCGGTGATGCCGGGCTTGACGTGGTGGCGGAAGGCGTAGTTGCCGATGATCTGCTCATATTCGGTGTTGTGGGCGGCCGCGTGCGGGCGCGGGCCGACCAGCGACATGTCGCCCTTGAGCACGTTGAGGAGCTGCGGCAGCTCGTCGATCGAGGTCTTGCGCAGCCATTTGCCGATGGGCGTGACGCGCGGGTCGTTCTTCTGCGCCTGCACGATCGTCGGGCCGTCCTCGAGCACGCGCATGGTGCGGAACTTGAAGATCCGGAACGCGCGCCCGCCGAAGCCGTGGCGGGTCTGGCGGAAGAACACCGGGCCCTTCGAGCTCAACTTGATCAGCACCGCCGTCACCAGCATCACCGGCCCGAACACCAGCAGCGCCAGGCTGGCGCCGGAAAGGTCCAGCGCGCGCTTGAGCGCGCGTTCGCGATAGGAGAGCGGGGCGCGGCGCAGCTCGGCGGTGAAGGTGTTGCCGGTGCCGACCAGCGGATAGCGCAGGAAGCGCGCCGTGTTGGCGTCCGGCACCAGATGCACGGGGATGGGGAGGATCTTCAGCACGTCCAGGATGCTGTCGATCGCGTGCTGCCGGCTCCAGTTGATCAGCAGGAAGACGTGCTCGATCCGGTGCTCGCGCGCGTAATTGATCAGCTCCTCGAAGCGCGGCGCGAGCGAGGACAGCAGCAGCGGCGAGGCCAGATCCTTAGGGGGGATCTCCATCACCCGCATCAGGCGGTAGCCGTGCTGGCCGAGGTCGTCGACCGCGTTGGACGCGCTCGCCAGGCCGAACTCGGCGATCATGATCGCCCGCCCGTTGGCGAAGGCGCCGGTGCGCAAGGCGTGCGCGGTCCAGCGCGCGGCCACGATCTTCCAGCCGAGCAGCACGGCAAGGCCGACCAGATAGAACGAGATCGTGGTGCCGCGGGAGAACTCGTCGCTGACCTTCATCGTGAAGGCGATCGCCAGCAGCGCGCCGAACAGGAAGGTCCACGTCGTCAGCGTCATCCGGAACGTGCGGGGCAGGTCGGTGACCGTCTTCAGGCGATAGCCCTGCTGCACGATGGTCAGCAGGATGAAATTGACCGCCACCAGCACGCTCGCCGCCGCGTAGACATCCGCCTTGCCGAGCGTGCCCGCGGTGGCGAGGTGATAGCCGACCGCGCAGCCGATCCCGCTGACCAGAATCAGTCCCGCATCGACCACGGCCATCAGCCGCTCCACAACCACAGGGCGTAACCAGCTTCGCGCAAACCCTGTAGCTGCCGCCGAGGATTGCTCGACCACGCGAATTTCCGTCGCAGAATCAAGGACGGGCACCGGTCGAGTGGAAAGAATTGTCATCCTGCCAAACCCATAGACGCAAAAATTCATTGACCCGAACAAGCCGTGCTATCGGTCAAAATCGCTGTTAGAACAAGGCGAAGGAAAAATTAACCTTACCCCACAAGCTGTATTGTAGCCCATCTCACCTCGACTGATATGCTAAATTTCACAACCCGTTAGGAAGTCCTCGTTGCCTCGCATCCAGTCCCGGCGGCGGACCCGGCCGAGAGGGAAGCGGTTTCTCGCCATCGGCCTTGCGGGCCTCGCTTTGGTGGGAACCGTGCTGCTCCTCCTTCGTCCCGAGACGGCCTCCATACGAACCCCGACAGCTTCCAAGGCCGCCGCCGCCCAGCTCTTCCTGGACGGGCCATATGGCGCACGGTTCGCCGGCGAAATGTCCGCGTCGAGGCAGGGATATTTCTCCTCCCGCATCGAGTTGGCGGCCCATCCCGAAGACCCCGATTTCGTCCAAACCATCGCACGCCAACATGCCATCGGCGTGACGAGCGGCCAGCGCTTCCTGCTGGCGAGCTGGCGCGGCGTCCCCGTGACCGCCTTCGCGGCGAGCTTTCTCGATACGTCCGTCGCGATTTTCACCCTCGAAAGCTCGGGCCTGCGGCGGCCCGCTGATCTCGTGGGAAAACGGGTCGGATATCGCAGGGCGAGTGAAGGAGACGTCGTATTCGATGCCATGATGGCGCAACTCGGCCTGCCGCGAAGCCAGATCACCAAGGTGCTTGACCGCGACAGCTTCGAGGCTCTGCGGGCCGGGGAGGTGGATGCGATCATCGCCGCCATCGACGAGCAACCGGACCCCGCCAGCTCGACCTTCGTGAAGTTGAATGTCATCAAGCCGCAAGACTACGGTATCCATGTGCCTGGCTTGGTCTACTTCGCGAGCAATGCTCTCGTCCATGAACAGCCATCCATGATTGCCGATGTCCTTCAGGGTCTCATTCGCGGATGGCAATTCACCTACGCGGACTATGCACGGAGCGTGCCCGTTCTCGCCGGCGCCGCTCCGGCCGGGTTGAATGCCGAGCGGCTGAAATTCGAGCTGCAGCAGCAGCGCCCCCTGGTGCTGCCGACGGGCGGCCGCATTGGCGACTACGACGAAAGCCGCTGGCGGACGCTTCGGGACATCCTCCTCTTCGCCAAGCTCGGTGAGGAAGACGTGCCGCTGGCTCAGACCGTCAACTACCAGTTTCTCCGGGATGTGTATCGCCGTTCACCCGATCTCGCCGCCCCGGGCGCCTGGAGCGACGAGAAATAGGACCTGGAAGCCACACCTGCGTGCCATATCGCCCCAAAAGTCCCTTTGCGGCCCCGGCGTCGGTTGCATTTCCGCCGGTGGCTTTGGTAAAGTTCGGTTCACTATTTGGGCTAGTCGCGGAGCGGCTTTTGCGGACCGTGACGTTAGCGGGCTGGGGTCCGACAAGCACGTTGGGATCAATCCGCAGGGGCGAGGAGCTATTTTGGATGTTTAAGACGTTGATGCGAGCTGGCCTTTTGGCGGCAATCGTGACCTTCGGCGCAGCGAGCGGAGCGAGCGCGGCAATGCAGCTTCCTGCACCGGCGGCCCTGCTCACGGGCGAGAGGCAAGTGACGCCTGTGACCTTCTGGGCGCAGCCGTATCCGTATCGCTATGTGCCCCAGCGCCGTTGCCCGTTGGTGCGGGTCGAGACGCCCTATGGCTGGTACATGGACCGAGTCTGCGCGCCTGTCGGTCCTGTTCTGCGCCGTGCCTACTAAGAGCTAACCGAGCGGCGGCTGCCGTATTGTCGACCTTTCAAGGCAGCCGCACAGCTGGCGCGGCTGCCTTGCTCGTTTTTGTTTCATTGTGTGCTGAGCTTTTGTGCGCACAGCGCGGGTTCACCATGAATATCTTCGATAGGCCGGAACTGGCTGCCGCATGGTGAAGATTGTGTTACCAGTTTGGCGGGGCTGCATCGGCAGCGTGATTGCGTAAGGCGACCGGCACAGCCGCATCTCGTGAGGAGGGGCGGCCATCCGGATGCTGTTAGAGGATTTCGATGACAGGGGCTTCAACTTGCGACCTCGGGGGCAAACGCGTCTTTGTCGCGGGTCATCGCGGCATGGTGGGATCAGCCGTCGTCCGCAGGCTTGCGTCAGAGCATTGCACCGTGCTGACGGCCGATCGGCGGGAGCTGGACCTCACAAAGGAAGAGGCCACGCTGAGATGGCTCGAGGACAATCGTCCTGAGGTCGTGGTGCACGCCGCTGCGAAGGTGGGCGGCATTGCAGCGAACAACAATTTCCCGGTCGATTTTCTCTGCGACAACCTCGCAGTGGAGCTGAACGTCATTCGTGCGAGCCACACGATCGGTGTCCGACGTCTGTTGTTCCTCGGCTCGTCCTGCATCTATCCCAAGCACGCCAAGCAGCCGATCGCCGAAAGCGAATTGCTGACCGGGCCGCTCGAGCCGACCAACGAGTGGTACGCAATCGCCAAGATTGCCGGTCTCAAGATGTGCCAGGCCTATCGTCGGCAATATGGCGACGATTTCATCTCGGCAATGCCGACCAATCTCTACGGTCGCGGTGACAATTATCACCCGGACCATAGTCACGTGCCCGCAGCATTGATCCGGCGCTTCCACGAAGCCAAGATCGCCAAAGCGCCGAGCGTCTCCGTATGGGGCACCGGGACGCCGCTCCGCGAATTTCTCAATGTCGAGGATTTTGCGGATGCCTGTGTTTTCCTTCTGAAGAATTATTCCAGCGATCTCCCGATAAACGTCGGCAGCGGCGATGAGGTTTCGATCGCAGATTTCGCAGCTACGGTTGCTGATGTTGTCGGCTACGAAGGCAAGCTGATTTTCGATACGTCCAAGCCGGATGGGACGCCGCGCAAGCTGCTGGATAGTTCACGGCTTCGAGCGCTCGGCTGGCGCGCCACCACTTCGCTTCGTGCGGGACTCGCCTTGGCCTATGACGACTTCCTTCAAGGCCATGGCCGTCATCTGGAGGCTAGTCGGGCGAGCTGAGCAGCCTGCCACTTCGATTGTGCAATTTTCAGATTCTGAATAGCAAGTTGGATTCTATTGATGCGTATTCTGCTGGTCGGCATCAACTATGCGCCGGACCTCATCGGTGTGGCAAAGTACAACACCGAGCTATGTGAAAGCCTCGTCGACGAAGGTCACGACGTGAAGGTGATCACCGCGCCTCCCTATTATCCCGCCTGGAACATCCCGGCAGACTTCCGTGCGTCCTATTTCAGGTCGATGGAGATCAACGGCGTCCGCGTCACGCGCACGCCGATTTACGTCCCTGCGCGACCGTCGGGCGGGAAGCGTTTGGTTCATCATGCATCCTTCGCATTGAGCAGCATGCTGCCTGTTGTGAAGGAGGCGTTCAGCTGGCGTCCCGATATCATGCTCTCGGCGGCGCCGTCGTTGATGTCAGCTGCGTTCGTCGCCTTCATCGCCCGCCGGGTTCGCGCCAAATCTTGGCTTCATGTGCAGGATTTCGAGGTCGATGCAGCCTTCGACCTAGGCTTGCTCCAGAACGAGACGCTGCGAAGGGTGATGCTCAAGACGGAAGCTGCCATTATCCGGTCGTTTGACAAGGTTTCTTCGATCTCTCCGCAGATGGTCGATCGTCTGCGCACCAAGGGGCTGGAGGCCGCGCGCACAATCGAGGTCAGGAATTGGATCGATACGAGCGCGATCTTTCCCGTGTCCAAGCAGACCAGATACCGTCGAGAGCTCGGCATTCCCGACACGGCGATCGTTGGGCTCTATTCAGGCACGATGTCGAACAAGCAGGGTCTTGATCTCGCAATCGACGCGGCTGCTGCTCTGGAAGATAGTCGCCCCGATATTCATTTCATTCTTGCCGGCGAGGGACCTCACAAGGCCAAGCTGATGGAAATGGCGGAGAGCCGCTCCAGAGTTCATTTTCTGGGCTTGCAGCCCAATGAGAGTTTTAATGAGTTGATGGCCACGGCCGACTTTCACCTCATTCCTCAGAAGGCGGAGGCAGCCGATTTGGTTCTCCCTTCAAAGCTTGGAGCAGTTCTGGCATCCGGGCGGCCGGTCATTGCTATGGCGAGCCAAGGGACTGGGCTCGCCGCTGAGGTCGAGGGCGCCGGCTTGGTCGTTCCTCCGGGAGACGCGCGGGCGCTTGCCGCAGCGATTGGGAGACTGAGCGAAGAGCGCACGCTTTGCGAACAGTTGGGCGCTGAGGGGCGAAGGCGTTCCATCGAGCGCTGGGATCGCCGAACGATCGTCCGCCGTTGGGTCGAGAACATGGCGGACATGAAGGCTTCGCTTGCCCTGCCAGAGCCAAAGCCCGCCTTGGCAACGACGGCAGTCTCAATTCCCGTGAAAGACGCCGTTCCCTTGCCTTGACGATATGAAGTCGTCACACCAGATCGAAAATCGAAAAGGGCGGGGGCCATTCAAGCTGCCCGCCCTCCACTTTTTCAAATCTACTACCACTCACTCGTGTCGTGGATAGTATCTGAAGCCGTGCTGCTTGATGAGCTCGTCTCGTTTTGCGGATTCGAGATCTTCCTTCATCATTTCTCGAACCAGGCTTTCGAACGACGTCTTGGGCTCCCAGCCAAGTTTCTGCTTGGCTTTTGATGGATCACCAAGAAGCGTCGCGACCTCGGTAGGGCGGAAATAGCGGGGATCGACAGAGACGATGCATTTACCGGACTTGGCGTCATATCCTTTTTCGTCCACGCCGCTTCCTTCCCAACGAACGGTCATGCCGACTTCACTGGCAGCGACATTGACAAAATCTCGGACAGACTGTTGCACGCCGGTGGCAATCACGAAATCCTCGGGCTTGTCCTGCTGCAGCATCAGCCATTGCATTTCGACATAGTCACGCGCGTGCCCCCAGTCGCGCAGGGCGTCCAGATTGCCGAGATAAAGCCGTTCCTGCAGTCCCAAATGAATGCGCGCGAGAGCGCGCGTGATCTTTCGGGTTACGAAGGTTTCGCCTCGGACCGGAGATTCATGGTTAAAGAGGATGCCGTTGCAGGCATACATATCGTAGGCCTCACGGTAGTTCACCGTGATCCAATAGGCATAGAGTTTGGCGACCGCGTATGGTGAGCGCGGATAGAAGGGCGTGGTTTCCTTTTGGGGAATCTCCTGGACTAAGCCATACAGTTCGGATGTTGACGCCTGATAGAAGCGCGCCTTCTTCTCCAAGCCCGTAATGCGCATAGCTTCGAGAATGCGCAAAGTGCCAAGAGCGTCCGAATTCGCTGTGTATTCGGGTTCTTCGAACGAAACGGCAACGTGGCTCTGAGCCGCGAGATTGTAGATTTCGTCCGGTTGCACCTGGCCGACAATCCGGATGAGGCTCGAGGAATCCGTGAGATCGCCGTAATGAAGCCGGAACGGCGGGTCGGGCTCGTGCGGATCAAGATACAGATGATCGATGCGGTCGGTATTGAAGAGGGAAGTCCGGCGCTTGATGCCGTGGACCTCGTAACCCTTCTGCAGAAGAAGTTCAGCCAAATATGCGCCATCCTGTCCGGTGACGCCGGTAATAAGTGCTCGTTTCTTTGTCATATCGGTCCCAAAAATGGAATTTTGTGCTTACACGAAATTGAGTTGGCTAGGGAGAGTGAAACAGAGCGAAAATCAAGCTTAGATTAACACCATCTGCTCCGCGCCATGACCTTCGGAGTGTCCCTCGTTTCGGGCCACAGGCGAAGCGGTCAAGCCGTCGGGTCGTGTGGAAAAGAGCCGGCTCGGGCCCGATGACGGCTTTCAGATTTTGACACGGTGGTTGACCAGGTGATCGCCTAAAAGGCCGCGACCTGCCGTGTCCACCGCTTTGGATCCATGCCTGATTCCGCACGCACGATACTGAACCGATCCAGTGCATCGACCAGCGGCGTGACCACCGGGCTCAGATTATCGAGCACGAGGACGGCCTTTCCTTCGCGCACAAGCAGAACGAGATGGTGCTCTCCGGTTGCACGAATGACGACCTCTGCGAGGAGGAGTGCCGAACTGGGCCAACCGGATCGCAGCAGGAGATGGCGCTTGGTGACGGCGTAATCGCCGCAGTTCCCTTCGTAAGGAAATATCTGCCACTCGGCGTCTCGCCGACTTGCGGACGGGTCTTTCGGCGCGATGCCGAAGTTCACCGTTGAATTGATCTGCGCGAGCTCTCGCCAACGCTGAATCGAGGATCGGAAATCTCGGATCCTGCGATCGTCGTAATGCTGACAGTCCTCGGGATATTGAATGCAGAAGTGCGAGAATGACAGCGGTGGTGTTGCTGCTTGGAATTCGTAGCTCGAATAGGCTGGCTGGCTACAAACGCAATACATCGTGGCCAACATGCGGGCCGCATGTCTGATTATCAAAAGGTTGCCTGACATTCCTGATTGCTAGACGAAGTATATTGCGACGCAATGGAGACGCTATGACAATTGTGAGGCAATCGATGCACAATCGTGGAGCAGTGCGCGCACTCGATCCTCGCGATTGAAATGCAGGCGCCTCACGAGCCGTCGACGTCGGTTCTACGACAAGTAGCCTATCGGTAGGCGCGATCGGCTCTCGTGATTTCAGCGGACTGCTCATCTGTGTTGAGCTCCCGTTTCGAGCTCTGAGGCGAGCACACGTTCTAGGGGGCCGGCGCCAAGGACCGCGTGTGCTGGGCGCGCGCCGACACTCGCTCGCGACAGGCAGCGGCGATATCCGCACGCCCGTCCACCATGCGCGCCCGTCGCCGTGTCGGTGCAGGGCTTGGTGATGATTCCGGCATAGTGGCGCCTTTGAGCCTTCAGTGTGCCAACGAAAACGGCCGTCACTCGATTGCCTCGAGTGGCGGCCCTTGTAGGTCAATTCTGACTTGGCTCAGCCAGGCGCTGCCCGCGCTTACCAGGCGTACCAATACCCCCACCAGCGTTGAGACACGGGCCGTGCCTGCGCCTTCATCGCTGCGACTTCCTCGACGGGGCGAAGCTGGGGGCCATAGATCGCGGGCGGGTAAACCGGATCCCAGAAGACGTATCCGCCTTGGACGGCGGCCGCACGATGTGCCGGAGCAACGGCGAGCTCAGCGGCCGGGATGACGGACGCCGTCACGGTGAGGCCAAGGGCGGCCAGGGCAATGGATGGAATAAGGGCGCGGAAGGTCATTGGATTGAATCCCTCTGAAATGCGATGCGAAATAATGCGACGGCTGCCTGATGGTTGCAAGGGCATCGGTCGACCGATCCGCCCGAAATCCTCGTTGCAGGTGCGCGCCGGTCTGCCCGACCACCAGGAGGCGTCGGGTCGCAGGGGCAGCTCTCTTATAAGGGTGCCTCTCTTAGAGAGTGTGGTCGCCATATAAAGAGTTCTCGGTGATCGCCGGCGATCCAGGCGGAACGTGGCAGGGATCGGCAGGCCTGGCACGTGCGCGCTGCTAAACACACAAGATCGGACCTTGAACAATTTTTCGGCGCCGAGGAGTCATCGAGAATCATGATGTCGACACACTGCTCGCTCTTGATGAGCACAGGACTATCCAGGGCGACTCCTATGACTTCTGTGTTTGTCTCCGCTTTCATCTTCGGCGCTGGCATCATCCTCGGATACGCGTTGCGCGCTTGGCGTGTTCAACGAAGAGATGCGAACGTGTCCTATGGCGCCTCACGGCAGAGGCCTCATCCCACCTCAACATTTGGCCACGCACGGCGAGCCTTTTAGATATCGTCCAATTCGCTGCCGGCGCCCAGCTTCACACCGCAATGACGGGGCATGACGACATGAATGAGCCCAAGAACGACGCTCCGCGACGTTATATCGTGGATGGCGCCGGACAGCGCGTGCTCGTCGGTCTGACGATCTCGGAAACCATCGAGTTCGAAGCGTTGGACAAGTCGGACACGCGCCCCGGTGCCGACTTGCTTGGCGAGGCGGCGCGCATCCGTCAGGCCAGGCATGGCGAACGTTGGGTGGAACTCTACATCAAGCACGAACGCGCCTGGAGCGACTGGATGGCGCAGACGCGTGCGCGACCGGAAAAGCCGCCTCTGCTGAACTAGCCGCGGGAAAGAACGCGGACGTCCTTCCGTCTCGCGAATCGCCACGTCACACCGCAAGCATGCGGCTTCCCTGGATGCTCATCAGCGTGAGATTGCCGGTTGCATAGGCGCCGGTGTCGATGTTGACGCGGTTCGCCAGGAATTCGGCGCTGCGAACCGGCGTATGACCGTGCACGATATATTTGCCGAACTGCTCCTCGCTCCGCAGAAACTCTTCGCGAATCCAGAGCAGATCGCGCTCCGTCTGCTCGGCCAATGGAATGCCCGGGCGAACGCCGGCGTGGACGAAGAAGAAGTCTCCGCAACTGAAGCTGAGCCGCAGGTTGTCCAGGAATTCCAGGTGTTCGGTCGGCATGGCGCGAATCAAATCGCGCATGATGGAAGCAGGTTCGTCGCGCTTCAGATCCGGCGGGGCGAGCCCGTAGGACATCAAGGTCTGAGCTCCGCCGACGGCGATCCAGTCCTCGAACAGTGAGGGGTCTTCGAACACCCTCACCAGGAATGCCTCGTGGTTGCCCTTGAGGAAGACCGCATTTCCCCGCCTGCTGCGCTCGACCAGGATGTCGAGGGTGGCACGCGTGTCCGGGCCGCGGTCGATGTAATCGCCCATAAAGACTTCGATCGCATAGGGTGGGCGGCTGCGAGCCACGTCGGCGTCGATCACCTGCAACATCGGCTGGAGCAGATGCGCACAGCCATGGATATCCGAGATCGCATAGATGCGGACGCCTTCCGGCAGGTGCGGCTTGTGGATCGGCTGACGTGGGCGGGCGAGAGGTTTCATGGCGCACAATCGATCGGGTCGTCGAAAAAATTCCCCAAGTCGCCGGCACCGGAGGACTCCCCATCTGACGCGAACAACGTGACGTCGGCGGGGTCGCCTCGTTGTTCTCCGGCCCGATCACGCCAAAAGAAGGGCGCGGAAGTTTTTGCCTAGCTCGTTTGCGAGGAGGCGGTCGAATGTCGGTCTGTATGAATTGCATCGCTGAGGCGAAGAGTGCGGCAAAGATGCATGCCTGCCGGAAATCCGGCATACATCCGCAGATAGAATTTCACGGAAGTTCCCGCAAACGACTCGCTCGTGCTCGCGAGAAGGGATGGCGCGCCTCAAAGATGAGCGAAGACGCGCGCATCCGACTGCCGAAGCATCGTGGCGAATGCGGAACTTGATTCAAAATAGGGCAGCGCGTCGCTGATATGTCAGCACTGTGACGAGATTTTCAGCGTATCGATGTCGATGCGCATTTCGACATGGCGCATCATCAATGCATCGCAAAAGTTTTGCGTGCAGCGCCACAATGTCGCTGCGATCAACCAACACTTTTCGCGCGGGGAAATTGACGAGTCTTCAGCATCACGATGAGCGTCAGACACTCTCTCGATAAGGCAGAGGTTCGAATGGCTGTTGCAACTTATGGTTCTGAAAGCGCGCATACATCGGCATCCGTGCGCGGTGGCGCCCTTCAGAGGCCATTTCAGATCGTCGTCATCGCTGCTGACTTTCTGCTGATCCTATTGAGCTACGCGGCCGGGGCCTCGCTGTATGGCGCGGCCGTCGCGTCACCTGCCGACGGCGCATCGGTGGGAGCCGGATTGTTCGTCGGCGTTGTATTCGTCGCGGTCGCTTATTTCCGGGACGTCTATGCCACGCACCGCTTGCTCAATCTCGTCTGGCAGCTTCGAAAGGCGGTCTTCATCTGGCTGACCTCGCTGACGATCCTCGCCGTGGCCGCGTTTCTGCTGAAATCGACGGACAATCTGTCTCGCGGCACGGTCATCGTCTTCGCCGTGATCGGCGGGCTCGGCCTGGTGAGCCTCCGCTTCGTCTGGCAGGCAGTGTTCGGCACCAGCTTTGCGAGAAGCCGCCTGGTCGATCGCAAGGTAATTCTGCTCAGCCTGAAGCCGCTCGATTTCACCTCGAGCCGCTTCAAGGACCTGCGCCGGGCTGGCTTCGACGTCATGCGGCATTTCGTGCTTGGAGCCGATCGGAACGACGGCGATTGGGAGCGGCAGATCCGCGATGTCATCCGTCAGTCGCGCTCGGCCGATGTCGACGAATATCTGCTTGCGATCGACTGGAACGAGCTGCCCATGCTGCGAAAGTTGGGGCCATACTTACGTGCGGTTCCCCAGCCGATACGCATCCTGCCGGACGACCCGATCGCCGACCTGGTGGCTCGCCCCTATCTGCCGGTCAGCGGAACCGTCGCGGTCGAGATACAGCGGCCGCCCCTCACCATTCTGGAACGGTTGCAAAAGCGCTGCCTCGACGTCGGCGTGGCTCTGTTTGCACTGGTGCTGCTGACACCGCTGCTGCTGACCGTCGCCGTGCTGATCAAGCTGGATTCCCCGGGCTCGGTCATCTTCCGGCAGTCGCGCCGGGGCTTCAACGGCAAGCCGTTCGAGATCTGGAAGTTTCGCTCGATGACCGTCAGCGAGAATGGCGAGACGGTCACGCAGGCGACCAAGAAGGATGCCCGGGTCACGAAGATCGGTCGGTTCCTTCGCATGACCAGCATCGATGAGCTGCCGCAGCTCTGGAACGTGCTGCGTGGGGATATGTCATTGGTCGGGCCGCGTCCGCACGCGCTGGCCCACGACAATTACTATGACGAGCTCATCAGCAAATACGTCTATCGCCATCACATGAAGCCCGGCCTGACCGGCTGGGCCCAGGTCAATGGGTTCCGGGGGGAAACGCCGACCATCGATCTGATGGAGAAGCGGGTCGAGTACGATGTCTGGTACGTCAGCAATTGGAGCATCTGGCTCGACCTGAAGATCATGGCGCGTACAGCCTCCGCCGTGATGTTCCAGGAAGCCTATTAGCTGGCTGCGCCAGAGTGCCGACGATCGGCGATCCCCAATCGTCCGGGGCCGCAGCTAGGTTCCGTCTCGTGAGGATCTGCCGAAGAAGCGCACAATAGCGTCGCGCAAGGCAAGCAACGGCGGCACCAGCACGAAGAAGGCCCCCATCGCGACGGAGGCTATGACGTGGCGAACCGAAAACGGTTCGTCCTGCTCGAGTTCTCGTCTGCTCGGGTCGATAGGGGCTGGCGACAACGTCCGCGCCATCGATTGCCGGCGTGGTTTGCGCGGGGGGACCACGATCAACACGAACAGGATGTTGAGCAGGACCCAAATGGTCAAAATCGTCAGGACGATCAGCATCCAAGCCACCGAAAAAGAAACTGCAAATATGCCTCGAGGTTAACCTCTGGGAACCAAGAAGGAAAGATGCCTAAAGATGTGGCATCAAGGATCTGGACTGTTACCTACGATGGCTAGCTTGGTAGCCGGGGCAGTGTCCTAGCCCATCATATGCGCGTCAATCCTTGCTTTTGGGCTAGAGCAATAACTGCAAGTTGTGGATTCCGGACGAATACGGAGGCCGCGCCGGCCCGGGCGCCATGCCCAGATGACCGGCTGCCGAGGGGCTCCAGCCCGTCGCTTTGCGCCAAAGCGTCCTCGACGGCTGCGATAACAATTCTGCGAGCACGAATAAGGCCCGCTGCCAGAGGCAGCGGGCCTGAGGTCGTTGCAGTTCGGCTGGGCTTGGCGCCCGGCGTGGTCTTACGCGTGCTCGTGCTCGACGTAGTAGCTGTTGTGGTGCTTGCCCTTGTAGGCCTCGATGCGCTTGAGCATCTTCGGGTTCGCGCGATTGAGCACCGCGCCGATCAGCTTCTTCTGGAGGACTTCCGATCCTGAGACCGACTCCTGGAGAGCGGTTCGCGTGGTCTGGCCCCATTCGATCACGTAGACCATGGCGTCGATCAGGAAGCTGACGGCCTTCGAGTCCGCCACCGGCATCACGGGGGCAAGATCGATGACGATGTACTCGTAGTGCTCCCTCAGCACCTTGAGCAGTTCGGCCATTGCCTTGGATCCGATGACGTCGGCCGAATTGACCATGCGCGAGGCCACGACGGAGGGCAGGAAATCCAGTCCCGTCTCCTTGCTTCGCTGCACGTGGTAGCCGAGGCTCGCCGGGTCGTTGAGAGCCTCCACGAGACCGGTCTTGGCGTTGGGTGCGAGCTCCCGCGTCAGCGAGCGGGTGTGCAGATCGCCGTCGATCAGAACCGTGCGATGCCCTGTGAGGGCGATCAGCTGGGCGAAGTTGGCGGCCACCGTCGTCTTGCCTTCCTTCGGAAGCGAGGAGACGATGCCAATCACCTTGATCTCGCGGGTCAGGCGCGCGACGTCGATCGATACCTTGATGTTGCGCAGGGTCTCGGCAAAGCGCGAGAACGGATGATCGACGACGTAGCGGGAGAGATCGGGCGGGCCGGTCTTCGCGGACGTCGCGAGCAAGCCGCCGGCCTTCGTCGGCGGCCGGATGTCCGGCAGCACGCCGAGGCACTTCACGCCGAGCTCGTCCTCGACCTCGCCCGGCGTCCGCAGCACGTCGCTCAGCAGTTCACGCGCAAATGCCGCGCCGAAGCCGAGGCAGAGGCCGCCCACCAGGCCGCCTACGAGGGCGAGGACCGTCTTCGGCGAGCTCTTGCGGTCCGGCTTGGTGGCGGTGCTGATGAGGCGCGCTTCGCTGAGCGGGAAGCTCTGGTTCTGCGTCGCACTCTGCAGCTTCTCGAGGAAATTGTTGTAGAGATTGCGATAGGTGTCGGCCGCGCTTTCGAGATCGCGCAGCTTGACCTCGGCCTGGCCCTTGTTGCCGGCCTGGGCGACGAGCTCCTTGACGTTCTTCTCGAGCGAGGCCTCCCGGCTCTTTGCGATCTCGTAGTCGCTGCGATAGGCGTCTGCGATCCGACGCAGCTCGTCGGCGATGTTCTTGCGCAGCTCTTCCATCTTGTTGGCCAGGTTGACCGCCGCAAGGTGGGTCTTGCCGTAGCGCCTGGACCAGTCGGAATATTGGGCCTGAAGGTCGAGATATTGGGCGCGCAGGCGGGTGATCACCGAGTTGTTGAGGGCGTCCGTCACGGTTGATTGCGCAACATCCTGATCGGAGATCGTGTCGATCCGATCAAGCCGGGCCTTGGCTTCGGCGGTCGCAGCCCGCGCCTGAACTAGCTGCGTGTTCAGGTCCGACAATTGCTGCTCGGACATCAGGCCGCGGCTGGTCCCGACGATATTGTTCTCGGCCTTGAAGGTCTGGACGGCGCGGTCGCTGGCCGATGCCTGCTCGCTCAGCTCGAGGCTGCGCTGCTGCAGCCATTCGGTGGCCCGCTTGGTGGACTGATATTTGGCCTCCAGGGCGCCGACGAGATAGGCATTGGCGATGGCGTTGGCGATCTTGGCGGCCTTGTCGGGGGTCCGTGCACGATAGTTGAGCGACAGAACATATGTCGTCAGGACGCGCTCCGTTCGCAGGTTCTTCTGAACCTGTGCGACCACCGCATGTTCGATTCGCTCCTGGCTCGCCGGCTCGCCGGAGCCGAATAGCGACGTCACCTTGCCGATGATGATGGAGAGAAGGCCGGGATTGGAGCCATTGAACTCCGGGTCTTCCGTCAGCTTCAGGCGGCGGACGACTGACAGAATCAGGTCGTCCGAGTTGATGATTTCGACCTGGCTGTCGACGTAGCCCGTGTCGATCAGGGCGCTGCTGGCGTTGCTGTCCTTGTCGAGAACCTGCGTCTGCCGCGTATCCATCATGATGCGGGCATTTGCCGTATACATGGGCTGCGCCATGGCCAGATAGACCATCACCAGCGCCAGCGACGCGCCGGTGCAGACCGCGACGATCGGCCATTGGCGGCGGAGGACGTCGGTCACGCGCTCGAAGCTGAGGACCGCCCCGCCGAATTCGATGCCGAATCGGTGCCCCGACTGGAAATGTTCCCTAGGCTGGTACATGTGCTAATTCGCTGCCTTTGACGATCATGGATCAATTCGGAAGGGGGACGGGCTTGAATGGATTGGCCAGCTTGGTCTTCCACTCGCCCTCGAGCAGGGCGCCACTTCGGGCCGGCTGTGCTGGCCCCTTGCTTTGCGATTGGACCTGGACGCTGGAGCTGTCGTCTCCTGCGCCGGAATAACCGGCCTGCACGTTGAGATCACCGATCCGCTGCACGAAATCCCTGATCTTGCGCGAGGCGTCCGGCTTGGTTGACGTGCAACGTGCTTCGGCAATGCGCAGCGCAGCGCCGATGGACGAGCGGTCGGTTGAGGCCGCGGCCGAGATGAGCGTCTGCACGGAAGGCAGCACCGACGGATTCGTGGCGACATAGCGCGCGAGCCAATACCGCAACTTCTCCTTGTCATTGCGCAAACGCTCCAGGAGCGAGGAGGGCGACTTCACGAAGGTGTCGAGCTCGAGTTGCGAGGCTCGGTCCGAGAATTCGACGCACTGCGCACGGCAAGCACCGGCGCTCGAAACGATCAGCGCAGAACCGATCGAGACAATCGCTAGCCATCGCGGCTGCGCATGACGACGTGTTAGTCCGCGGCCCATCCGTGTTCCTTGCTTCTGTTGCAATAGGAGAACACACGAAACTTGGCAGGTAACTGTGTCATCTTTTTGTGCGACGCAAAAGCTGATGCAGAGACGTCGACAAAACGAATGGCGGTGCCCCCTTCGTTCGTCTTCGGTTGCAGAAGTACGATTTACAATGCCTGCGAGAGCGGCATTTCGCGCTCATGAATGTTGCAACCTGAAGACATATCGGGCAATCGCGCGTCCTCTCGTCGCAAAACCGACACAAGTGGTGAGGCGCGCTCATTGTTCCCTTCGTGAGAGAGGATTTTTTGTGCGACATCTGCACGCACATAGATCAATGTGCTGCGAAGGGCATTGATCGCAACAGCGCCGAATTTCGCGCATACTTTGCGCGCAAATACTCGCAATCATCACATCCGGATCAGCTTGCCCGGCGAAGCAGGCGCGCGTCGGATGAAAAGTGGCATGAACTTGGCGCTGGCATGTCCGAATGATCTGCGAGCTTTGAAATTATCGTCGGGCGTCATGCATCGAATGCCAGTCCGCGATTGCAGAGATTGAACACGCGCGAGACCTGATACACACTGCTGCGATGCAACAGCCACGGAATGTTGATGTGACGGAGTTGGTTCATCGTGAGAAGGCGCATGTCCAGCCGCTTGACAGTATCCGGGGGATCGCCGCGACTTCGGTGGTGATCCACCATCTGCTGCTGATGCCGACATTTCTGGCGGCATTCCCGCACAACGCCTGGATCGACTGCTCCTTCTTCAGGAGTGCATGGTTGTTGGTCGATCTGTTCTTTGTTCTCAGCGGAATGGTCATGGCATTGAGCTACATCGAGAACGATTTTACGCGCTTCTCGCTGCGCGAATTCATGATACGGCGCCTGGCGCGAGTCTACCCGCTGCATATCGTCATGCTGCTCGCAAACCTCCTCTTTCGCCTGCTGCGCATCGGTCTGGTCATGGCGGGCGTCGTGGTCGCCGCCCCGACGGCTTTCGAGGTGAACAACGCCTATTCGTTCGGCCTCAATGTTCTGCTGCTGCATTCTATGGGCTTCATCGACTATCTCAGCTGGAACGCGCCGAGTTGGAGCATCAGTGTCGAGTTCTACACCTATCTGGCGTTTGGACTGATCGTTCTGCTTGCTCTGCGCATGCGCTCGCTGTCGTGGTTTTATGTCCTCTCCGGGTTGCTCGCGGTCGGAAGTCTGGTCTTCATCATCTTCGTGCTCGAAAAGAAGAGCCTCGAGCTTCAGACGGACTTCGGTCTTCTGCGCTGCTTCGTCGGATTTTTCTTAGGCGTGTTGATGGTGAGGATCGTCGATCGTCTCCCGGCCAAACCGGCCCCAGCCGTACAGGGCGCGTTGCAATTCGTCGTCATGATCGCAAGCGTCGCTCTGGTGTCCCTGGCGGAGACCAATCCTGCGGCGACGTTCCTTGCACCAGTCATGTTCGCGATCTTCCTGGGCAGCCTGCTGGCCTTTCCGGACGCGCTGCTGGTGCCCCGGATGCTGGTGGCCCAGCCGCTGGTCTGGCTCGGCCGCCGGTCCTACTCCATCTATATGGTGCACGCGCTCGTGGTGCTAATGGCCGAATATTTCGTGCGGGCCGTGGGGGCGGGCCGAATCGCCGCCCTGGATTCGAGCTGGGCAGGCCTGCCGGCTACGCTGAATCTCGTCGTCTCACTGGCCGCTGTGCTGGCGGTTTCGCACTTCACCTATCTCTATGTCGAGATTCCCGGCGGCAAGCTTCTGCGAAATGTACTTGGAAGCTCCCCGGATTTCGCGCCATCCACCGCCCGGTCGGCGCGGCTGAGCAATTGAGCCGGGCATGAGCACCTTCGCGCTGCAAACCCGACGGATCACGCTGATCAGCCTCAACATCGAGGCGATCGCGCTCGCAGCCTATCTGGTGCGGGACGCCTTCGGTGGTTTGATGCGGTACTACACCAGCATCATGCATCTGGACGCGCTTTGGTTCGTGCCAGATGGCATTGCGCTTCTGTGCCTCGCCCAGTTCATCGTGCATTGTATCTTGCGCAATCGCAGTGTCCTGGCCGCAGTTGTCCTTGTGCAGATCACGCTGTCGCTGGTGCTCGGCTACTTCATGCTGGGAACGGTCAACGCGGCGATGTCGTCGTTTAAGATGATGCTCCCGGTGTTCGTCGGATTTTGTTTCTGCGACACCAGTCTAGGCTCCTACAAGAAGTTGCTGTCGATCATCGCCGCGACGTTCTACCTCTCGCTGATCGGCGTGCTGCTGACGAAATTCTATCTCATGCCCTGGGTCGGCTACAAATATGAGTCCTTCGGCGCCGTTCGTGAGGCGGGCCGCCTATGGTGGGCCTATGGGGGTGACGATCAGCGTCTCACCGGCTTTGCTGCCGAAAGTACTATGGCGGCCTTCTTCATACTCGTGTCCTTCGCAATTACGTCGATCCGCAAGAGCACGACGTGGTGCCTTCTGTACGGCTCTCTCGCGGTCTACATTATCCGTCTGACGACCAGCAAGACGACCATGATCGTCCTCGTGATCTACTTGATTCTGCTGGTGTTCGTGCGGATGTTGCCGGAGAAGTCGCGCTTTCCCGCGATTCGGACCCTTGCGCTGTGGTCGTTTTCCGCCATCCTCGTGCCGTTCTTCATGATCGTATTTGCCTCCGGTACCGCCGCGGTGCCGCACACGACTCTGTTCAGCATCGTCGATCGCATCAACAACAGCTGGCAGCTGCCGTTCGTCTACATGAACCAACTCATGCCCATTGGTCTGATCACCGGCTGCGGGGCGGGCTGCTTCAACTATCCGCAGAAGCTGTTCTCGCCGCTTGCGCATTTCTGGGTTCCTGTCGACAATTTCTACATCGGCACGTACCTGATGTTCGGTCTCCCGTTCGTCGCATTCATGGTGATGGTGTTCCGGGCGACGTTCGCAGCGACCGACGTCTACAAGCTGACGCTGATCTTCGTCGTCAACTTGTTCACGATCACAGTCCTGAACTACGGTCCGGCGTCCGGCCTGCTCATCATCGCGTTGAGCTTCAGCGACGTGTTCTCGCGGCGTGCGACCTTCGCGCGGGCAGGTGACGCCGTGCCAATCATTATGCGGCCACCGATGCCGCCATTGGAAGGCTTCCGCCCGGACGCACCGGCGGCGAGCGGAAGCAGGTGAGAACGGACGATGCATAAACGGCTCGCATTCATCGATACGCTGCGCGGCATTGCCGTACTGGCCGTCCTGGTCCAGCACGTCTTCGAGGTCATTCTGGAAAAGCATCCGACTGGTGTCTTTTACGGACCCCTCCATGACATATTCGGCTACTACATGAACTTTGGCCGGTTCGGCGTCGTGTTGTTCTTCTTCGTGAGCGGCTTCGTCATTCCGTTCAGCTTCCCGGACAGCGCCACGCCGGTGCGCGATTTTACGATCAGCCGCTTCTTCCGGCTCTATCCGGCTTATTGGACCTCGATGGTGGTCGGGCTCGTGTTGATGCAGCTGCTGGATTCGAAGAGTTATCCGCTGGGGCAGATCGCCGCGAACGTGACGATGTTGCAAACGTTCGTGAACGTTCCGAACCTCTGGGTGTTCTACTGGACCCTGGCGATCGAGCTCTTGTTCTATGTCGGATGCACCATTCTCTTTGCGATGGGACTCTTGAACCAGCGCTTCACGGCGGTGACCATCGTCGTTGCCGCCGCGCTGGTCGGAACCACAGCTGCACTCTTCGTTGAGAGCAGGGCAGTCTCCTCGGTGATGGAGGTGGGGTTGAACCTGTCGGCGATGTTCCTGGGCAAGATCATCCGCGACACCGTCATTGGTGGCAAGCTGCGATGGACCCATGTGGCCGTCTGCACGGTTCTGTATGCTATCTTCGCCGCCACCCTGTCCGACCGCCGGTTCGGCGGCGAGTATCACGAGAATTTCTTCTACAGCTATTCGATCGGATCGGCCTATATCTGCGCGGCGCTGGTCTTCATCGGCTTTGCCGTGTTCGGCGAGCGAATGGCCTGGCGCCCGATGGCGTTCGTCGGCGTGATCAGCTACTCGGTCTACCTGATGTCGCCGTTTGCGATCGTCGTCATCCATCGCCTCTTTTGGTTCGGCGACGGGCCGCTGGGATGGTCGATCTTCCTGGCCGTGATCCTGGCGTTGTCGATCCTCGTCAGCTGGATGACATTCGCCTTCATCGAGAAGCCCAGCATTTCCTTCGGGCAGAGGTTCCGCTCTGCGCGAAGAAGGCCGGTCGTGCTCGAACCGGCCCTCAGCACCCAGGGTGCCGCAGAGTGATCAAGGCACCGCACCAGCCCGGCGTCGCCTATGATGGATCGTTCGTTCCTTCGGTCCAGGGTCTTCGCGCCATCGCGGCGCTGAGCGTGCTGATGGATCATTTCTACGACATGCCGAAGGCAGGCATGTACGACATCCCCAATCCTGGCTTCCTGCCGCCGCTCTGGCTTTGGCTGCAATCGGTGATCAATGTCGGCGGTCACGGCGTCGAACTGTTCTTCATGATCAGCGGCTTCCTGATACCTGCAAGCCTCGTGCGGCACGGCTCGCTGTCGCGGTTCTTCTACGACCGCGTCCTGCGCATCATGCCGGTGTTCGTCGTCCTGCATCTTGCGCTGTTCGCGATCGGGCCGATCGTGGCCTACAAGTTCTTTCGCGGGATCGATCTGACGAGCTATCTCGGGATCTTCGCGGCCAACCTGTTCTTCGTGCAGGACGCGCTCGGCCTGCCCATCGCCCAGCAGAATGCCTGGACGTTGACCTATGAGTGGGCGTTCTACATCTGGTTTGCGCTGACATTCTCGATGTGGCGCCTCGGGGGCCGGCTGCTGGCGGCGCCCTTGATCCTGCTGGGTGTGGCTTGCCTGATGCGCTGGCCGATCACCGCATTCTTCTGCATCGGCATGCTGTTCAGCGCGACCGGGTTTCGCATCTCCATTCCCGGACGCCTCGGGCTGCTCGCGGGCCTCGCCTGCGGCGTCGCCCTGTATGCGAGCCTCATGCTGTTTCACCCATTCGTCGGGCTCATTCCCGGATTTTTGCTGTTCGGCATGGTGCTGGCCCCGGAATCAGGCCTCGGCAGGGCGCTGAGCACGCCGGCGCTCCAATATATCGGCAAGATCAGCTACAGCCTCTATCTCGTGCATCCCTTCGTGCTCTTCCCCCTGCAGGTGATCGGCCTGAAGCTGGTCGCCGCCGGCGTTGACCGCTGGCTGCTATGGGCTGCCTTCATCGCGCTCGGGCTGGTGATGTCACTCGTTGCGAGTGCGATCACTTATGAACTGATCGAGGTGAGGCTGAGGCGCCTGTTGGACGGCGCGATCCGCGGCATGTTCTTTCGGCCGCAGATCGAGCAATCGGTTTGAGGGACCGCCGCTGGCGCTCAGCTCACAATGCGTGCGGCGAGCTTGTAATAAGAGCCGAGGAGCTGTTCGGCGATACGATCCCAGTTCAATAGGCCAGCCGCAGTCTGCCGCGCGCCCTCGGTCAATGTCGCGACAAGAGGCTTCGAGGTCAGCACGCGTTCGAGTGCATCGGCGAGTGCGTTGGCGTCGCCCGGAGGTACCAATAGGCCGTTGACGCCGTCCGTCACGACATCAGGGATGCCGCCGGTGGCGCTGGCAACGACGGGCCGGGAATTGCCATAGGCGGATGCAAGCACGCCGCTCTGCGTTGCATCCTTATAGGGCAGGGCAACCACGGTTGCGGATTGAAACAACCGTCCAGTCTCCGCAGGCGAAATATAGGCGTTGATCGTCTTGATGGTCGGCATCGCCTCCATCCGCGCGCCGAGCCGCGTCATCTCGGGGCCGCGGCCGGCGACGATCGCCTCATGCGCAACGCCGCGCCGGACCAATATGTCGATCGCATCGATGAACACGTCGAGGCCCTTGTAGGCCCACATCCGCCCAAAAAACAGGATCCGAGCTGCTTCCGGCGCGGTGGGCGCGGCCTTGGCTGGCGGAACCATGAGCACGCCGTGCATGCTGGAAACCGTGTCGCCCTTGAAGCCGGGAGAAGCGCGCCGAAAATCGGCAATACAACTCTCACCATGCGTCGTGACGACAGAAGCGGCCGCGCGCATGCGCTCGCGCCAGGCATCCTCACGGGCCGAGGTGCCGGAGCCGCCCTCCGAATGTGGAATCGCATCGTGAACCGTCAGGACCAGGGGAATGCCGAGCGGGCGGAGCAGCTGGATCAGCCTGGACGTGTAGATCTCCGGAACTTCGTGACAATGAATCACGTCCGGACGAAACGATATGATGTCGAGGAAGGACGCGGGGATGCCGATCGCGCCGCCACGGCGAAGGCTGAGGTCGCGGATCCGCGTCTCGAAGGGCGCAGTCACGGCGATATCTGCAAGTTCCCATTGCTGGTTGGCGTCCTTGCGGTTGAGCACCAGGCGGACGTCGCAATGGTGCGCCAATCCCGCTGCGAGCCGGTAGGAATATTCTGCAAAATGCGGCGCGTAGATGGCCACGCGGAGGCGCTTGGCCATGTCAGCTCTTTCCGCTCCAGAGGTCGATCGGGAATGCATTCATCAAGGCACGATGGTCGAAGTTGAGGCGCGCAGCTCCACCCATCTCGCGACCTTCGTCAATGCTTGTGGCAAACTCGACGTCGAACCGGCCAGTGCCCTCGTAATAGTCACGATACTTGAACTCGGACTCCGCGCTGCTCAGTCGCACGTAGCGAGCCGGTATGCCGAATGCTTCGGCGACGATGAGGCCGTGGAGCGAGCTGGCCAGAACCAGTTCAGCTTCGAGAATGGCTTCAATCCGCCGGTTCCAGGATCCCAGCGGTGAGACCACTGTATCGGCGGTACGGTCGATGAGATTCAAATCGTGCAAATTCGGAACAAATACCCACGGCTTCTTGGCGGTCGGTTGAAAGCGATTCGGAAACAGCTGAGGAAGCAGCAGCGCCGGGTCTCCGAACACTTCGGGGACTGCGATGCCCCGGCGCTGCAGAACCTCCCGTGTACGAGGGCCCCGCACCGCACGCACGTCCAGGTTCTGCACGCGATAGTTGAGGCCGTCCTGGCCGGGGCGCCCGTTTACGCCGCTTCCCCAGACCACATCGCCGTTTCGCGCGTAATGGAGCACGGAGCCGATCGCGAACAAGCGCGCTTGCCGCGGCACCTCGTCGGCGAGCGTATAGCCGAAATGCCGCAAGAGATGGTCGACGACGACGATCGAAAGATGGTCGCCGAAATTGATCGTTCCGTCGTCGGGACGCCAGAAGAACAAGTCTACGTGCGGATAGGGAAGTGGATGAATAAAGTCGCAACCGACCTCGTTGATCAGCCGTCGTAAATTGCCTCGAAAATTCATGCTGCCTCGGATTGTAGCTGCTTTCTTGCCGTAGTGTCCTCGTAAACAAGGCGACTATTGGACCATTCAGCCAATGGTTCCCCGACGAATGTCGGCCTAACTCGAAATCGTGACAGGCTTTCAATTGCGCCACGAGATTATCAAGCCGCGCTCGATCGTTTCGGGCGTCATCTGGTCCACACTCGATTCCGCGGTCGGGCAGGCTCTTACGCTCGCAATCTACATGATCATGGCGCGGCTGCTGTCGCCGCAGATTCTCGGCATCGTGGCAACGGGGGCGCTGGCGCTCGAATTCTGCCGGGCAGTCCTGATCGAGAGCATCGCGATCGCCGTCCAGGCGCGCCCCGAGCCGAAGGACGAGGATTACACTGCCTCGTTTTGGCTCATTGCGGGCCTCTCCTTGTTTGCAGCGCTCGCACTGTTCGCCTCGAGCGGCGCTGTCGAACGATTCTCCGGTCTTTCGGACCTTGCCATCGTTCTCAAGGGATTTTGCATCGTGGTGGCCGTGCAAGGCCTCTCACGGACGCACGAGGCCTGGCTGACGCGCAATCAACTCTTTCGATCCCTCGCCATCCGCTCGATTTCTTCAATCACGGTAGGCGGGGCCGTAGGGATCGCGCTGGCGATACAGGGGTACGGCGTCGTTGCGCTGGTCGGACAGCTCGTCACGACTTCGTTGATCTCGCTGGTCAGCCTTTGGATCCTGACGCCTTGGCGCCCTCGGCTCCGGGTCAGCCGGCGGGCTGTTATCGAGCTCCTGAGCTATGCGCGCTACGTGGCGCTGACCGGAATCACGAACTTCGCCAATGCCAATTCCGATCTGATTTTCGTCACTTGGTATACCGGCGCCGCCGGCGCGGGCTTCTATAGCCTCGCCAAGCGCCTGGTCAACGCCGTGAGTACCGTGATCGGAAATGCGTTGAACCGCGTGTTCTTTTCGACCATCGCCGGCCTCCAGCATGACCGCGAAGCGTCGCGTTCGACGCTGGTCGACTTCGTCATGTACACGTCGCTGCTGACGGCGCCGCTTTTCGCCGGCATAGCGGCTCTGGCGCCGGATCTCATCGCTGGTTTCTTCGGATCCAAGTGGGGCGAGGCCGCCCCTCTGCTCGCGATCATGTCGATCACCGGATTCCTGACCACGATCGGCCTCTACAATCACTCCGTGATCTTGGCATTCGGCAAACCGCACTGGCAGACCTGGCTGACGCTGATCTACGCGGTTTCGAACATAGCGATCTTCATCGTCGCCGCGCCGTTCGGCCTTATCGCGATTGCTGTCGGCTACGTCGTTCGCGCCTTGTTGCTGTATCCACTGTCCGCCGGAGCCTCGATGCGGATCCTGTCGCTCGGAATCAAGCCCTATGCCGCCGCGCTGATGCCCGCACTTGCCGGCTCCGCGGTGATGGCATGCGCCGTGGTTGGTGCCTCCGTTACCATGCCCGCCACGTCGCCATGGCTGCGTCTCGCCGCGCTCGTGCTGCTTGGTTGTTCGGTTTATCTCGTCGTCGTTGTGGCAGTCGCCCGACCGGCCGTGATGCGGATATGCCAGGAAGTCTTGAATCGTGTGCGGCGATCACCGAGGACCTAGCTGCAAGATCCGGCCTTTGCACTCCACCTAGCCTGCCTTGGCCGCCTGTCTGGCCTCGGAAAGATCGAGCGGTTCAGCCTTCGGGATGCGGGCTGATCTTGCATCGCCGGGTGCCAGCCGATTGATCAATTTTCGAGCGGGATTTTCGACATAGCGATATGTCACGTCGGCAACGACCGTCAGAACGATGCAGCAGACCAACGCAAACACTGGAAACATGCTTGGTTGAAGTCCGAAAAAGTGCCAGGCCGGCTTGAAAAGCAGGATCAGCAGCACTTCGTGCACCATGTAAATCGCATATGATGTGTTGCCGAGGCGGCCAAGCCAGTCAGAGCCGGGAAACCGGGCGAAGGCGCTTTCTCCGGTGGCTGTGACCAGGATCGCGAGAGAGAACAGGATGATTGCAAGATCGGGCTTGGCAAAGAAGTTGAGGACCAGGATCGAGACGACAAACAGCGCTATTCCGGCGAATGCGACCGGTTTCTTGCGATAGTCGCTCGAGAGCCTGAACAGAACGGTCAGGAGAATTCCGTTCAGGAAGCTCGGAAGGGCCCGCAGGATCCCGAAGTCGAAGGTTGCCCCGTACATCTGCGAGCGTTCCTGCCAGATCGGCAGGTGCGCATGGGCGAGGATTCCATAAGACAGCGCCACGACGATCGCGAGCATCAGCGGCGAGATCCGGCCCGCCAGCAGCATAAACAATGGGAATAGAAGGTAACAGAACAGCTCGGCGCTAATGGACCAGGCCGGCGAGTTGAAGCTGAGATGATCTGTGATCCCCCACGCCTGCACGAGGAAGAGGTTGTGAACGAAATCCGTCCAGCTCGCGTGCGAGGTCGGGCCGGATATGCCCATGAGAGCAAGGACCGCGAATATCAACAACGTGAGCAGATGCAGGGGGTAGATTCGCGCGATCCGCCTCACCAGGAAGCGCGCATAGGAGCGCAGGCCTGTCGAGTTTGAAGGGTAGGAATAGGAGATCACGAAGCCGGACAGGATGAAGAACATGTCCACGAACAGGCCGTAGGACCCGTTCCAGGCCGGCGAGATACCCTTGTCGATCAGCTTCAGGTGGAAGATGAAGACCCCGAGCGCGGCGACGAAGCGGTAGAAGTCGAGAACGACGAAACGTCTAGCTTCACTGGCTTCCATCGGGTCTCGGTATCCTTGCGCGGTTCGTCGCCCTTCTAGGGGCGAATTGTGACGCAAGTTCGCAACGCGCTGGCTGATGCAGGCGCAATCGCGGCGACCCGCTCGAATTCATAGGACCCATCCAATTGTGGATGGCAGTCAGTCTTCTGCTCATCGATGAGGCAGGCGCCCGACAAACGAACAGGGCCGGGACCTTGCAGGGTCCCGGCCCCCTTAGCGCTGTTGGCGCCCGTTTGGGCAGATTCGCCGTGCTCAGACGAACAGGAAGTCGTGGCTCGTCAGGCTGGAGGCATAGACGTTCTTCAGCAGGATCGTGTCGTTGGCCGAGAACGTGATGAGCGCGTTCATGCCGGACTGCGTGATCTGCAGGTGGCTGTAGTCCGCGGCCAGCAATTTTGAGATCGCGATCGTGTCGTGCGTCGTGCCACTGCCGGCCTGGAAGTTGAGGATCTGGTCCTGGCCATGATCGTAGGCGATGGTGGTCGAGTTCGGCGCCGCCGAGAATATGTCGTTGCCGGCCCCGCCCTCGATCGTCACTCCGCTTGCGACGGCCGTGACATTGTGAGTCCCGTCGGTCTTGGTCTGATCGATGAACTGGAGCGCGTTGGCGGGGTTGTAGTTCTCGTGCTGCGTCGTGCCGGCCTGTCCGTTGAAGTTGAATAGGAAGACGTCCTTCGAGCCGTCGGCGTTGTTGGCGATTTCCTGGGTCTTGACGCCGGCGCTGTTGTAGATGTCGGTCAGCTTGCTGCCGTCGTTGTGGACGACCTGGGTATAGTCCAGCGTGCCGTCGGCGTGAGTCCGGGTGAGCTCGACCAGCTTGCCCGAGGCATCGAGATGCTGATGCTGGGTGGTGTAGGACTGCCCGGTGACGTTGTAGTTCCAATTGTCCGACGTACCATCGGCGTTCTTGATGTAAGCCGCGGACTTCACGCCGGCGGTATAAACGGTCGTGGAGCTGTAACCATCGCTCTTGGTCGTCACCTCGCTGGTGATGACCCCCTTGGCGTCGTACCAGTCCGAGGTCTTGGTACCATCGGCCGTCTGCGTCAGCGTGAAAGCCAGGCTGTTGTCGGCGTGGGTGCGCACGATGTGAGTGAGGAAGCCGGTGGAATCGTAAGTGTCGTGCTCCGTCGTGTAGTTCTGACCGACGACGTTGAACAGATGGACATCCCTCGAGCCGTCGGCGTGGTAGTCGGTCTCCATCTTCTTGACGCCTGCCGCATCGTAGGTCGCAACAACGCTGCTGCCGTCGTCGTTGACGACCTGGGTATAGTCGAGCGAGCCGTCGGCATGCCAGCGGGTCACCTCGGTCGTCTTGCCGGCCGGATCGAGGTGCTGGTACTGCGTGGTATAGCTCTGACCGGTGATGTTGTAGCTGTAATTGTCCCGGCTCATGTCAGCGTTGGTGATGTAGACCGCGGTCTTCACGCCATTGGTGTACACCGTGGTCGAGTTGTACCCGCTTGGCTTCTGAAGCACCTCGCTGGTGAGAACGCCGTTGGCGTCGTACCAGTCCGTCGTCTTGGTCCCATCCTTGCTCTGCAGCAGCTTGAACGCCATGCTGCCGTCCGCGTGCTTCCGGATCAGCGTCGTGAGGAAGCCGGCTGCATCGTAGACGTCGTGTTCGGTCGTGTAGTTCTGGCCCTTGATGTTGAAGAGGAAGACGTCCTTGCTGCCATCAGCGTGATGCTCGGACTGTTTCGTCTTTACTCCCTTCAAATCATAGGTGGTGACGACGCTGCTTCCGTCGTTGTTGACGACCTGGGTATAGTCGAGCGTGCCATCCGCGTGCTTCCGGGTCACGGCCGTCACCTTGCCGGACGGATCGATATGCTGGATCAGCGTGGTGTAGCTCTGACCGGTGATGCCGTAGGCATAGTTGTCCAGGCTGCCGTCGGCGTTCTTGATATAGGCTTTGGTCTTGACGCCGTTGCTGTAGAGCGTTGTCGAGGTGAAGCCGTCGGCCTTTTGGACCACTTCGCTGGTGAGGCTGCCGGCGGCATTGTACCAGTTGGTCGTCTTGGTGCCGTCGGCCGTCTGCTTCAGCTCGAAAGCCATGCTGCCGTCCGCATGCAGGCGCGTCAGGGTCGTGAGGAATCCGGTCGAATCGTAGACATCGTGCTCGGTCGTATAGTTCTGACCCTTGATGTTGTAGGTCCAGACATCCTTGCTGCGATCGGCATGGTAGGCGGTCTCGACCAGTTTCACTCCCGTGGCGCTGTACAACGTGATTACGCTGCTGCCGTCGCCCTTATAGACCTGTGTCGAATCCAGCGAGCCGTCGGCATGGCTGCGGATCACCGAAGTGACCTTCCCCGTGGCGTCGAGATGCTGCACCTGGCTGGTGAAGCTCTTGCCCTGGACGTTGTAGGTGTAGTTGTCCTGCGAGCCGTCCGCGTTCTTGACATAAGCGGCGGTCTTCACCCCGTTCGTATAAAGCGTGGTGGAGTAATAGCCGTCCGTCTTCTGCACGATCTGGCTCAGCAGAGTTCCGGCCGTATTGTAGGTGTCTGTGGTCCGGACCGCGTCGGTGCCGACGTGAACGAATTTCGTCTTCACGCCGCCGGTGTAGCTGATCAGGTCCTGGGAGCCGTCGCTGTAGACGACAGTGGTCGAGGTCGGCTGGCCGCTTGAATTGAGGCCGGTGTCGGACCTCGAAAGCAGCTTTCCGCTCGAATCGTAGGTCTTCGTGTTGGTCCAGGTCGCGGCCGAGTTCGTCACCGAGAACGAATATCCGCCCTGGATCTTGGACAGCGCGCTGCCGTAATGGGCGATCATGTAGTCCATGGTCGCCTTCGAGGCGACCTGCAGGACGTGGGAGTCGGTCAGCGTGATGGTCTGGAGTGCCGTCGAGTCGCTCAGGTCGGACAGTTGCGGCACGATCTCTGCAGCCGTCCCGGTGACGCTGGTCCTTGTGTCTGACGCGGGCGGCGTGGTCGGAGGCGCGTCGATCTCGATGATCACGGGGTGATCGCTGACCGGAATGGTGATGGTGCTGACGTCGGTGTAGCTGGCGATCGCCGTGGTTCCCGTCAGCGTGTCGTACACCTTCACCGTATGATGTACGCCGCCGAGGTTCACCGTGACGGTCTTGGTCGGATTGGAAATCTCGGTATCGTTGGCGTCCTTCCAGAGCTTTGGCTCCGCCCATACGACGAGCTCGTAGGCGCCGTTGCTCTTGCCGAGCACCATGCTGTTGCCCGAGTCCGGCATGTTGCTCAGGGTGTAGTTCAGCGGATCAGTCGGCTGCTGGCCGCCCTTGCCGTCATCGGCCAGAATGGTCGTCAAATTGTGGATCGCCGTCGCGGCGAGCTTGGGCGTTCCGTCGGAGTTGAACAGGCCGAAATTGGCTTCGGGATTGGTATTGGCCGCGGACGAGTCGCGGTCGAACAGCTCGTAGAGGTAAGTCGAGCTCACGCCGGCCTTGTAGGCATCAACCAGCGTGTTCAGGATCGACTTGGCCTGCACCGTCTCGTTGACGCCGAGATATTGGGTGTTGGCCTGCGTGGTGTAGCCGGTCTCCGTGATGACGACGGGCTTTCCCGGCGCCGCGTGCATGACGGCGCTTAGCGTCGCCGCAATGGAGCTGCTCGGTGTCAGGCTGGTGCTGACATAGGCGTGGGCGTTGGCATAATCGACCGAGCCCGACATGTTGCCGAGCTGGCTGTAGCCCTGGGGATCGTTGTAGGCCAGTGACAGATTGAAGACGGGAATGTTGGCGAGCGTGGCGTTGGCATTGACGGCCTGGTAGAGCGCGCTCTGGAATTGGGCCGCGGCGCTGAGGCTCGAGCTGCCATTATAGCTGAAGGGCTGGTGATTGGCCTCGTTGAGCCCTTCGATGGCGATGATGCTGCCCGAATAGCTGGTCGCGAACTTCTGGAGCGAGGCGATGTAGTTCTGCAGCCCGGCCGCGCCGGATTGGGGCAGCGCGGACGACACCAGGAAATCGAACTTGTAGCCGGCGGCCGCCAGGCCCTCGACGACCGGTTGCGCAGCGGGGCTGGTTCCCATTGCGTCGCGGAGATGGGTGACACCGAGATATTCGAGGCTGTCGGCCATCAGCGCGAGATTGTTGTAGCCGGTCCATCCGAAACCGGCATGCGTGTTGACGCCGATGGAATTGGTGAAGCCGCTGGCGGAGAGGATGGTTTGATCAGGCATTGCACACTCGAGTTCTTCAGCGCGAGCAAAATTGCTCGCAGGATTTGCGTTCAAGCTTCACTGTCGAGTGTGAATTTCAGATAAAAATAGAAGCTACAAATCGTGAGTGAAACGCTGTTCCTTGTGATGGAACAGCTCGACTCGTGTTGCAGCAGAATGTTGATGCGATGCCGGTGCAGGATGGCGCGAGAAAGGCGCTTTTAAGATTTCCACGGTTTGCACTGCTGAATATGTGCGCATGCCGCACGCATTCGATCGAAGCTTCGGCTTGAGAGTGTGTCAGGCGGACGCGGCGCTGGGAGTCGCGACCAAGTGAAGCGTCTCGTTGCCGAGTCCGGTGCCGACTCTTTCGTCTGCATCATCGGATTGCACAGGGAGTCGGCAGATGCCATTTTCATGGGCGAGCAATCCGATGGAATTGACCGCACTGGTTGTGCCGTATTTTCCCGGATGTGGCCCTTCGGTTGGATCGGAAAGGCGTAATGGTTCCGTCCAGGAAACTGAATCGGCGCCGTCGCCCACGGCTCAGTTGCTGGCCTGCTGTTCGTGCCGAGTGCTGCGAATTAGCCGCGGCGGGCCAGCATCAGGAAATCTCCACGCCATCCGACGAGGGCCGTCGCGATTGCGGCAATCACGATCTTGCCGGCAAGCCATGCCGGAGGCTCGGTCGGCATCGTGCCGAGTGATCCGATCAGGACGGCGGCCACGAGCGCCTGCGCGACCAGTGACCAGCGCGGGAATGCCTCGAACCGCAGGGTCGGACCGAGCGCGACCAAAATCGTTGCCAGCGTGGCGAGCGAAGCGCAGCCGACCGCTTGTCGCGGCGACAGGCCGGCCCAAACCGCGGCCAGCGCGATGGCCGCGACGATCGCGAGCTGGCCGGCTGCAACGACCACGAGCCTGGTTGCGAGCTTCTCCAGATGCGGAACGACCGCGACGGTCGCCTGCAGATGCGTGTGCAGGAAATAGAAGGCGGCCACCATGGGCGCGGTCGTCAGGAAGCCGTCCAGGCTCTCCCGCGGCACCAGGATGCGCGCGGCGTCCGGAATGAAGCCGACCAGTCCGCCGAGCAGCACGAGGGTGGTGCAGATCATGAACTCGAACATGCGCCGCGCCGACTGGACGGACTTCGTGACGGTCCCGCGCTCGAAGTCCTTGACCACTTCGGGGTAGCTCACAGTGTGGATCGCTGCATTGAGGACCCAGAACGGACGTTGCAGAAGGTCGAGCGCGATCGAAAATCCGGCACCTGCTCCGGTCGCGCCCAGCCGGCCAATGACGATGAAACGGAGCAGCACCGGCACCGACAGATGGATGACGGATGCGCCCGCCGCGAGCATGCCGTAGCGGGCGAAGGTCTTCCAGTCGGCGAGCATCGCCTGCCAGGAGGCGCGCTCCAGCGGCGTGCGGTATGCGATGAGGCCGGCGACGAGCCCCAGCGTGTGTCCCAACGCGATCCCGAGCAGCGCGGCCTCAGCCGTTCCTGAAATCCTTCCTCCCACCGCGGCTCCGGCCAGAAGCGCGGTGGCGCGCAGTGCGAGAAGAGAGGAGGCGACCCCCAGCCGGTCGGACAGACGTACCGTCAGGAAATACAGATCCGTCACTCCCTGGAGCACGGATATGCCGAGGCCGAGCGCGATGATCCCTGCCGGCAGCGTGCTGGCCAGGAATGCGCAGCTTCCGACCGCCAGCAGCGCGCCCGCACTCGACACGCCGGCTGCAAAAAGCGACCACCTCAGCCGCGCGGCCTCGTCCTCCCCGGCTGCTGCCAGAAAACGCAACCCGGCGAGTTGCAGCCACTCGAACATCAGGACGCAGAGCAATTGGCTCGAGGCCAACGCGAGGGAAAAGCTGGTGTAGTCGGCAGCGGGCAGGAGATGGCTCACCGCGAAGATCAGGATGATCGCCGCGGCGCTTTGATAGACGTAGCCTGCCATCGCGAACAGGCGTGTCATCGCGGAAAGAGGCGCTCCTTGCCGACGATGGCCGGTGCTTTCGATGCTTCAGTCGTTGCCGCGCGCAAGTGCGACATCCGCTGCTCTCGCAATTGTTCATACAGGTTCTTGTATGCAGACAGCACGTCGGAAAATATCCACTTGTTGGTATCCGCAATGAGACGCCGGCTGATCTCGTCGATCTTGTGGGGGTCCGCCGCGACGTCCAGCATGCTCTTGGCAAGAGATTTCGGATCGGGTTCGGTCAGCCAGCCGGTTACGCCGTGCTCGATCACCTCGGGCATGCCGCCAAAGCGCGTTCCGAGCAGCGGCCTGCCGGCCGCCTTGGCGTCGGCGACGACGAGCGGACCAGGGTCGTGCCAGATCGACGGGGCAATCACCACGTCGACCTGCTTGTAGAAGTCGTCCGGCACCACGAATCCCATGAACTCGATACGCGCATCCGGCGCCAGCGCCTTGAGGCGCCGTTGTTCCTCGTCGCTGACGCGACCGGCGATCATCATCCGGATGCGATCACGGGGCAGCATGGCAAGCGCCCGCATCAGATTGTCGATGCCCTTTTCCTCCGTGAGGCGACCGATGAATCCGAACGTCACCTCGGTGGTGCAGACCGGACGTGGATAGGGTTCACGCGGCGGCTCGGTCGAGGCGTTGCGGATCACGGTACGGATCGGCGTCTCTGCGAACATGCCCATGTCGGTGTGGATCGACAGCACGCGCTCGCTCACGCCGACCACGGCGCTGAGCCAATGCGTGGCCCGCTTGCGATGAAAGGTCAGGATTCCGCAGCTCGTGCAGGTGTGCTCGCAAGACCTTCCCTTGTCGAAGCGCGAGCAGCGCGGGCAGGTCAGATAATAGTCGTGCAGCGTATGAAGCACGGGAACGCCGAGCTGGGCGGCGACGCGCCAGATCGCGGTGGTGAGGCCCGACAAATTGTTGGAGTGCAAGACGTCCGGCTTGAAAGCCCGGATGCGCTCGGCGATCAAGGGAGCCTGCATCTGCCAGTCGTCGACGGCGTGCCAGATGCTGCGCAAGGCGACGTTCTTCTGCTCGGTGAAGGGCGCGTAGACGTTCTGCACCGGCGCGGAATAGACGTTGATGCCGTTGCAGGTTTCGCGCGCCTGATCGGGCGTGGATGCGGTCCGGATCACCTCCACCTCGTCGCCGCGCTGCGCCAGGCCTTCGGCGAAACGTCGCGCGAAGATCTCTGCGCCGCCGACGATCTTTGGGGCTTGAGGCGTCGGATAAAGCGTGGACGTCAAAAGAACTTTCATCGCGTCAACCTCATCTTTAGTAAAAAAAATCGCGTTTACCGCGCCGGCCTTATCTCCAGGGCGGGAACGGCACTGTCATTGGCTGCAATCAGGACCGGTGTGCTCGAGACGGGGATCCAGACCCCGGACGCAGGCTTTGCCGTCTGGTCGCACGGCATGGCAAAGCTCGCGCCTTGCTGATCGCCCTTGAGCCGGATCTCGTAGCGGCGGTCCGGAGTCTCGGACCAGACCGCTATTCTGCCGCCGGACGCCGTCGATGCATTGATCGACACGACGCCGCTGGCGAGTTCGCGTCGCTCGGCACTCAGGCTGGAGCGAATGAAGGCCCAGGCGCCCTGAGCCGCGCAGGCGACCGGCTTTGGTGAGTTGTCGAAATGATAGAGTCCGAAATTGTGCTCCAGGTCCGCTGGGTCCTTTCCACTGTCCTTGAGCTCGTAGAACCACATTCCTTTGAGCCAGCGCGCCGCGGTCGATGTCCACAGAATGAGTTGCGCCGTATTGTCGGCCTGGGCCTGTTCGCTGACGCCGCATTTATTGGAAGCGGCCGTGGTCCAGCCGGTCTCGGTGACATAGATCGGGAAGTCGGGGTTTCCGCTCGCCTGGCCGACCAGGCGGTGAAACGCCGTCAGCCTCTCGATGATTTCCGCCGACGTGCGTTTGCTCGGGCCCATGCAGAAATTGTAGAGATGGATCGATGCTCCGTCCGCATATTGAAGAATGCCGGTCCGCAGCATCTTCTCGGTCCACGTCCAGCCCAGATCGTCGCCGAGCGCCCCGACAAGGAAAGGCGCATGCGGTGCAACGCGCTTGACCGCCGGGCGAGCGACTTGCGCGAGCGCCAGATAGTTTTCCGGCGAGAACGCAGGATCTTTCTTTGCCGCCAGGTTCCATTCGTTCCAGAGCTCGAAGAGCGGATGCTGCGCCACGACCGATTGCGCCGCCGCCGCCGCATAATCGGCGAACCGCTGCCGCGCCTCGTCGGTCGTCGGTGGCGAGGAATTCGGAACGAGATGATGGCCGAAGGCGAGGATCAGGAGAGGACGGGCGACGCCGGACTTCACCTGCGCTTCGAGCCTGCCGAGGCGGGGCGTGAAACCCATCCGGCGTCCCCCAATCTCGAAATCGGACCAGGGAAAATCATCGCGAAAGGCGTTGAGGCCGAGTTGCTTGATCTGCGCGATGTTCTCAGATGGCACGTATCCGCGCGCGCTCACCGGGCCGCCCAGCCCCTGATGCGTGCCGACCCCGAGCAGGAATCGGGCATCGAGCGGTTGCGCCTGCTGTGCGCAGACGGAGACCGGCAGGAGAACGGATGCGATGAGGCTTGCGAGGCGGAGACTGTCGCGAACCAAGGTGCGTGGGAGCCGTGGAGCCATCAGAAATTCTTGGAGAGATCCGATTGCAGTCCCGCCTTGGCCTCGACCGGCGTCCGCTCGCCCTGGAGGAGGTCGGCATAGACCTGCTGCAATTGTCCATGCGTCTTCTGAACGTCATAATACTGCTTGAACCGGTCGTAGCCGCGCTGTCCGAGTACCTTGAGATCGAGATCGAGTGCGCGCCGGAAACCATCCACGAGCGGCTGGACCGCGACGGGCTCGCAAAGCACGCCGGTCACGCCATCGACGACGATCTCGGGCAATGCGCCGCTGCGGAACGCCAGGATGGGCTTGGCCGCGCGCATCGCTTCCAGCGCGACGAGGCCGAAGGCTTCCCATCGTGACGGAATCACGACGAGGTCGGCGGCCTCGAGCTGGGTCTCGATGGTCGGGCGATCGAGCCAGCCCAGCAGGGACACGTTGGACGGGACCTCCGGGCCTTCGTATTTGTTGACGACGGAGGCGCCGATCATGCGGATGTCCAGCACATCCTCGAGCGAGCGCGCTGCTTCGATCAGCAGATCGAAGCCCTTCTGACGGTCCAAGCGTCCGATGAAAAGGACCTTGACCTTCTTGGAGGTCCAGTCAGCCGCGACGGGCTGCGGCGTGCGGCTCTTCGAGATGCCGTTGTGGACGAGGGTGAGGCGCTCGGCAGGAATGCCGGCGCGCACCGCTTCGTTGAACTCGTCGCCGGAGATGCAGATGATTCGGTCCGACGTTCGTGCAAGGAGATTTTCCGCCGCCTTGGTCAGGAGATGACTGAAGCGACCGGTCTCGCGCGAAAACGCCCAGCCATGCGGACAATAGACGACGCGCGGTCCGTCCGAGCGGGCCGCCAGCGCGGGGCGGAGCACGAGTCCGGCAAACGAGGAATGCAGATGCACCACGTCGGGCCGAAAGGCGTCCAGCGCCTGCATGCTCGCGCGCAACATCTGGAAGAGCCCGGAGACACCGCGGCCCGATCGCTCGAACATCGTGATCTGGCTGTCATCGATCGCGCCGAGGTCGCTACGATGGTCCGAAGGCACGACATAGTGCACGTTCTCGGCGCCGAAGCTCGCTTGTTGCTCGGGGTGCAACTCGTTCAGGTAGCTCGCAATCCCGCCACGGATCGTCTCGGCGATGTGCAGCACTTTCATCGTTTGCCTTCCATAAGGCCGCGTGGGAGAGCCGGACATCTGTATCCCTGTTCTGTGTTCGCTAGTGCGAAACACAGTTCCTCGAATACGTAGCGATAATGGGGCAGCGATGTGGTGATGTTGCGCCAAGCTCTCGCGCGCGTGGCGCTTGGAAAAAAAGTTTCATGGAACCGCGCGGAAGGCAGCGAGTTGCAAAACGTTTGAGCAACACCAATGCGCGCGAGAGGCGAGCTGTGTCGAATTTCAAGCAGCGCTGGCGACGTTCGCCGGCCCCGCGAGATGATCGAGCAAGGCCTTTCCCGATTTTTTCCACGAGTAGAATGCAACGCGATCCTGTTGCTTCATGCGTTCCTGATCGGAAATGGCTCCGGCTGCCAATCTTTCGAGCATGAGTTGCTTCAAAGCTTCGGCATCGCTGGCGCGAAAATACGCAGCCGCATCACCACACGTCTCCACGACGGCATCGGCCGTCGAGGCGATGACCGGGCAACCGAACAGCATGGCTTCGAGCGGCGGCACACCGAACCCTTCATAGAGCGAGGGAAACACGAATGCCGATGCCTGCGCATAGAGCGCTGCGATCTCGCTGTCCGTCAGACGCCCGGCCAGCAGCAGGCCGGCGGCGCCTTCCGCCGAATTATCCTGAAATACCTTGCTGTTGTCGCCGCCGACGATGACCAGGGGAACGTCAGGGCGATCCAGCAGCTGGATGGCGCGGATCGCAACGGCAAGATTCTTGTTCTTGGTCCTCGATCCCACGTAGAGAAAGAACCTCTGCGGCTGAAGTCCAAGTCTGGCGATGATGCCGGGATCCGGCTTGGTCGTGGCGAAATGTTCTGCACTGTTCGGGAAGATCGGGATCCCCGAGGCCGGCAGATGCAGCACTTCCGCAAGCTCCTTGCGCGAAAAAGCCGATACGGTTGCGATGCTTGCGTGCCGGGCCAGCAGCCGGCCCATGGTGCGGTGAACTGCCAGATAGCGCCAGCTGAAGAAGTCCGGCCTGCGAAAGACCTGTGCGTCGTGGATCACGACAATGTGGTCGCGATGGAACACCGGGCCTGCATTGGCAAGACTGATCAAGCGGCCGCCCGCAGCGGCGCGCGCCAGCTCGACTTGATCCCAGGCATGTCCGCGCAAGCGGCCGACGGTGCGAATCTTGATTCGCTCGAGCTGGAGCTCCTCGCTCGCGTCCACCGGCGTCAGCAACTGCCAATCTGCATTCCGCAGCGAGGCGGGCGTTTGCTCCGACGCCAGCTGCGCGTCGATCGCCTTGACGATTTCGGCGGCATAGCGCTGAACTCCGGTGAGCTTTTGCGACAGAAAGCGGCCGTTGATGAAGAATTTCAATTGGCTACCACGATGGTTGATCGGAGTCCGCGCCGGACACGCTGGTGGCGGGCGGGGTGGACGAGGTGCACAGGAGCAACCGTTAGGTACAGAAATATGACGCAGCTCCGCAGGTGCCGAGGCCACGCCTGCATGGCTGGCGCCGCCTTGCTGCATATGAGGTCGCCGTGTAGATGTCGCGTGCATGAACGATGATACCTATACGCTTCGAAGCGGCCGGCTCGCCGCGACGGTCAAGGCGCACGGCGCCGAGCTGTGCTCGCTGACGGGCGGAGCCGGTTTCGAGTTCGTCTGGCAGGCCGGTCCGGAATGGCCGCGCCACGCACCGCTGCTGTTTCCGATCGTCGGACGTCTCGCCAATGACGAATTGCGGCACCGGGGCAAGTCCTATCGGATGACCCAGCACGGCTTTGCGCGGGACAGCCGCTTTGCGTGGGCGGAGCGCGGTGAGAGCCGTTGCACGCTCGTGCTTGAAGACAGCGCGGCGACTCGCGCGCTCTATCCGTTCGCGTTCCGCCTGTCGGCCGCCTATGCCATCGACGAGTCCGGCCTCGACCTCACGCTCACCATCGCCAACACCGGCGAGGAGACATTGCCGGCTTCGATCGGCGGCCATCCCGCCTTCAACTGGCCGCTCCGAGCCGAAGGCGTGAAAGAGGACTACGCGCTGACCTTTGCGCAAGCGGAATCGTCTCCCGTCCGCCGTCTCGATGGCGGATTGCTGCGGCCCGCAGCGGAGCCGAGCCCGATCAAAGGGGCCGTGCTTCCCTTGTCCGAGTCCCTGTTCGCGGACGACGCCATCATCTTCGAGCGCATCGACAGCAATTCGGTTCGCTATGCCGCGGGCCAGGGCGCATCGACCGGGACATGGCTGACGATGTCATGGCGCGGCTTTCGCGAGCTCGGCGTCTGGTCGAAGCCGGCGGGCGCGCCGTTCCTCTGCATCGAACCCTGGCGCGGCTATGCTAGCCCAGCCGGCTTTGCCGGCGAGTTCAGCGACAAGCCCGGACTGATGCACATCGCGCCGGGCGCGGAGGAGTCCCTGTCGTTCCGCATCGAGGTCGGATCGTCGTGAGGCCGGGTGACGCGCCAAGGTCTTCGTCCTCCCAAAGCGCTACCGATAACACGAAATCGGTCATTCCGAAGTAGCGGGTGGTCCTGCGCGATGGTGCGCGGGATGAGAATTGTGGGGCAATTCATACTTAATGTGACAAGACCATGAGCAATATTGTTTGGGCATCACAACACGCCTAGTATCGCGGCAGGCAATTTCGGGGGCTCGAACAGGTCGTGAATGGTCGTTCACATGGCGGCGCATTGCGCGACGACCTGAATCTTCAGGCGGGGCCGCGAGCACACAGGGCATCCAACATCGTGGCTGATTCCGCACGTCAGGAATTGCGTCCTAGCGGCCGCGAGCGGCTGATCGTCGTCGAAGACGATCCGGTGACACGGACGATGCTGGTCGGCTATTTCAACGACAACAATTTCGACGTGGTCGGCGCCGGCTCCTGCGCGGAGTGCCGCCAGGCCCTGCGCGCGCGCACCGATCTCGTCTTCCTCGACGTGCAGCTGCCCGACGGCGACGGCTTCGAGCTCGCCAAGGAGATCCAGGCCACCAGCAACGCCGGCATCATCTTCGTGACGCGCCGCGACACCGACGTCGATCGCATCCTCGGCCTCGAGATCGCTGGCGACCACTACGTCACCAAGCCGATCAATCTGCGCGACCTGCTCGCGCGCGCGCGCAGCGTGCTGCGGCGGCGCTCGATCGACCGCAAGGCGGCACGCAACCACAATTCGATCGCCTTCGGCGACTGGATCATCGATCTGACCCGGCGCGAGCTGCTCGGCGGCGACGGCAAGCCGGTGGCATTGACCCGCGCCGAATTCGATCTGCTCGCCGCGCTGGTCGGCGCCGACGGCCGGCCGCTCAGCCGCGATTATCTGATCGAGGTGGTCAGCAATCGTCAGGCCGAGGTCGACATCCGCACGGTCGATGCGCTGGTGGCGCGGCTGCGTCGCAAGCTCGTCGGCAGCGGCACGCCCGTGATCGCGACCGTCACCGGCGTCGGCTACAAGCTCGCGCTCAGCGAACGACTTTAACGATAGATCGCGATCAGCGCGATGCGACCCGCTTCCACTTTGCTTCGATGCGGGCCTTGATCCGGCTGACGCGGGCCTCGTGTGCGGCCCAATAGGCGCGGCTGGCGGCGGCCGTGCCCTGACGATAGCGGGCATAGACGGCCTTGGGCGGCGCCGACATCTTCGGGGAGCTCGCCTGTTTGGCCGTAGCTGGCGCAGGCGCTGCGGGAGCTGGCCGCGGCGCCGGATCCGGAACGGCCGCGGCTTCGGCATCCAGCGCCTTCGAATTCATCGCGAGAAGACGGTTGCGGGCCCGGTTGCAATAGACTTGCGACCGCGGCGTCATCGCTTCCTCGCCGTGACCGGCCCGATATTTCATGAGCGCGCGGCAGAGGTCCCCGCCGGCAAGACGCCAGGCGCGGCTGAGATAAAGAACGCCGTATTGGATGTTGATGTCAGGCTCCGCCAGCTCCGCATGGCTTCCGCGGAATCCCAGCATCGCCGCGGTCTCGGGCCGCACCTGCATCAGCCCGATCTCGCCGACGCTGCCGATCACGGCGGGGTTGTAGCCGCTTTCGACGAAGACGACCGCTTCGGCGATATCGGCAGGCAAGTTTGTCTGCGCGGTCTCCCGCTCGATGATCTTTCGGATCGCGGCGCGGGAGGCCGGCGTTTCGCCGGCGCCAAGCTCGGTCCCGCCGTCGGGGAGCGCCGCCGTCGTGCGCGGCTCGTCCGGGCCGCCGTCCTCGGCATGCGCACAGATCGGGGCCCACAGGAGCACGGCGAGCGCCAATCGTCTCCACGTCGCATTCAGATTGAAGACTGTCCGATCCCCCGGCATGGGCCTCTGATAGAGCTTTGGAGTTAACAAACCGGCCTTGCAGCAAAGCTATCGCGCGCGGGCGCTTTGGTCCGTCGCAGGTCCCAGCGCGGGGTCGGCCAAGCGGTCGCCGACTGCATAAATCGTGCAGGTGGGCGACCATTTCATGCAGGCCGCGAGCGAGTCGCGCCGGGCCTCTTCGGCCGTCGTGCGTCCCGCACGCCAGCCGTAGCCGCCGCTCGGTGACACCGCAAAGGCCTTGTGCGGCAGCATGCTGGCGAGATAGCGCGCGAACTCGGCACGCGCGGCCTCGCTGAGCTGGCGCGGCGGCGGCAGGGGATCGGGTGGTCCAAGAATGTCGCGGCCGACGAGGCCGCGCTCGCGCAGGAATGTGTCGACATAGGGCGTCCATTGCGGGCGGCCGGCGACCGAATAGAGGTAATGGCCGTCCTCGCCGTAAGCCGGTGCTGCGATGAATGTCGCGTTACCGCCGCTGGCGCGAAACCCGTCATGAAGACGGCGCGCGAGATCGGGGCCGAAAAAGGAATCGTTGCTCGCATAGACCCACAGCATCGGCACGCGCGAGGTCCTGCCGAAGCTGGCGAAGGCCTGCACCAGTCCCTCCGGATTGCAGATGTCGTCATCGTCGCGCGAGCCGCGGCCGCCGGCAAAGCTGATCGCGGCGGCGAGGCCGGGTGGCGCCTGCGCGGTGAGCGCGACGGTGGCGAGCCCGCCGGCGGAATGGCCGGCCGCGATCATGCCCGTCGTCGTGACGTCGGCCCGGCGCGCCATCGCATCGATCGCCGCGCGCAGATCGGCGACCGCGACCGCGCTCGCCGGCAGATAGGCAGCCTTCGTGCATCCGCCCAGACTATCGACGCGCCCGCCGGGCGAGGTGCCGTAGCCGCGCCGCATCACCACCAGCGCGGCGAAGCCACGCCGGGCATATTCGAGCGCGACGCCGTAATATTTGTGCGCCGACATGGCCGCGCGGTCGTCGAATTTGCGCGGCGAGCCGTGGCTGAGCAGCGCGAGCGGATAGCGCTTCGTCCCGGCCGGCCGCACCAGGAATGCCTCCAGCCCCTGCGGCCCCGCCTCCGCCATGGGGATGCGCAAATCCTCGGTGTAGAATTCTGCGGCACGTGCAGGCGCGCCGGCCATGAGGAGGCTTGCGATCAGCAGAAGCAGCTTGCGCGAAAGAGCCATGGCACCATTCGAAGGCCTCGATGGCGAACCATAGCATGATCCCGTTAATAGGGAGGAAGCACAGCTGGCCCAAGGAACGCCTGCTCCCTCGCGCGTGTTGTGCTCTTGGCGGGGTCTGGGCCGATGCTATGGTATCCCCCGCGATCTCTTGCGACAGGACGAGGTACTTCAGTGGCTGATGTTCATCCCGCGGCGGGCAAGCAGGCCTCGCCGGACGCGCTCACCAACATTCCGCGGCTGGTGACAGCCTATTTCGCCGGCAAGCCCGATGTGGCCGATCCCGGCCAGCGGGTGGCGTTCGGCACCTCGGGCCATCGCGGCACCTCGTTCAAGAACACCTTCAACGAGGGCCACATCCTGGCGACCACGCAGGCTATCTGTGATTACAGACAGGAGAAGGGGCTGACCGGCCCGCTCTTCATCGGCATCGACACCCATGCGCTGGCCGAGCCCGCGCTGGTCAGCGCCGTCGAAGTGTTCGCGGCCAACGGCATCGAGGTCATGATCGACAAGGATGGCGGCTACACGCCGACGCCGGTGATCTCGCATGCGATCCTGACCTACAACAAGGGGCGGACCAGCGGCCTCGCCGACGGCGTCGTGATCACGCCCTCGCACAATCCGCCCGAGGACGGCGGCTACAAATACAATCCGCCGCATGGCGGTCCGGCCGACACCGACGCGACGTCCGTGATCGAGAAGCGCGCCAATGCCTATCTCGCCGACGCGCTCAAGGGCGTGAAGCGCATCGACTACGCCAAGGCGAAGAAGGCCGCGAACGTCCACGCCTACGATTTCGTGACGCCCTATGTCGCCGATCTCGGCAATGTCGTCGACCTCGACCTCGTCAAATCCGCCGGCGTCAACATCGGCATCGATCCGCTCGGCGGCGCCGCCGTGCATTATTGGCATCCGATCATCGAGCGTTACGGCCTGAAGGCCACGGTGGTGAACGAGGCGATCGACCCGACCTTCCGCTTCATGACGGTCGACTGGGACGGCAAGATCCGCATGGACTGCTCTTCGCCATACGCGATGGCGAGCCTGATCGCGATGCGCGACCGCTTCGACGTCGCGTTTGCCAACGATACCGATGCCGACCGCCACGGCATCGTGACGCGCACCGGCGGCCTGATGAATCCGAACCACTATCTGGCGACCGCGATCTCCTATCTGTTCGCGCACCGCCCGAATTGGGGCAGGGACGCCGCGATCGGCAAGACCGTGGTGTCGAGCTCCATCATTGACCGTGTCGCGAAAAAGCTCGGCCGCAAGCTGGTCGAGACGCCGGTCGGCTTCAAATGGTTCGTCGACGGTCTCCTCAGCGGCTCCTTCGGCTTCGGCGGCGAGGAGAGCGCCGGCGCCTCGTTCCTCCGCCGCGACGGCACGGTGTGGACCACCGACAAGGACGGACTCATCCTCGGCCTGCTCGCCGCCGAGATCACGGCGAAGACCGGCCGCGATCCCAGCCAGATCTTCAATGATCTCACCGCCGAGTTCGGCATGCCGCATTACGCGCGCATCGATGTCGCCGCCACCGGGCCGCAGAAGAACATCCTGAAATCCGTCACGCCGGAGCAGCTCGGCCTGAAGGATCTCGCTGGCGATCCCGTCCGCGCGACGCTGAGCAAGGCGCCCGGCAACGGCCAGTCCTTCGGCGGCATCAAGGTCGAGACCGATTTCGGCTGGTTCGCCGCGCGGCCCTCAGGCACGGAGGACGTCTACAAGATCTACGCGGAAAGCTTCCGCAGCACGGATCACCTGAAGCGGATTCAGGAAGAGGCGCAGGCCGGGCTGGCGAAGGTGTTTGCGGCGTAGCGCCTGCGCGCCGGAAATTTCATCCGAGCATTGACGCAAGGTCGTCATGCCCGGGCTTGTCCCGGGCATCCACGTCCTTGATGCCGGCGGCAGCACGTGGATGTCGGGACAGGCCCGACCATGACGCTCATCGGCCGGTCGAGCTGACTATGTATACACGACACGCAGTTAAGGTATTATAATACAAAAAATTTGAGATTGAACTCTTCTTGCGTCGCGTTACTGTATACATAACGTATCCATAAGCCGTGGGAGTGAGACTGATGACAAAACCCTTCCCCATGAATGCCTGGTACGCCGCTGCCTGGGACGCCGAGGTGAAGCCGGCGCTGCTGCCGCGGACGATCTGCGGCAAGCACATCGTGATGTACCGGAAGGCGGACGGCTCGGTTGCCGCGCTCGAAGATGCCTGCTGGCATCGCCTGGTGCCGTTGTCCAAGGGCCGGCTCGAGGGCGACACCGTGGTCTGTGGCTATCACGGCTTGAAATACAATGCGCAGGGCCGCTGCACCTTCATGCCCTCGCAGGAGACCATCAATCCGTCCGCCTGCGTGCGCGCCTATCCCGTGGTCGAGCGACACCGCTACATCTGGCTCTGGATGGGCGATCCCGCCTTGGCTGATCCGGCGCTCGTTCCGGACATGCACTGGAATCACGACCCGGCCTGGGCCGGCGACGGCAAGACCATTCACGTCAAATGCGACTATCGCCTCGTGCTCGACAATCTCATGGATCTCACGCACGAGACCTTCGTGCACGGCTCCTCGATCGGCAACGAGGCGGTAGCCGAAGCCCCGTTCGACGTCACCCATGGTGAGAAGACGGTGACGGTGACGCGCTGGATGCGCGACATCGAGCCGCCGCCGTTCTGGGCCAAGCAGCTCGGCAAGCCCGGTCTCGTCGATCGCTGGCAGATCATCCGCTTCGAAGCCCCGTGCACGATCGCCATCGACGTCGGCGTGGCGCCGACCGGCACCGGCGCGCCGGAAGGCGACCGCTCGCAGGGCGTCAACGGCTTCGTGCTCAACACCATCACGCCGGAGACCGAGAAGACCTGTCATTATTTCTGGGCCTTCGTGCGCAACTATCAGCTCGGCGAGCAGCGCATCACCACTGAAATCCGCGAGGGCGTCTCCGGCATCTTCCACGAGGACGAGCTGATCCTGGAAGCGCAGCAGCGCGCGATGGACGAGAACCCGGATCGCATCTTTTACAACCTCAACATCGACGCCGGCGCGATGTGGACGCGCAGGCTGATCGACAAGATGGTAGCGAAGGAAAATCCGCCGCAGCACCTTCAGGCCGCGGAGTAGCGCATGGCCGAACGTGAGGTCGACCGCTCCGTCTCGCAGACCGTGAAGGCGCAGCTGGCGCTGCGCGACCAGATCCTGTCGGGCGCCCTGCGCCCTGGCGAGCGCATCTCCGAACTCCAGGCAGTGGAGACCACCGGCGCCTCGCGCACCCCAGTGCGCATGGCTCTGGTGCGGCTGGAGGAGGAGGGCCTCCTGGAAGCGATCCCCTCCGGCGGCTTCATGGTGAAAGCGTTCTCGGAGCGCGACATCTCCGATTCCATCGAGCTGCGCGGCACGCTGGAAGGTCTCGCCGCGCGCTTCGCCGCCGAGCGCGGCGTCTCCGCGCGCGATCTCGAGCCGCTGAAGGAATGCTTGGCCGCCATCGACGAATTGCTGCGGCAGGTGCCGATCTCGGTCGACGCCTTCTCGTCCTATGTCACGCTGAACGCGCGCTTCCATGCGCTGCTCACCGAATTGTCGCGCAGCCCACCGCTGATCCGCCAGATCGACCGCGCCTCGGCGCTGCCGTTCGCGTCCCCAAGCGGCTTCGTGATGGCGCAATCGGCATTGCCCGAGGCGCAGCAGATCCTGGTCATCGGCCAGGAGCACCATCGCGTCGTGATCGACGCCATCGAGAACCGCGAGGGCGCCCGCGCCGAAGCCATCATGCGCGAGCATGCGCGGCTCGCCGTGCGAAACCTGCGCCTTGCGCTGCGCAACCGGACCCATCTGGACCTCTTGCCGGCGCTTGCGCTGATCAAGACCACAACCGATTGAGGCAGTCTCATGCGCTTCATCGAAACCTGGATCCCGGCAACGCTGGTCTCGACCCGCGACCTCGCCCCCGGCATCCGCGAATTCCTGATCAAGCCGGATCATTTCGATGGCGCCGCCTATCCGGTCGGCAGCCATATCAATATCAGCGTCACCATCGACGGCCTGCCGGAGACGCGATCCTATTCGCTGGTCGGCGAAGCCTCGTCCGCCGGCTTCAAGATTGCGGTGCGTCGCACTGATGATTCCCGCGGCGGCTCGCGTTACATGTGGTCATTGCAGCCGGGCGCGCGGCTCGACATCACCCAGCCGGCCTCGCTGCTCGCGGTGGACTGGGCGCGCGACAATTATTGCCTGATCGCCGGCGGCATCGGCATCACGCCAATCTTCGGCGCCGCGCACGCGCTGGCCCGCCGGGGCGCCAACGTCACACTGCACTATGCCGTGCGCTCGCGCGGCGAGGCCGCCTATCTCGACGATCTGGCCGCGATGCTCGGGGACCGCCTCGTCGTCCACGCGAGCGATGAAGGCAGGCGCCTCGATCTCGACGCGCTGTTCGCATCAGTGCCTAAAGGCGCCCTCGCGCTGTTCTGCGGCCCGATGCGCATGCTCGATGCCGCGCGCCACGCCTGGATCGGCGCCGGCCATCCGCTGCCCGATCTCCGCTACGAGACCTTCGGCTCCAGCGGCACGCTGCCGACCGAGACGTTCCGGGTGCGCCTGAGGGATTCGAATGTCGAGCTCGAAATCCCGCGCGAGCGCTCGATGCTGGATGTGCTCAACGCCAGTGGCCACGACGTGATGTACGATTGCAAGCGCGGCGAATGTGGCCTCTGCGCCATCGACGTCGTTGCCATCGACGGCGAGATTGACCATCGCGACGTCTTCTTCAGCGACCACCAGAAGAGAAGCAATCAGAAGATCTGCGCCTGCGTCTCCCGCGCCCGCGGCACCATCACGGTGGATACGCTGCTAAGGGCGGATGCGGTTTGAGGTCGGTTGTCGGCCTTCATGGTTCGAGACGCGCCGCACGGCGGCGCTCCTCACCATGAGGGTCTGAAAGTCTCGCTGCGGATGAGGACCTCATCCTGAGGAGCCCGCCAAAGGCGGGCGTCTCGAAGGATGGCCGCACAAAAATCTACGCCGCGTAAATCGCCCGATATGTCTTCGTCTCCAGCAGCGCCATCACCCCATCCGCCGCCACCGGCCGGCTGATCAGATAGCCCTGCACCTCGTCGCAAGCAATCTGACGGAGATATTCGAGCTGGTCGGCGGTCTCGACGCCCTCGGCGACGACGCCGATGTTGAGGTCGCGCGCGAGCGAGATCACCGACTTCACGATAGCGGCGCAGTCCGGCTGCACCAGCATGTCGCCGATGAAGGACTGGTCGATCTTGATGCGGCTGAACGGCAGCTTGCGCAGGTAAGTGAGCGAGGAGAAGCCGGTGCCGAAATCGTCGAGCGCCACGGTGACGCCGAGTTGCAGAAGCGCGTTCAGGACCGATGCGGCCGAGCCGTATTTCGACAGCAGCATCGATTCCGTGATCTCGATCTCGAGCCGGCTGGGCGAGACCTTGGCGTCGGCAAGCGCTTGCACGATGGTCTGCAGGATCGCCGTGTTGTGAAATTGCGCCGCGGAGAAGTTCACGGCGACCCTGATCTCATCAGGCCATTGCGCCACGGTCGCGCAGGCGCGGCGGATGACCCATTCGCCGATCTCGTTGATCAGCCCTGTCTCCTCCGCGATCGGGATGAATTCGCTCGGGGGCACCAATCCGCGCGCGGGATGCTGCCAGCGCAGCAGCGCCTCGAAGCCGGTGATCCGGTCGTCGTCGAGGTCGAGGAATGGCTGGAACACGAGAAACAGCTCGTCTCGTGCAATCGCGCCCGCGAGGTCCGATTGCAGCGCCTTGCGGTCGCGCGACATCCTGTCGTCGGCTTCCTCGAAGAAGCGGACGCTGCCGGCTCCGGCCTTCTTGGCGCGATAAAGCGCAGCGTCGGCATTCTTCATGATGGCGGGCGGCGTGGTGCCGTCGCGTGGTGCCAGCACGATGCCGACGCTGGTGGCGCCGACGATCTGGCGGCCTTCGATCCGGAACGGCTCGGCAAAGGCCGCGACGAAGCGCTCGGCGATCTCGAGCGCATCTTCCGGCCGCGCCAGATTGTTCATGACCAGTGCGAACTCGTCGCCGCCGATGCGCGCGACATGCTCGGCCGCGCGCGTGCAGCGTTGCAGGCGGCTTGCGACCTGGACCAGGAATTCGTCGCCGGCGAGATGGCCGAACTGGTCGTTGACCTCCTTGAAGCGATCGAGATCGAGCAGCAGCACCGCGAATTCCTCGCCTGACAACGTCAAGCGCTTGAGCGCTGCATCGAGTGTCTCGTTGAAGGCGACGCGGTTGGGTAGCTGGGTGAGGGGATCCTGTCGCACCGTGCGTTCCGCCTCGATCTGGCGCATCACGCGCCGCGCGAACGCGAACGAGTTCACGAACACGCCGCGGATCAGCACGCTGCCGTAGACCACGACGAGGAAGGCGATCAGCAGGAAAGCGAGATCGCCGTTCCGGCCGAGGCAGATGGCGATGCCGAGGAAGATCGGCGCCGTGAAGGCGATGGCCGCGATCGGGATCGTGGCGAACGCGAGCGCGCCGCCGGCCAGCATGCCCGAACAGAGGCAAGTAATGACGAGCTGGCCGCCGGTCGAGGCATGGGCGAAGAAGGCGACCGGGACGATGCCCCAGGCCGCGCCGAGGACGAAGGCGTTGCGCACCAAGCGGTGCATGGCGCGGCGCGAGACGAATTGCGGCTTGGTGATGCGGCGCGCCGCGCGAGATTGCAGGCCGAACACGATCGCGCCGCTGGCGACCGCGGCCGCCCAGATCAGCGCGGGCATCCTGTCCGGTGATTGCCACAGCGCGATCGCCAGCACGATGGCGTTACAGGCATTGGCGAGCATGATTCCGACGGAATAGCCGAGCACCAGCGACATCTGCTCGGCGCGGATATGGCCGGCCACGGCTTCGTCGGTTGCAGGACCGCCAAAGGCCGACAAATCGCCGGCGAACAGCCGTGCGAAATAGCTGGTCGTTCGAGTCCGCATTGAGAGCCTAGCAGCGAGGGCCGTGTGTTCCGGCGCGGAACCGAGACTTGCTGCAAACCTTTGACGAACTATGAATTATCCACCCTGGTGAAGATCCCTGTGATCACTTCTAGGTGGCAAAGCCCGCGTATCGATAACAAATCGATACAAATGCAGTGGTCGTCTTTGCGGTTGCGACGGCGGAGCTCTATGCCGCTCACTCCACTGTCATGCCCCGGCTCGACCGGGGCATCCAGTACCCGGCGGCCTCTCGGCTTAATCACCGCCGACTCTGGAATACTGGATCGTCCGGTCAAGCCGGACGATGACACCGGCCCCCAGGAGTGGAGTCACCGCCCCAACTGCTTCGGATCGTAATAGAACCGCTCCTCGATCAACTGATCGCCCCGCCAGGTCTGCCACGCGATCTCGTCGAGCGTCCGCGTCACCCCTTCAGCATTCGTAAAACTGAATTTCCAGCGGGTGGCGACATGGTCGCCCTCGATCAGGCTCGGCCCGATCCGCTCGGCCTTGACCGCCTTGGAGGCCGCCAGCACGCCGCGCTCCTTGGCGATGAGCTTATCGCGGCCGACCGTCGGTGCGGCGTTGTTCTCGTAGGTCATGGCATCAGCAGTGCAGAACTGCTCGATCGCGCCGACGAAATCGCCGTCTTCCAGGCGCCTGGCAAAGGCTTCGACGATCTCGCGACTCGGCATGGCGTACCCTCGCAGCTAAAACAGACTGACAGTCGGTAAATACCGACCGGTGGTCGAAAAGTCAACTGGCTGCCGATGGCCGAATGGATTAGACGAGACGGATGGCAAAACAGGCGGAACGGCGTGCAGCGACGACCGAAGCGATCCTGACGGCGGCACGCCGCCTGTTCGGGAGCCGGGGGTTCGCCGCCACCACCATGGACGCGATCGCGGAAGGCGCCTCCGTCGCCAAGGGCGCGGTGTATCATCACTTCAAGACCAAGGAAGAGGTGTTCGAGGCCGTGTTCGACCTGGTCTCGCACGACCTCGTGGTCGAGATCGACAGCACAGCGCGCGCCGAGAAGGACGTGCTCGCCGCGATGGTTGCCGGCACCCAGCATTACTTTGCCGCGACCGCGAAGGGGTCGACCGGCCAGATCATCCTGCGTGACGGCCCGGCGGTGCTCGGCTGGGAGCGCTGGCGCGAGATCGACGCCAAACACTTCGGCGGCAAGCTACCTCGCGCGCTATTCGCGGCGATGGAGGCCGGCCTGATCGCGCGCCAGCCGGTCGAGCCGCTGGCGCGGCTGCTGCTCGGCGCGGTAACGGAGGCCGCGGTCGCCTGCGCCGGGCGCACCGATATCGCAAGGGCGGGTGCGGAATATGCCCGTGCGTTCAAGTCGCTGGTCGAGGCGCTGCGCGTGCGGGATTGATTGTGCTAAGTGACGCCCACGGAAACGCCAACAAAAAGAACAGTAGCGCATGAACGCAACTTCCTCTCTCGCACCCACCGATCCCGAATTCGACTACATCATCGTCGGCGCCGGCTCGGCCGGCTGCGTGCTTGCCAACCGGCTTTCGGCGAATGGCAAGCACAGCGTGCTGCTGCTCGAGGCCGGCCCCAAGGATTCCAACATCTGGATCCACGTCCCGCTCGGCTACGGAAAACTGTTCAAGGAGAAGAGCGTCAACTGGATGTACCAGACCGAGCCGGAGCCCGAGTTGAAGGGACGGCAAGTGTTTCAGCCGCGTGGCAAGACACTGGGCGGCTCGAGCTCGATCAACGGCCTCCTCTATGTTCGCGGCCAGCACGAGGACTATGACCGCTGGCGCCAGCTCGGCAACACCGGATGGGGCTATGACGACGTATTGCCCTATTTCAAGAAAGCCGAGAATCAGTCGCGCGGCGCCGATCAGTATCACGGCACGGGCGGGCCACTGCCGGTGTCCAACATGATCGTGACCGATCCGCTGTCGAAGGCCTTCATCGACGCCGCAGTCGAGACCGGGCTGCCCTACAATCCCGACTTCAACGGCGCGACGCAGGAGGGCGTCGGGCTGTTTCAGACCACGACGCGCAACGGCCGCCGCGCCTCGACCTCGGTGGCCTATCTCGGCCCCGCCAAGACCCGGGGCAATCTCAAGATCGAGACCTCCGCGCACGCGCAGCGCGTGCTGTTCGAGGGCCGCCGCGCCGTCGGCGTCGAATACCGGCAAGGCGCGGCCTTGCGCCGCGCGCGTGCGCGGAAGGAAGTCGTGCTGTCGAGCGGCGCCTACAACTCGCCGCAGCTGCTTCAGCTCTCAGGTGTCGGCCCCGGCGATCTCCTGCGCAGCCATGGCATCGAGGTGTTGCTCGATGCTGCTGGCGTGGGCCATGATCTGCAGGACCACATGCAGGTCCGCATCGTGATGCGCTGCTCCCAAAGGATCACGCTGAACGACACCGTCAACCATCCGCTCCGCCGCACCATGGCCGGCGCGCGTTATGCGTTGTTCCGCAAGGGCTGGCTGACGATTGCGGCCGGCACGGCGGGCGCGTTCTTCAAGACCAGTCCGCGGCTGGCGTCGCCCGACATTCAGGTGCACTTCCTGCCGTTCTCGACCGACAAGATGGGCGAGAAGCTGCATGATTTCTCCGGTTTCACGGCGTCGGTGTGCCAGCTCCGGCCCGAGAGCCGCGGCACCTTGCGCATCAAAAGCGCCGACCCGAGCGTGCCGCCGGAGATCCGCATCAACTACATGTCGACCGAGACCGACCGCACCACCAACGTCGAGGGTATCAAGATCCTGCGCAAGATTTTGAACGCGCCGGCGCTGAAGCCGTTCGTGGTGAGCGAGTACGATCCCGGGACAAAGGTATCCACGGATGCCGAGATACTGGATTACTGCCGTGAGCGCGGCAGCACCATCTACCATCCGACCTCGACCTGTCGTATGGGCAACGACGCGCTCGCGGTGGTCGACCAGCGGCTGAAGGTGAGGGGGCTCGACGGTCTTCGCGTCGTCGACGGCTCGATCATGCCGGACCTCGTGTCAGGAAATACCAACGCGCCGATCATCATGATCGCCGAGAAGGCCTCCGACATGATATTGGAGGATGCGCGATAAATTCGCCTTGAAAGGACGTTCGACTTGGCTACTCGATTTCGGATCGGCACCCGCAAGAGCGTGATGGCGCTGGCACAGACGGAGGAGATCGCCCGCCGCCTGACCGCCGCGGTGCCCGGTCTCGACGTCGAAATCGTCAAGTTCGATACCACGGGCGATCTCGACCAGACCAGCAAGCTGCTGCCGCACGGCGGCAAGGGCGGCGCCTTCGTGGCGCAGATCCGCGCCGCCGTGCTGTCGGGCGAGCTTCATGCGGCCATGCACTCGCTCAAGGACATGCCGGGCAATGAGGACACGCCCGGCCTCGTCATCGGCGCCACCCTGTCGCGCGATCCGCCCGGCGACGCGCTGGTGCTCCGGAATGGCGTGACGCTGGAAGCGTTGCGCCAGTCGCGCGGCAAGGGTTTCAAGATCGGCACCAACGCCGTCCGTCGCGCCGCCTATGCGCGGCGCCTGTTTCCGGACGTGGAGGTGATCCACTTCCGCGGCGCAGCCGACACGCGCGTGCGAAAACTCGACAATGGCGAGAAGCAGCGCCTCCCCGATGGCGGCGCGGTGGGACCGGCTGATGCACTGATCATGGCGCGTTCGGGCCTCGACCGCGTCGGCTTGTCCAGCCGCATCGGCTATGAATTCACGGCCGCCGAGATGCTGCCCGCGGCAGGGCAGGGCATCGTCGCCGTCGAATCCGCCGCGCAGGACTGGCAGACGCGACAAATCCTGTCATCGATCGACGATCCCGCCGCGCATGCCTGCGCCGATGCCGAGCGCGAGGTGCTGTGGGTTCTCAACGGCCACTGCAATTCGCCGGTGGCGGGGTTTTCGACCATCACGGGCGATCAGATGGCGCTGACCGCGTCCGTGCTCGACCTCTCCGGCAACACCATCATTGAAGCCTCGCGTACGGGCCCCGCCAATCGTCCGCGCGAGCTCGGCCGTGCGGTGGGTCTGGATCTGCTGGGGAAAGGTGCCGCCGAGATCATCGAGCGCAGCCGGCCGCGGTAGACGCGAGATTTCGACCGGCGATGGTAGGATTCTGCGCCTGTTTTGCACGACGTGTCAAAGGCGCGCGGCGCGTGACGTCAGGTCAACGATTTCAAAGACTTGTCTACTGTGCATGGGGTTGTTTTCGCGGTTTGTTTTGCAGGGATGAAATAAATCAACCCCGCACGCGCCTCAGCATCTGCTCGACATGAGCGATCGGCGTCTCCGGCTGGATGCCGTGGCCGAGATTGAAGATGAACCGTCCTTGCGCAAAGTTCGCCAGCACATCGTCGATCGCGCGGTCGAGCGCGGCACCGCCGGTGATCAGCACCAGCGGATCGAGATTGCCCTGCACGGCGACCTTGCTCTGCACGCGCTCGCGGATGAAGCCGGGCTCCGCGGTCCAGTCGATGCTGACGGCGTTGACGCCGGTGGCTTCGACATAGGCAGGCAGCTGCGCGCCGGCGCCGCGCGGAAAGCCGATGATCTTCGCATCCGGCACCTTTGCGCGCACGCCCTCGACGATGCGCCGCGTCGGCGCGACCGACCAGCGCGCGAATTCGGCCGGCGGCAGCACGCCCGCCCAGGTGTCGAAGATCTGCAGCGCGTCGGCCCCGGCGGCGAGCTGTGCCAAGAGATATTCGATCGAGCTCTCGACCAGCACGTCGATGATCTTCGCAAACGCCTCCGGATGCCGGTAGGCCATCATGCGCGCTGGCGCCTGGTCGGGCGTGCCCTGGCCGGCGACCATGTAGGTCGCCACCGTCCATGGCGCGCCGCAGAAGCCGATCAGCGCGATTTCGGGCGCAAGCTGAGCCCGCACGATCCTAAGCGCCTCGAACACCGGCGCGAGCTTGCCGAGATCGGCACGCGTTGCCAGCGTTCCGACCTTGGCGGGATCATCCAGCGGCTCGAGCCGCGGACCCTCGCCGACCTCGAAGCGCACGGCGCGGCCGAGCGCATAGGGGATCACCAGGATGTCCGAGAAGATGATCGCCGCATTGAAACCGAACCGGCGGATCGGCTGCAGCGTCACCTCGGCGGCAAGCTCCGGGTTGAAGCAGAGATCGAGGAAGCCGCCCGCCTTGGCACGCACCTCGCGATATTCCGGCAGATAGCGGCCGGCCTGCCGCATCATCCACATGGGCGGGATGGCCTGGCGCTGGCCGGAGAGCACGTCGATGAAGGGCTTTATCGCAGACTGGGGCACGAATGGTCCTGAAGCGGGTTATCGCCCCTGATACACCGCCGCGGCCCGCAGCGGAACAGGGGAACCAGGCCATTCGGGCCGCGTTGACCAGCCAATGGAGGAGATTCATGGCTGAGACATTCAATCCTGCGCCGCACGACAAGCATGCCGACGATTTGCGCGAGGCGGTCGCCGCCGATCGGCAGTCCAAGCTCGACGCCGGGCTGCAAGATACCTTCCCGGCCTCCGATCCCGTCAGCGCCGCCCAGCCGACGCCCTCGAAGGCGGATGCCGAGGCCGACAGTCCCTCGCTCTGGGACAAGGTGAAGGCCATCTTCAGCTAGCGGACGTATCGCCGGATTCCGATAGGGACAATAATGTCTTGTTAGCGATGCAGCGATTCCGGGCGTCCGTAGGACTACTGGAAAGCGGCAGATCGCCACGTATTCCGGTAGTGGCTTCAGAGTTCACTAACAGAAGCGGCAGAGTTTCCGAGGATCGGAGAATTCTGCCGCATGAGTGCTACTAACCAAAGAGCCGGATGGAGCCGTCTGCCGCTGCGCGCGGCGGCGTTCGTCGTGCTCACCTGCGCGACCATCCTCGGCGTCAGCGGCTGGCGCGAATGGGCCGCGCGCGATGCGGTGCTGCGAGGTGCCGAGGCGGAGATGGCGAACGTCGCGCGTTCGTTGACGCAGCATGCAGAGGACAGCCTCGACCTCCTGGATTCCGGCGTCGTCGGCATTGTCACCCGGCTGGAGATGGACGGCGCCGGGCCCGCCACGATCGGGAAGCTGCGCACGCTGCTGGATGCGCGCAAGAAGGCGATCGAGCGCATCCACAGCCTTGCCATTATCGACGATCAGGGCAACTGGCTGACTGCGCCCGGCACGATCGGCTCGACCTTCAGCGATGACGGTTTCTTCCGTCATCACCAGCTCTCGCCGAAACGAGAGCCCCATGTCGGTCGTCCCGTGAAAAGCCTCCTCGATGGCGAATGGCTGATCACCCTGACGCGCCGCTTCAACAAGCCGGACGGCAGCTTCGGCGGCGTCGCGCTTGCGACCATCAGCGCCAACTATCTCTCGCACTTCTACGAGCAGTTCGAGATCGGCCGCAACAGTTCGGTAGCGCTGACCCATGGCGACGGACTGATCGTGGCGCGCAGCCCGAACAACGAGAAGTTCGTCGGGCACAGCGTTGCCGACAAGCCGCTGTTCCGCGACGCCAGCCTGCAGCGGCCCGGCGGCGCCTATCATTTCAAATCGCCGCTGGACGGCGCCGAGCGCGTCAGCTTCTTCAAGCGCAGCAGCCGTTATCCGCTGGTCCTGCTTGCCACCGTCGACAAGAACGAACTGCTGGCGCCCTGGCGCGCTGCCGCAACCTCCCGCATGCTCTACGTCGCCGCGCTCGTGGTGCTGATCGCGATCATCGGTGCCCTGCTGGTGCGGCAACTGCAACGGGGTCAGTGCATGGCCGCAGCCCTGACCGAGAAGGAGGCCCACTTCCGCCTGCTCGCGGAAGGCTCCAGCGACATGGTGACCCGCATCGGGCTCGACGAGCGGATACGCTATGTCTCGCCTTCGTCGGTGCGCGTCGTCGGCTGGCGCGCCAATCAATTGATGGGCACGCCTGCGCTCGCCGGCATCAATCCGGAGGACCTGACGCAGGTCCAGGCGATCGTCGATGCCATGAAGCGTGGCGAGAAGGAGGAGGCGCGGCTCGTCTATCGCAACTCGCACCGCGAGAACGGCGAAGTCTGGCTGGAATCGACCATGCGCGTGACGCGCAAGGACAACGGCCGCGTCGACGGCGTGGTGGCGATCTCGCGCGACATCACCGAACACAAGAAGCTGGAGACCAGGCTCGAGGCGCTCGCGATCGAGGACAGCCTCACCGGCCTTGCCAACCGCCGCCGCTTCGACGAGCGGCTGAAGGAGGAGTGGGCGCGCGCCTATCGCGACCGCTCCAGCCTCGCCTTGCTGATGATCGACGTCGACCATTTCAAAGCCTACAACGACGAATACGGCCATCCCGCCGGCGACGCCTGCCTTCGCGTCGTGGCGCAGATCATCGCGGCCGAGACGCAGCGCCCCGGCGATCTGGCGGCGCGCTATGGCGGCGAGGAGTTCGCCATGCTGCTGCCGAGCACCGATGCCGCGGGCTGCGCCCGGATCGGCGACCGGATCCGGCGGGCGATTGGCGAGGCGGGCCTCGTCCACACCACCAACCATGCGACCGGTTTCGTCACCGCCTCGCTCGGAGGCGCGGCCTGCCGGCCGGTGCTGGAGCGCACGGCGGGCGTGGTCTCGCTCGTCGAGGCGGCCGACCAGGCGCTCTATGCGGCCAAGGAGGCCGGGCGCAACCGGCTGATGATGTCCGGCGAGGTCGCCGGCCTGATGCCCAAGGCGTCGGGTCTGTAGCTCACCGTTTCAATAATGCGGTGGCGGTTCATTGGAGGGCCCCGGCGCACTCGCCTCGGCCTCCTGGAGCCGTTCGTTCAGCTGTGCGACCTGCCGTGTCAGCGCGTCGATCTGCTTCCACTGCGCCGTGATGGTCTGGTTCAGCGTCTCGATGGTGTCGTCCTGGTAAGTCAGGCGCGTCTCCAGCATGTCAATGCGCTCGCTCAGACTCTTGATCTCATTCGTCACGGCCGTGCTCCTTGTCTCCTCCGCGCAGGCCCTGTTCACGCAATCCATGGCCGAGCGCGACGCGCTCGTCGAACACGAAGCACTCACCGCGCCAGCGGCTCTGTGTCTCCGGCACCTCTTGCAGATATCTCAGGATGCCGCCCTTGAGGTGATAGACCTCGGAAAAGCCGCGTGCGAGCAAATGCGCGCTCGCCTTCTCGCAGCGGATACCGCCGGTGCAGAACATCGCGATCCTGCGGTGCTTGGCCGGATCGAGCTGCTCTGCCGCAAAATCCTTGAATTGGCCAAAGCTCTGGAGACCGGGATCGACCGCGCCATCGAACGTGCCCATCGCCACCTCGAAGGCGTTGCGGGTGTCGAGCAGCAGCGTGTTGGGGGCCGCGATCAGCGCATTCCATTCCGACGCGTCGACATAGGTGCCGACTTGCCTCGTCGGATCGGCGGCGGCATCGCCGAGCGTGACGATCTCCTTCTTCAGCCGCACCTTGAGCCGTCCAAACGGCATCGCCGCGGCCGTGGAGAATTTCAGCTCGAGATTGTCCAGCCTGCCGCCAAAGATGTCGCCGTGCGCGAGCTCATGCGCGAACGCGTCGATCGCCTCGGGGGCGCCCGCGACGGTGCCATTGATGCCCTCCTGGGCCAGCAGCACGCTGCCCTTTAGCGCGAGGCCGGCGCAGAACGCGCGTAGCGGCTCGCGCAACTCGCGGTAATCCGGGAGGGCGGCAAACTGGTAGAAGGCGGCGACCTTGGTGATTGAATTGGCGTCGGGCATGGCGGCTCGTTTAGCAGGCGGCTGCCGCCCGGAAAACCCGCATTGGCTGAAAGCCCGAGCGGACCATACGCCCAGCGGATGGCAGCCATTTCACTGGTATGCCAGCATTGCTCCGGGAGGCCGGAATGTGTCATGTAAGCCCGGTTTTCCGACATGGTGCGCCACCCCGGCCACGGCCAAGCGGGCCTCAAGAGAGCCTAACGAGAGCAAGAATTCGCATGAGAAACTTCCATTTCCCCGGCAGGTCCACGGTTCACGCCACCAACGCGATGGTGGCGACCTCGCATCCGCAGGCTTCGCTCGCCGCGATCGAGGTGCTGCGCGAGGGCGGCACGGCGGTGGACGCGGCGGTCGCAGGCTCGGCCGTGCTCGGCGTGATCGAACCGCAATCGACCGGCATCGGCGGCGACTGCTTCGCGCTGATCCAGCCGCGGGGCGAAGGCAAGATCCTCGCCTATAACGGCTCCGGCCGCGCGCCGAAGGCGGCGAACGCCGACTGGTATCTCGAGCGCAAGATCAACTCCGTGCCACTGACCTCGGCGCATGCGGTCTCGATCCCCGGCGTCGTCGATGCCTTCGCCACCGTCCTGCGCGATCACGGCAAGTTCGGCTTCGACCGCCTGCTCCAGCCCGCGATCAAGGCGGCCGAGGAAGGCTATGTCGTCGCGCCCCGCATCGCCTTCGACTGGAAGAACCAGTTCGAGAAGCTCAAGGCCGGCACCAACGCCGTGCGCTACCTGCTGCCGGGCGGCAAGCCGCCGGTCGCCGGCGACGTCATTCGCCAGGTCGAGCTCGGCAAGACTCTGCGTGCCATCGCCAAGGGCGGCCGCGATGCCTTCTACAAGGGCGAGATCGCGGAAGACATGGTCGAGACCCTCAGGGGAATCGGCGGCCTGCACACGCTCGACGATTTCGCCGCGCATACCACGGAAGTGACTTCGCCGATCGGCACCATGTACAAGGGTTACGACGTCTGGCAGTGCCCGCCGAACGGACCGGGCCTGACCATGCTGCTGATGCTGAACATCCTGTCGCGGTTCGATCTGACGAAATACGCGCCGCTCAGCGTCGAGCGCTTCCATCTCGAGGCGGAAGCCGCGCGCATCGCCTACATGCATCGCGAACTGCACGTCGCCGATCCCGAGCACATGCAGATCGAGGTCGCCAAGATCCTCGCCAAGGAGTTCTGCGACGAGCACATCAGCAAGATCCGCATGGACGGCATGCTCGACCTTCCGAACGTCGCGCCGCCCATGAATCCCTCGACCATCTACATCACGGTCGTGGACAAGGACCGCAACGTCTGCTCGTTCATCAATTCGATCGCGCATTCCTTCGGCTCGGCCATCGTCTCCATCAAGACCGGCGTCTTGTTCCAGAACCGCGCCGGCGGCTTCCGCATCCAGCCCGGTCATCCGAACAGCATCGCCGGCGGCAAGCGGCCGCTGCACACGATCATGCCGAGCCTCGTCACCCAGGGCGGCCGTTCCGTGATGCCGTTCGCGGTGATGGGCGGGCAGTATCAGCCGGTCGGCCAGACCCACGTGCTGACCAACATCCTCGACTATGGCTGCGACGTGCAGGAGGCGATCGACATGCCGCGCGGCCTGCATTACGAGGGCCAGTACCAGCTCGAGGACAGCGTTCCGGCCGCGATCGTCGAGGGCCTGAAGAAGCTAGGCCACAAGACCACCAGCGTGGTCAGCCCGCTCGGCGGCGCCCAGGCGATCTGGATCGACTGGGACAAGGGCACGCTCACCGGCGGTTCCGATCCGCGCAAGGATGGCTGCGCGCTGGGTTATTGATCCTCAGCGCGAGTTCCTCGCGCAGATCAGGAAAAGTTGACGAAGGGCGATGCGGCATTTGCTGCATCGCCCTTTTCACGTTCGGAACGGAGCTCATTGCTTCAGGTTAAGGGGCGATGGGCGGTGCAGGCGTGCGCTGCTTTGTAGATCAGCGGCGGAGGCGTCGATGTCCGACAAACCAGGTTCCAAACAATCAGCATTCGATCGGCGCGCCTTCATGGCCGCTGCGGCTGGCAGTGCGCTGGTCCCGATGACCGCGCGTGCGGCTGCAGAGAACGTCAGGGCTCCGGCGCCACAGGATCCGTCGCTTCCCGTCGACGTCACGCTGCAGGTCAACGGCAAGGACAAGCGCCTCAGCATCGATGCCCGCACCACGCTGCTGGACGCACTGCGTGAACATCTCAAGCTCACTGGCAGCAAGAAGGGCTGCGACCACGGCCAGTGCGGCGCCTGCACGGTGCTAATCGACGACCGGCGCGTGGTGTCGTGCCTGACCCTTGCGCTCGCCGCCGAGGGGCAGGAGATCACGACCATTGAGGGGCTGGCTACCGATGACCATCTGCATCCGATGCAGCAGGCCTTCATCGACAACGACGCGTTCCAGTGCGGCTATTGCACGCCCGGCCAGATCATGTCGGCCGTCGCCTGCGTCAAGGAAGGCCATGCCAGCAACGAGGCCGACATCCGCGAATATATGAGCGGCAATATCTGCCGCTGTGCCGCCTATCCCAACATCGTCGCCGCGGTGAAGCAGGCCGCGCCCGAAATCCTGAAAGGCTAGGCGCATGCGACCGTTTTCGTATCAGAGGGCAACAGACCCTGACATGGCCGTGCAGGCGCTCGGCGCTGCCGCGGCCGCGAACAATCCGCTGACCCAGGCCCCTGCGCAGCCGCTCGCAGGCGGCACCACGCTGATCGACCTGATGAAGCTTGACGTGATGCGGCCTGCCGCCATCGTCGACATCAATCCGCTCGCGCGCAGTTGGTCGGCAATCGAGCCTAGGGAAGACGGATTGCGCCTCGGCGCGCTCGCGAAGATGTCGGACGTTGCCGCGCATGGAGAGATCCAACGCCACTATCCGGTGATCGCAAATTCCCTGAAGCTTGCGGCCAGCGCCCAGCTGCGCAACATGGCGACGCTCGGCGGCAACGTGATGCAGCGGACGCGTTGCAGCTATTTCCGCGACGTCTCCTATGAGAATTGCAACAAGCGCAATCCCGGTGCGGGCTGCGCCGCGATGGACGGCGTCAACCGCATGCATGCGGTGCTCGGCGTCTCCGACCAATGCATCGCGACCTATCCCGGCGATTTCGCGCAGGCGCTGATCGCGCTGGATGCTCTGGTCGAGATTACGGGCAAGGGTGGCACGCGCAGCATGCCGTTCTCCCAGCTTCACAAGGCGCCGGGCACGACCCCCGACATCGAGACCTCGCTTCAGCCTGGCGAGCTGATCTCGGCTTTCTCGATTCAGGGCCGCTGGCCGCGCTCGGTGTATCTCAAGGCGCGCGACCGCCAATCCTACGAGTTCGCGCTGTCCTCGGCTGCGATTGCGCTCGATGTGCAGGACGGCACGATCCGGGATGCGCGGGTCGCGCTCGGCGGCGTCGCCACTGTGCCCTGGCGGGCGCGCGAGGCGGAGGCGCTTCTCAAGGGACAGAAATTCGACGACGGCTTGGCGCAGCGGGTCGCCGATGCCGCTTTCGCAGAGGCCAGGGGGCGGCGGCACAACAGCTTCAAAATCGCGCTCGGCAAACGCGTGGTGGCGCGTGCGCTCCAGCAGGCCGTAACGATGGAGATCTGATCATGACCGCTGCTGCTCCCGAGCCCAAGACGAACATGGGCAAGCCCGTACCGCGCTATGACGCGGTCGTGAAAGTGACGGGACGCGCGACCTATGCGTCCGACATGCCGCTTGCCGATCCCGCCCATGCGTTCCTCGTCACCAGCGCGATTGCCAAGGGACGAGTCGACAGCTTCGATCTCGGCGAGGCCAAGCGGGTCCGGGGCGTGATCGACATCGTCACCCACGAGAACGCACCGAAGCTGAAGGAGTCGAAGCTCTTCAGCAATGGCGGCTATGCGGGCACGACGATCCAGCCGCTGAAATCGGCCGAGATCGCCCATGACGGCCAGATCATCGCGGTGGTCATCGCCGAAAGCTACGAGGCGGCGCGCGAGGCCGCCAACCGCATCAAGGTCAGCTACACCGCCGCCACGCCAAGCGCGACCTTCGACTCGCCCGGGACGACCACGGCGCCCGCGAAGGGGCAGAATGCCCAGTTCAAGGAGGACCCGAAGGTCGGCAATTTCGCCAAGGCGTTCGAGGAGGCCGAGGTCAAACTGACCGCTTCTTACGAAACACCGACGCAGCATCACAATCCGATGGAGCTGTTCTCGACCAGCTGCGCCTGGATGGGCGACAACCTCGTGATCTACGAGCCGAGTCAGTTCGTGTACGGCCTCAAATACGGTGTCGCCGAGCAGCTCGGGATCGACGCCGATAAGGTCCGCGTGGTCAACCCGTATGTCGGCGGTGGTTTCGGCGCGCGCGGGTCGATGACGCCGCGCACTGCCATCATCGCGGCCATCGCCAGGCGCTTGAACCGGCCGATCAAGTTGGTCCCGACCCGCGACCAGGGCTTCACCATCACCACGCATCGTGCCGAGACCCGCCACGAGATCAAGCTCGGCGCGAGCCGGGACGGCAAGCTGGTCGCGCTCCGGCACGAGGGCGCCGAGGTGTCCTCGCGCCCCGATGCCTATTGCGTCGGCGGCACCAAGACGACGACGCGGCTCTATGCCTGTCCAAATGTCGACAGCCTGGTCTCGATCGTGCGCGCCGACCGCAACACGCCCGGCTTCATGCGCTCGCCACCGGAGGTGCCGTATCTGTTCGCGCTGGAAAGCGCGATGGACGAGCTGGCGGCGAAGCTGAACGTGGATCCGGTCGAGCTTCGTCGCATCAACGACACCACGAACGAGCCGATCAGCGGCAAGCCCTACACCTCGCGCTCGCTGATGGCCTGTTTCGACGAGGCTGCGAAGGCGTTCGGGTGGGCGCAGCGCTCGCCTGAGCCGAAATCGATGTCGGATGGCGATTGGCTGATCGGCTATGGCTGTGCCGCCACCTGCTATCCGACGCAGATGGGGCCGGCAGCGGCCCGCGTCCGGCTGCAACGCGACGGCCGCACCCGCGTCGAGATCGCCGGCCACGAGATCGGCACCGGCGCCTATACCGTCATTGCTCAGGCTGCATCCGAGCGGCTCGGCGTGCCGCTCGAGAAGGTTGCCGTCTTCATCGGCGACAGCGATCTGCCGCCGGCGCCCGTTGCAGGAGGCTCCAACTCCACCGCCAGCACCTGCTCCGCAGTGATGATGGTGTGCGACCAGATCCGGCAGCGCCTGTTCAAGGCGGTGGTGCCGAGCCAGAGCCTGGCGGACAAGGCCAAGGAGACCGTGGGCATCGGCCAGACACCGGCAACGCAGGCGGCGAAGGGCGACCGTCCGCTCGACCTGGAGAAGGCCTTCGACGCGCTCGGGGTCGGCGTCGTCGAGGAATATGGTGAGTGGAAGCCGGAAGGCGCGCCGCTGGATTCCTTCCGCGCCATGCACAACGGGCAGGTGCGGCTCGTGGGCGGTCATTCCATGAAAGACCAGATCGCTTACGCGTTTGGCGCGGAGTTCGTCGAAGTCCGCATCAATCGCTTCACGCATGAGATCCGCTGCCCGCGCCTCGTCGGCGCCTTCGCCGGCGGCCGTATCATGAATCCGCGCACGGCGCGCAGCCAGCTAATGGGCGGGCTGATCTGGGGCATGTCGTCAGCGTTGCTGGAGGCCACCGAGATAGACGAACGCTATGCGCGCTACGTCAACGACAATCTTGCTGATTACCTCGTCCCCGTGAATGCGGACGTATCAGGCGTCGAGGTCATTCTGCTCTCCGAGGAGGATGATCGCATCAATCCTGTCGGGGTGAAGGGCCTCGGCGAGCTCGGCAATGTCGGCACCAATGCGGCGATCTGCAATGCGATCTACCATGCCACGGGGCAGCGCATTCGTAAGCTCCCGGTCCGGCTGGAAAATATCGAGGTGTGAGGGGTGGAAACCTCACCCGCGTTGCGCTAGACACCTTCCGCCTCAAACGGAAGGTGCCTTATGCAGCGTTTTCAGCGCGCGCTTCTCGCCCTGATGTCGGCACTCGCGATCACCGTGATCGCCGGCGTGTCGCATTTCGTTTCCACCACGGCCTCGGCCCAGACCGCAGGAAAGACCATGACAACAGCTTCAGGCTTGCAGATCATCGACAGCGTCGCCGGAACGGGCGCTTCGCCAAAGCCCGGCCAGATCTGCGTGATGCACTACACCGGCTGGCTTTATGAGAACGGCCAGAAGGGCAAGAAATTCGACTCCTCCGTCGACCGCAACGAGCCGTTCGAATTCCCGATCGGCAAGGGCCGCGTCATCGCCGGCTGGGACGAGGGCGTCGCCTCGATGAAGGTCGGCGGCAAGCGCACGCTGATCATCCCGCCGCAGCTCGGCTATGGCGCGCGTGGCGCCGGCGGCGTGATCCCGCCGAACGCGACGCTGATGTTCGACGTGGAATTGCTTGGAGTGAAGTGAGCCCAGGTCTTTCCACATCGTCACGGCCGGGCTTGACCCGGCCATCCACGCCTTGGCAGGAAGAAAGAACGTGGATGCCCGGGACAAGCCCGGGCATGACGGCGAGAGATCAGAACAAAAAAGACCGGCCTTGCGGCCGGTCTTTTCGCGTTCAGTCTCGTGGGTACTATTCCGTTGCGCGCTTTGCCGCAGCGGCGGCGCGATCCATCGCGTCCTTTGCGGCGTCCTTGGCATCGCCCATGGCCTGCTGGCCCTTGCCCTTCACTTCCTGCACCGCGCCTTCGCCCTTCATGCGCTCGGATCCGGTGGCTTCACCGATGCCCTGCTTGGCCTTGCCGATCGCCTCGTTGGCGGTGCCCTTGATCTTGTCGGTCGTGCTGCCCATGAAACTCTCCTTTTGTTTCGCTTGGAATGACAACGCTGGGCGGCTACGGGGGTTCCGATTTTGCTATGGCTAGCGGATGCGGCTTTGGGGTAATTTGCTGCGCACGGAACCAACAGAAAGCAAGTCCCATGACCGGCCATGATCATTCGCATTCCCACCATGACCACGATCATGACGATCGCTGGAAGCATGACGGCGTGCGCGTCATCCCCGGCAACCAGCTCGACACCAACGTGCCATCGACCGCAGGCATGGACCGCGCCGCCGCCATCAACTTCGCACGAGTCGGCGCGCAGAAATTGTGGGCAGGCACGGTCAGCATCAAGCCCGACGCCAAGACCGGCGCCCATCATCACGGCCATCTCGAAAGCGTCATCTACGTGGTGAAGGGCAAGGCGCGGATGCGCTGGGGCGAGAAGCTGCAATTCACCGCCGAGGCCGGCCCCGGCGACTTCATCTTCGTCCCGCCCTACGTGCCGCATCAGGAGATCAACGCCAGCCCGGACGAGGTGCTGGAATGCGTGCTGGTGCGCAGCGACGGCGAGGCGGTGGCGATCAACCTCGACATCGAACCGGTCGAGAAGCCCGAGACGGTGTTGTGGATCGATCCGGTCCACCGCGATCCCAACGAGAAGAAGTAGGCTTTCCGAGGCGGCGCGGGGTTCATGCGACAGGACCCCGCAGGCGCGACCTTAAAAATATTCGGAAGCGATGTCGGGTGGCTGCCTGGCCATCCGTCCTTGGGCAGAACCCGCCAAGGAGCTTCCGATGCCTAAGATGATCTTCGTCAACCTGCCGGTGACCGACCTCAAGCGCGCGACCGCCTTCTATGAGGCGATCGGTGCGGTCAAGAACCCGCAATTCTGCGACGACACGGCGAGCTGCATGGTCTTTTCCGAGACCATCTTCGCCATGCTGCTGACCCACGACAAATTCCGTCAGTTCACGCCGAAGCCGATCGCGGATGCCAAGTCCTCGAACCAGGTGCTGCTCTGCCTGTCCGCGGACAGCCGCAGCGAGGTCGACGATATCGTCGGCAGGGCGGCGGCCGCGGGCGGCGTGGCTGATCCCAGCCCGAAGGACGAATACAGCTTCATGTACGGCCGCAGCTTCGAGGATCCCGACGGCCATATGTGGGGGGTGAACTGGATGGATCTCGCGGCGGCCCCGCTGCAGCCCGCCATGGCGACCGCCTGATCGAAGCCGGGGAATAGGAGCATTCACATGTCCAAGGTCACGCCCTGCCTGTGGTTCAACGGCGATGCCGAAGAGGCCGCCAATTTCTACGTCTCCCTGCTGCCCGATTCCAGGATCGTGCACGTCCAGCGCAACGTCTCCGATGGTCCGTCCGGCAAGGAGGGCTCGGTGCTCGTCGTCGAATTCACCCTCGGCGGGCAGCGCCTGGTCGCGCTGAATGGCGGCATGAAGATGGAGTACACCCACGCGATATCGCTGATGATCGATTGCAACGACCAGGTCCAGGTCGACAGTGTCTGGAACGCGTTCCTCGCCCATGGCGGCAAAGAAGAGCAGTGCGGCTGGCTCAGGGATCGCTGGGGCGTGGCCTGGCAGGTGGTGCCGAAAGCGATGTTCGAATTCCTGTCGAGCCCCGACAAGGCCGCGGCCGCACGCGCCGTGCAGGCCATGATGAAGATGGTCAAGCTCGACGTGGACGTGCTGCGCCAGGCATTCGAGGGCAAGTCGGCGGCGTGAGGCGGCGACGGTGCCGTAGGGTGGGCAAAGGCGCGTAGCGCCGTGCCCACCATTCTTCCACGACCAGGAGAGAAGTGGTGGGCACGCTTCGCCTTTGCCCACCCTAGGAGATAGTCCCGCCCTAATAATTGATCCTGAGTCCCACGCCGCCATGGATGGTGTTGCCGACCGGCTGCGGACCCAGCGTGCCGTTGGCAAAGAGATCCACGATCCAGCCTTTTTGCACGCGGAAGCCGAGGCGGCCGCCATATTCGAACCAGCCCTGGTTGCCCATGGTCGGCACCACCATGCCCTGGCCGGTCACGGTCGCCACGATGCCGCTGTGGGTCGCAAAGGATTGCACCCAGCCGCCGTTGATGTTGGCCTCGATGTTGCTGCCGTAGAGATGCGTCCACTGGCCACCGAGCTTGACCAGGCTGGTGCGGTCGGTGCCGGTCGCAAGGGTGGCGTCGAACGGATTGAAGGCCACTGCGCTGTCGGTGTAGCCCGATACGCGCTGCCAGAGCTGCCAGACCTCGACGGAGGCCGCGACCTCGTCGCGCGGTGACAGCCGGCTGATCCACCCGGCGCGGCCATAGACGGCGTAGTTCGAGGCGTTAGTCGAGCTGGTCACGCTGACCGGGCCGAGGTTGGTGTCGTAGCTGCGTGTGTAGCGCGCCTTCTGCCACGGCGTCAGGATCGTGCCGACGTCGAAGAACGGGCGCGACGAGCCCCAGTCGGTGAAATCGTAGCGCAGCGCAAAGGCGCCGATCGGCGCGCTCGTGATCTCGTAGCCTTTCCCGTCGTAGTGCGTATAGGCGATGCCGGCGAGCAGCGACAGATTGTTGGTCAGCTCCTTGCGGCCGTGGATGCCGGCAGAGAACGAGCCGGCCGAGCCGAAAGCACTGACGCAGTCGCCGCAATTGACCTGCTCGTTGACGCCGAGCAGTACCGTGCCGAGCACGCGGTTCGTAATCATCTGGTTGAAGCGCTGATTGGCGAGGCCGCCGATCGAATTGCTGCTGGAACTCGCGCCGCTCGGCGTCGGGCTCGACGTCGGTGCTGGATTCGGCGAGGGCGAGGGCGAGGGTGACGGTGACGGATAAGGGCTTGGGGAAGGCGAGGGTGACGGCGAATAGGTCGGGGTAGGGCTCGGCCCACATCCGGACTCGCAATTCGTCTGAGCTGTGGCCGGACGCAGATCGAATGCGACAAGAGCGAGCGCAGCCGCAGCGGCCAGCACGCCGTTGAGGATACAGCGCTTCAAGCAGAGCTTTACCATCGTCAGCGCCCGCACAGCATGCCGTCGTCCTGGACGGCAGGCGTGATGGTCGGCGAGGCGCCGGCATATTGGTTGACGGCGCAAAGCCCGGCGCTCGCCGCGCAATTGGCGGCAAAGGTCCAGGGTGGCGTATTGGTCTTGGTGATGCTGACCTTGCCGCCGGTCGACGTGATGATCGCGGTGTCGCCGGGCTGGGTGAGCTGCACGCATTGGGACCTCGTCGCGCAGACGCTGGCCGCGCCGTCCTGAAGCACCACGACGGAGTGGCCGCGCTGCGAGAGGATGTCGAGCGTGGTGCCGCGCACGCCGATGGTCGCGAGCGGTGTCGTGATCTTGTAGGCGCTCTTGTCGGAATTGCCGGTGACGAAGCGGAAAGCGCCTGTTGTCATGCGGATCGCGACGGCGCGATAGCTCTGGTCGTCGTTGAAGACGGTGCGGTCGAGCTTCAATGTCGCGCTGGGGCCCAGCGACAAATTGGTGCTGTCGGCCATGACGAAGCGCGCCGCGCTGTCGGCGCCGGTGCGCACGGTCTCGTCGCGCAACATGCTGTCGCCGACGTTGATCGGCGTGGTGGTCGCGGCGACGCGCACCACTTCGTTCTGGATTACGACGGCTTGGCCGACGCGTGTCTGCGCCTGCGCGCCAGGACCTGCGCACAACGCGGCTGATAACAGCGACGGGAAAAACCAAAAACGCAAATTCATTTCACAACCGATCGATATGTCCCTGATCGTACCGGATCGCGCGCGCTTGCGATGTGGCGGAATTATCACAAGCGGCGCGGGACGTGCGTCATGCTTAGTGACAGTTGCGGCAGAATGCGTTCAATGAAAATCGCGATCTCTTTTTTGTCCCGCGGTGACGCAAATTTGCCACGCAAAACAGCCCCACAGCAGACGCCCGAATTGTCCGCGGTTCCGCAGGTGTCGCGGAGCGCAGTGATCGCTGTCGCGATTTTCCTGCTCGCACATCTCGCACTGCTGATCGGCGTCGTAACGCCGCAGAAATTCGTCTTCGACGAGGTGCATTATGTGCCGGCGGCGCGGCAGATGCTGGCGCCTGCGATGTCGCAGCCGATGCTCAACCCGATGCACCCGCCGCTTGCCAAGGAGCTGATCGCGGCGTCCATCGCAGTCTTCGGCGACAACGCGCTCGGCTGGCGCTATCCGGCGACCTTGTTCGGCGCGCTCGCCATCGTCGCGATCTATCTGTGCGGGCTTGCGCTGTTCTCCGCGCAGGGGCCCGCGATCGCTGCCGCGCTGATCGCCGGCAGCAACCAGATGCTCTACGTGCAGGCGCGCATCGCCATGCTCGATATCTTCGCGCTCGGATTCGGCCTGCTCGCGACCGCCGCTTTCATGCATGGCTTTCGAAGAGAGCGGCCGCATGCGCTGTTCGCGCTCGCAGGCGGCCTGTTCGGCTGTGCTGCGGCGTGCAAATGGAGCGGCTTGTTTCCGCTCGGCGTCTGCATCGTCATCGTCGCGCTGATCGGCCTGATGCAGGGCTGGCGCACCCAGTTTGCCGACGCCAGGCCGAGCGACTGGTATCGGCCCGACCTGTGGACCGGTTTTCGCGTGCAGCACGCCGCGCTCTGCTTCGCCGTCCTGCCGGCATTGACATATCTTGCGGCTTTCGTTCCGCTGTACGGATTGTCGCTGCCAGACCTGATCGAGGCGCAGCGGCGGATCTTCGCCGACAACACCACGACCGCGATCGCCGGCCACACCTATATGAGTTCATGGCCGTCCTGGCCGTTGCTGGCACGTCCGGTCTGGTTCCTGTTCGACAAGACATCGGAAGACCAAATTTCGGCGATCGTCTTCCTCGGCAATCCGCTGGTGGCGTGGCCGGCCCTGCTCGCGCTCGCATTGGTGCTGCGCGACTTCGTCGTCGCGCGGCGTTGGGACGCCTTTCTGATCGCGGCGTTCTATTTCGGCCCCTGGCTCGCCTGGGCGTTGCTGCCGCGCACGCTGGGCTTCATCTACTATTACCTGCCGGCTGCGACCGCCGCGTCCCTTGCGCTGGTCTATGTGCTGCGCCGGGAAGGTTTGCCGCGCTGGCTGCTGTGGGCCTATGTGGGCATTGCTGCGGCCGGCTTTGCGGTCATGTTGCCGATTTCGGCGGCCTTCATCGGCGTCTCCATGCAGACCTTCAACCGATTGATGCTGTTCCAGAGCTGGATATGACAACGCCGCCTGCCGGGGAGGGCAGGCGGCGGGGTTATCGCGATGAACGGCTGGAAGAGTTATTTCGACGCGGTCTTGGTGTCCATGTTCACGACCTGGACGCGGCGGTTCATCGGGTCGGCGCCGTTGGCGGTATCCTTCAGCTTGGTCTCGCCGTAGCCGACAGTGACGAGGTCGGTGCCGTTGAGGCCGTAATTCTGCATCAGGTACTTCTTGATGGTGTCGGCGCGCCGTTCGGAGAGACCTTGATTGTACTCTTCGCCGCCGGTCGCGTCGGTGTGGCCGGCGACCACGAAGGTCGAGCCCTTGAGCGCCGGATCCGACAGGGCCTTACCGAGCGCCTGCACCGAGGCCATCGAGGTCTTGGCGATGTCGGCCGAGTTGTAGTCGAACTGGATCTCCAGATCGATCTTCGGCTTGGTCGCCGCGAGCTCGGCGATCTGCTCGCGCTCGCCCGTCGACAGCGACCGGGTCGACCGGTTGCGCACGGTGTTCAGGAAGGTTGCTTCCTTGGCCTGCGCGGTCGTGTCGGTCTGCGGGCCCACGGACAGGCCGCGGGTTGCCGGCTTGGGCTTCAAAGCATCCAGGATCTTGTCGGTGGAAACGTTGTTGTCGCCGGCCAGGGCCAGGCCCGCCGTCATCGACAGCGCGGCGGCAAGAGTCATCGCCTTCAGTCCAAAGAACTTATCAAAACGGGTCATCGTCATATCCTCGCTGTTACGCCTGATGGCGATTTGATGCTGCGAGCCTAGGGCAGGTTCAAAGGCCTTGATGTGATCTTGGTCACATTCAAGTTCGCCGGCAGGAAGTCACTCTGCTTCTGCCGAGATCCTTTGCTCGAACCGGCTCCCTGGGTTCCCGGAAACCCGCGTGCTCTGATCGTCGCAAAGGCGTCGCCTCGCGGCCCGCGCGCGAACAAGAATTCGTCCAGATGCCCGCCTAGCAGGCTTCAATCATTCGACAATTCGTCCGCGAGAGGAGCTGAGTTCCACCCAGTGCCGAGGCCGAGCGACTACCAACGTGACAACCAATTTTATCGCAGCGGTCCGCCGGATCGGACAGTGTCCCTGAGCTCGATGCCCATCTATATCGGCGCCGCGATGATCGCGGTTGCGATCCTGCTGTCGACGTTGATCACCGGGCTGACCTCCCGCTATGTCGGCCTGGAAGGGCCGACCGAGGAGAACATGTGGCTGGTCGATCGCCTCACCGGAAGCGTCTATCGCTGCCAGTCGGACGGGCGTGGCAAGGCGTCGTGTGAACCCGATATGGCGACAGGCAGCGTCGGGGAGCGCCCAAAAGCCGCACGCTGAGCGCAACGAAAATATCTTCTCTGCGAGCCGTTGTCCCGGAAAGATAGATGCTGCGTTGGCCGGCATGTAGCCGGCTTCGTTTCCGGGAAGGAGAAATTGATGAAGACCCTGTTGCTCGCGGCAACGTTCGTTGCACTTGCTCTGTCTCCAGCATCCGCCGCCAAGATGGCATGCACCAGCGCGAACATGGCAAAGCTCGTTGCCGGACTGGGCGGCGAAGACACGCCGGGCAAGATGGCAGCGAGGAAGTCGATGGCCTCGGCCAATTCCGACATGAGCAAAGGCAACATGCGCGGCGCCTGCAAGCACTACATGAACGCCGAGAAGTCGATGGCGATGAAGTAAGGCCTCGCGCCAATCTTGCGTGATCGGCCGCGCTGGCAGCAGATGGCAGCGCGGCTTTTTCGTGACGCCGCTGCTTTGCCGTCTCCCTTTTTCCCGGCGCGAATCCCGCTACATTGCCTCCCGCAATGTCCCGCGCCCCGAAACCTCTCCCCCTCTCGACGACACAGGCCCGGCAGATCTGGCTGCATGCCCAGCGGCTGGATCAGCGCGCCCCGTTCGGCGAAGGCGCACAGGCGGTGGCGGATGCGGTCGCCCATCTCGGCTATGTGCAGATCGACACCATCAATGTGATCGAGCGCTGCCACCACCACATCCTGTTCAGCCGTGTTCCGTCCTACCGCCGCGCCGACCTGCGCCAGGCCCAGAGCGTCGACAAGAGCGTGTTCGAATACTGGACGCATGCGCTCTCGTACGTGCCGGCGACCGACTTCCGCTTCTTCCTGCCGGCGATGCGCGAGCACCGGCGCGAGGGGCACAAATGGTTCGCCTCGGTGAAGCCGGCCGACACGCGCAAGGTCATGCGGCTGCTGCGCGCCGGTCCCCTGACGATCCGCGACATCGACGATGATGAGCTGGTTGAGAAGGAGCATCTGTGGCAGAGCCGAAAGCCCTCGAAGCGGGCCTTGCAGCTCGCTTTCTATACCGGTGCCGTGACCATCAGCGCCCGTCAGGGCATGCTCAAGACCTATGAGCTGATGACGCGGCATTTCGGCTGGGACAAGCTGCCGAAGCCGGCGTCCGCGAAGGAGATCGCGGCCTATCTGCTCGACCGCGCGCTGCGCTCGCAGGGTGTGGTCAGCCTGGATTCGATCTGCCATCTCGATGCTCCCCGCAAGAAGGCGGTCGGAAGCCTGATCGCCTCGCGCGTCCGCCGCGGTGAGCTCGTCCCGGTCGCGCTCGAGGGCGCCGGCAAGCAGGAGCATTGGGCCTCGCCCGCAGCGCTGGAGCCACACGAGGTGTCGGCCGATCTCGTTCACATCCTTTCGCCGTTTGATCCCCTGATCATCCAGCGCAAGCGCACCAATCTCATCTTCGGCTACAATCATCTGTTCGAAGCCTATGTGCCGAAGGCCAAGCGCAAGCTCGGCTATTTCGCCTTGCCGGTCCTGGTCGGCGACGAGATCGTCGCCGCGCTTGATCTGAAGACCGATCGGCAGGCCAAAACGCTGTTGATGCAGAAATGGACCTGGGTCGGGCAGGGCAAGAAGACGGCGGGACGCAAGGAGCTGAAGCGCATGATCGAGGACGAGCTCGATCGCTTCGAGCGGTTTCAACTGGCGGAGTAACTCTTCGTGAGGTGGGTTGCGACGAGCCGATCGATCCCGATGCCGAGCACAATTCCGACCGCATAGGCCACCAAATTCCACAGCGAAAAGATAAGCCCCAAGAGCAACGCGCCGGCCATCGTCAGCCGGAATGCATCGAGCCACGGCGTGTGCACCAGCCGCGAGAACTCCACGACGACCGCGATCACAACCGCAATTGCCGCGATCTGCGTCCGCGCCAGCCGCGGCAGCATAACCCCGACCAGCAGAAACACCATCGTCGCCCACAATAGCGAGCCGCCGTACTTCACCACGAAAGCGGGCAGGCCGAGTGGAAAGCCAAACCAGCGCAAGGACAGCCCGCAGACGATGACCGCGAGCGCGAGGGCGGCGCGGACCAGCGATGTCCACTGCGGCGCCACAGGGTGATGCGGCTGCGCTCCGTGCATTGCTCGCTCCATTGACTCTTCGCCTGCGTTGCTCAAAACCGCCACCCAGCCCTAAAAAAGCAACAACCCGGGGGACGCCATGAGCCAGACCACCACTTACGCCGGTTCCGCCGGCGGTGCCAACAACGTCAGCAAAAGCGAAATCGAGACCTCGACCATCCGCGCCATCTCCTGGCGCCTGATTCCCTTCCTGGTGCTGGCTTACTTCTTCTCGTATCTAGATCGCGTCAATCTCGGCTTCGCCGCGCTGACCATGAACGCCGAGCTGAAATTCACGCCGCTGATCTTCTCCTGGGGCGCCGGCATCTTCTTCATCGGCTATTTCATCTTCGAGGTGCCGAGCAATCTCGCGCTGGAGAAATTCGGCGCGAGCCGGTGGATCGCCCGCATCATGGTGACCTGGGGCATCATCTCGGCGCTGATGGCAATGGTGAGCGGTGTCACCAGCTTCTACATCCTGCGCTTCCTGCTCGGCGTCGCCGAAGCCGGCTTCTTCCCCGGCATCATCCTCTATCTCACCTACTGGTATCCGGCGGAATATCGCGCCCGTTTCCTCGCAGCCTTCGCAGTCGCGGTGCCGATCTCAACCGTGATCGGTGCTCCGATCTCGGGCCTGCTGCTCGGGCTCGACGGCCTGATGGGCCTGCAGGGCTGGCAGTGGCTGTTCATTCTCGAGGGCATCCCCTCGGTGCTGCTCGGCATCGTCACCTGGTTTTACCTGACCGACAGGCCGGAGAAGGCGGACTGGCTCTCGGCCGAGCAGAAAGCCTGGCTCAAGACGAAGCTTGATGCTGAGACCGCCGCCAAGCAGGCCGCGAAGCATCTGACGCTGGGTGAGGCGCTGTCCTCGCCCAAGGTGATCATGCTTAGCCTGATCTATTTCGGTTTCGTCGGCGCGCTCTATGGCATGCAGTTCTGGCTGCCTCAGATCGTCAAGGCGTTCGGGCTCACCAACGCGCAGACCGGCTTCGTCACCGCGATTCCGTATCTGTTCGGCACGATCGCGATGATCCTGTGGGCACGGCACTCGGATGCCACCCGTGAGCGCGTGATGCATGTCGGTGCGCCCATGATCCTGATCGCGATCGCGCTCGCCATTTCCAGCTATCTCACCGACCCCACCATGACGATGGTGGCGCTGACCTTCGCCGCCATCGGCGTGTTCTGCGTCTTCGGCGTATTCTGGACGTTGCCGACGGCATGGCTCTCGGGTACTGCGGCGGCCGGCGGCATCGCGCTGATCAACTCGATCGGCAATCTCGCCGGCTTCGGTGGCCCCTATTTGATCGGCTGGGTCAAGGAAGCGACCGGCCAGACCTCACACGGCTTGCTGGTGCTCGCCGTGCTGCCCCTGATCGCCGGCATCCTCGTCTTCGTCGGCGGCCACGACAGCAAGCACGAGTTCGCCGGAGAGGGGCGGTAATCGACGTCGTCCTGGCGAAAGCCAGCACTGGGGTGGGCCAGACGCACTCTTCGCGCCATGCCCGCCCCATTCCCCGGCAGACGGGGCGCGCTGCCCGTGCCGCCCCACAATCGCACTCCTGCCAACCCTCCATGAATCCTTGCCGCCCTTAACGATCACGCATTCCTGATGACTGACGATTATTGACTTTTATCAGTGATTAGTCGACATTCCTCTCATTGCAGCGGCAGGAGTGTCCTTCGATGTTCGTTCGGTCGGTTTTGTCGAGCTATTCCAAGCTTTTGGCGGGGGTGTCGCTTGCGCTAATGGCGGTCTCGCTGGCCGGGTGCAATGACACCGTCGCCGAAAAGGCCGAGCCGCCGCGGCCGGTTCTGGTCGCGACCGCCCACTATGATGCCGAGACTCCGGAGCGCAGCTTCGTGGGCACCATCAGGCCCCGGATCGAAAGCGATCTCGGCTTCCGCGTTGCCGGCAAGGTCGCAAAGCGCCTGGTCGAGGTCGGCCAGACCGTCGAGATCGGCCAGCCGCTCGCGACGCTCGACGAGGTCGACCTCAAGCTTCAGGCCGAGCAGGCGTTGGCCGAGCAGACCGCTGCGACCGGCGTGCTGGCCCAGGCTGCCGCCGCCGAGCAGCGTGCCAAGGATTTGAAGGCCAAGGGCTGGACCACGGACGCCCAGATGGATTCGAGCCGCGCAGCTGCAGACGAAGCCCGCGCGCGCCTGAACCGCGCCGAGCGTGCGCTCGAGCTCAGCAAGAATTCCCTTTCCTACGCGACGCTCAACGCCGACGCCCGTGGCGTCGTCACCGCAACGCTGATCGAGCCCGGCCAGGTGGTTGCCGCGGGCCAGGCTTCGATCCGCGTCGCCCGCTTTGCCGAGAAGGAAGCGGTCGTCGCGATCCCTGAGACGCTGGTTGGACGCGCCAAGTCGGGCGTCGCCAGCGTCACTCTTTGGTCCGAGCCGGGCAAGAAGTACACGGCCAAGCTGCGCGAGATCGCGCCTGCCGCCGATCCGGCCACGCGCACTTATCTCGCAAAGTTCTCGCTGCCCGAGGCGGACGACAAGGTCTCGCTCGGCATGACCGCGACGCTGACGCTATCGGATGCCGCCAGCGAGCGCGTCGCCCGGCTGCCGCTGTCGGCGCTGTTCAACGAAGGCGGCAAGCCGTCGTTCTATGTCGTCGACGACAACGGTGGCGTCACGCTCAAGCCCGTCACGGTGAAGTCCTATGAGAGCAACGACGTCGTCATCACCGGCGGTGTGGAAGAGGGCGCCAAGATCGTCGCTCTCGGCGTGCAGAAGCTCGATCCGGGCCAGAGGGTGCGGATCGTGTCGTCACTGTCTTTCTAGTCTGCAAGAACATCGAGTTTACGTCGTGTGAGGTGAGTTTTGCCCGAGCGCAAATGCAAAGGCTGAAGCGGCGAAGCGATCCAGAACCTTGCCCAGCCCCCTGGATTGCTTCGCTGCCTCGCGACGACGCCTTGTACAGAGCGGCTGTCGTTTTGGCAATTGGATCGTCTTTCGGAGAGTGCGATGAAGCGCTTCAACCTTTCAGCCTGGGCCGTCAGCCATCCGACGCTGGTTCTCTTCCTGATGATCATACTCGGCGTCGCCGGCTACTTCTCCTATGAGAAGCTCGGTCGCGCCGAGGATCCGTTCTTCACGGTGAAGGTGGTCAACGTCTCCGTGATGTGGCCGGGCGCGACCGCGCAGGAGATGCAGACCCAGGTCGCCGATCCCATCGAGAAGAAGATCCAGGAGCTGCCCTATTTCGAGAAGGTGCAGACCTATTCCAAGCCGGGCTTCACCGCGCTGCAGGTGACCTTCCGCGACAACACCCCGCCGAAGGACGTGCCCTATCTCTTCTATCTCCTGCGCAAGAAGCTGGTCGACGTGCAGGGCCAGTTGCCCTCAGGCATTCTCGGGCCGGTCGTCAACGACGAGTTCTCCGACGTCGATTCCATCCTCTACATGATGACCGGCGACGGCGCCGACTATGCCCAGCTCAAGAAGGTCTCCGAAGGCTTCCGCCAGCGCCTGCTGAAGGTGCCCGGCGTGACCAAAGTCGACGTCTACGGCAACCAGGATGAGCGCATCTTCGTCGAGTTCAGCCACGCCAAGCTCGCTACCCTCGGCATCACGCCGCAGGCGCTGTTCGATTCGCTGGCCAAGCAGAACAACGTGACGCCGGCCGGCACGGTCGAGACTTCGTCGCAGCGCGTGCCGCTGCGCGTCACCGGCGCGCTCGATGGCGCTAAGGCGGTCGCCGAGACTCCGGTCGAGAGCAATGGCCGCGTGTTCCGCCTCGGCGACATCGCCACCGTCACCCATGGCTATGTTGATCCGCCGAGCTTCGTCGTGCGGCAGGAAGGCAAGCCCGCGATCGGCATCGGCGTCGTCACGGCCAAGGGTGCCAACATCCTCGATCTCGGCAAGGAGGTCGAGAAGGCCACCGCCGACTTCATGAAGGCGGTGCCGCAGGGCATCGACGTCAAGCTGATCGCCGACCAGCCCAAGGTGGTCGAGCACGCCGTCGGCGAGTTCGTGCATTCCTTCATGGAAGCGCTCGTCATCGTGCTGTTCGTCTCGTTCCTGGCGCTCGGCTGGCGCACCGGCATCGTGGTCGCGCTGTCGGTGCCGCTGGTGCTCGGCATCGTCTTCATCGTCATGAACACGATGTCGCTCGACCTGCACCGCATCACGTTAGGTGCGCTGATCATCGCACTCGGCCTGCTCGTCGACGACGCCATCATCGCAGTCGAGATGATGGTGGTAAAGATGGAGCAGGGCTGGGACCGCATGCGCGCGGCGTCCTTTGCCTGGGAATCAACTGCGTTTCCGATGCTCACGGGAACGCTGGTCACGGCCGCTGGCTTCCTCCCCATCGGCTTTGCCAATTCGGCGGTCGGCGAATATGCCGGCAGCATCTTCTGGATCGTGGCGATCGCGCTGGTCGCCTCCTGGTTCGTGGCGGTGATCTTCACGCCCTATATCGGCGTCAAGCTGCTGCCGGAGATGAAGGCGCACCACAACCACGATCCGCACGCGGTCTACGAGACCCGCATGTACCGGGGCCTGCGCGCCATCGTGCAATGGTGCGTCAATCACCGCATCACCGTGGTGGTCGCGACCGTCGGCGTCTTCGCCGCCTCCATCGTCGGCTTCGGCCAGGTCCAGCAGCAGTTCTTCCCGCTGTCAGAGCGGCCCGAGCTGTTCCTCCAGCTGCGCCTGCCGGAAGGCACCGCCTTCAACGTCACCGAGAAGGCCGCGAAGAGGGCCGAGACGCTGCTCAAGGACGACAAGGATATCGAGACCTATACCGCCTATGTCGGCCAGGGTTCGCCGCGGTTCTGGCTCGGCCTCAACCCGCAGCTGCCGAACGAGGCCTTCGCCGAGATCGTCATCGTCGCCAAGGGTGTCGAGGCGCGCGAGCGCATCAAGGCCAAGATCGAGAACGCGGCTGCCGAGGGCTTCCTGTCCGAAGCACGCGTGCGCGTCGACCGCTTCAATTTCGGCCCGCCGGTCGGTTTCCCCGTCCAGTTCCGCGTGATCGGGCCCGACGCCAACAAGGTGCGCGAGATCGCCTACCAGGTCCGCGACGTCATGCGCCAAAACAAGAGCGTCAAGGACGTCCAGCTCGACTGGAACGAGCAGTCGCCTTACCTCAAGCTCGTCGTCGACCAGGATCGTGCCCGCGCCATGGGCCTGACCCCGCAGGACGTCTCGCAGGCGCTGGCGATGCTGATCTCGGGTTCGCAGGTCACGACCGTGCGCGACGGCATCGAGAAGGTCGGCGTGGTTGCCCGTGCGATCCCGTCCGAACGCCTCGACCTCGGCGGCGTCGGCGACCTCACCATCACTTCGCGCAACGGCGTGGCGGTGCCGCTGCAGCAGATCGCCAAGATCGAATATGCGCACGAGGAGCCGATCATGTGGCGGCGCAACCGCGACATGGCGATCACCGTGCGCTCCGACGTCGTCGACGGCGTTCAGGCGCCTGACGTCACGGGCCAGATCACGCCGAAGCTGAAGCCGATCATTGATCATCTCGAGCCGGCCTACCGGATCGAGCCGGGTGGCGCCTTCGAGGAATCGGCCAAGGGCAACGCCTCGATCTTCATCCTCTTCCCGGTGATGGTCATGGTGATGCTGACGCTGCTGATGATCCAGCTGCAGAGCTTCTCGCGCCTGATCCTGGTGTTCCTGACTGCGCCGCTCGGCATCGTCGGTGCCTCGCTCGGCCTCAACGTCGCCAACGCCCCGTTCGGCTTCGTGGCGCTGCTCGGCCTGATCGCGCTCGCCGGCATGATCATGCGCAACACCGTCATCCTGGTCGACCAGATCGAGACTGACGTCTCCCATGGCATGACCCGGCGCGAGGCGATCGTGGAGGCGACCGTCCGTCGCGCCCGGCCGGTGGTGCTGACGGCCTTGGCCGCGATCCTTGCCATGATCCCGTTGTCGCGCTCGGCCTTCTGGGGCCCGATGGCGATCACCATCATGGGCGGCCTGTTCGTGGCGACCTTCCTGACGCTGCTGTACCTGCCGGGCCTTTATGCCCTGTGGTTCAGGAAGAGCCTGGACGAAGCGGGCACCCCCGAGCAGCCTGCCGCGCCGCAGCATGGCAGCGATGAGCATCCGGCAATTCCGCTTGCTGAAGCGGCTGAATAAGTGAGATGAAGTGCTGACCAACGAGTCCTGACTGATGGCCCTTATTTCGGAACATATCGAAGTCGACACCCGGGATCGCATCCTCGAGGTGGCCGAGCGGCTGTTCCGCCAGATCGGCTACCAGAAGACCACGGTCGGCGACATTGCCAAGGAGCTCAGGATGAGCCCCGCCAACGTGTATCGCTTCTTCGAATCGAAGAAGGCGATCCATCAGGCGGTGGCGCGCTCGCTGATGGGCGAGGTCGAGCTGGAGGCGCAACGGATCGTGGCAAGGCCCGGTCCGGTGCCGGAGCGCTTCCGCGAGCTGCTCACCACCATCAATCGCATGAACACCGAGCGCTACGTCGGCGACAACAAGCTGCATGAGATGGTCGCCATCGCGATGGAGGAGGACTGGGACGTCTGCGTCGCCCATATGGAGTGCATTGCCGGGGTGATCGGCCAGATGATCGCGCAAGGCGTTGCCTCCGGCGAGTTCGAGGCGCCCGACCTGCAGCTGGCTTCGCTCTGCGCCTGCACCGCGATGATACGCTTCTTCCACCCCCAGATGATCGCCCAGTGCGCCACCAAGCCGGGCCCGAACATCGACCAGATGATCGATTTCGTCATCGCGGGTCTGTCGCCGCGGCACTGACGGAGCGGCGGGTTTCCTTTTATAAGCAGGCCGCCCCCCGCGCTGACCGGCCGGCGGCGGACCAGGACGGAGCAACACACTCCGTCATTGCGAGCGCAGCGAAGCAATCCAGACCGTTTCCGCGGAGGGATTCTGGATTGCTTGGCTGCGCTCGCAATGACGATCAGGGAAAAGCCAGCGTGACCGACAAAGACCTCTATTTCTACGAACCCTCCAAGGGCCACGGCCTCAAGCACGATCCCTTCAACGCCATCATCGCGCCGCGGCCGATCGGCTGGATCTCCTCGCGCGACGCCAATGGCCACGTCAATCTCGCGCCCTACAGCTTCTTCAACGCGTTCTGCTACGTGCCGCCGATCATCGGATTTTCGTCCACCAACTGGAAGGACACGGTCTCGAACATGGAGCAGACGCGGGAGTTCGTGTGGAATCTCACCACCATGGATCTCGCCAAGCACATGAACGCGACCGCCGCCCATGTCGCGCCCGAGGTCGACGAATTTGAGGTCGCGGGTCTCACTGCGGTGGCCGGCAGGCTGGTCAACGTGCCGCGCGTGGCCGAGAGCCCGGTGGCCTTCGAATGCAAGGTGTCCGACATCGTCCGCCTCAAGGGCGCCGACGGCAGGGAGGCCGACGCCTGGCTGACGCTGGGCGAGGTCGTCGCCGTCCACATCAACCAGGCCCTGATCAAGGACGGCGTCTACCAGACCGCAGCCGCCCGTCCCATCGTCCGCGCCGGCCGCCGCGGCGACTATTTCGAGATCAAGCCGGAAAACATGTTCGAGATGGTGCGGCCGGATTAGGTCGGCTTCTTTCCGTCATTCCGGGGCGACGCGTAAGCGTCGAGCCCGGAATCCATAACCACGATCGGGAGTATGGATTCCGGGTTCGCACCAAGAGGCTCGCCCCGGAATGACATGGGGAGACATCCATCCCCTTCCCCCGTCCCGGAACTGCCCGCACGCCCCGGCCGTTATGGTCCCCGGGGCGGTCGCCCGGCCGCGTCAATTGGCTGCATTCTGCAGGCGAAGTGTTCACTTCCCCCGGCCACTTTCCGCTAAAATGCCAGATATCCGCGCCGATGCATGAGGTCCGCCATGAGCTTCCGCCGCGACAAAATCACAAAGCCGATCTTCTCCTGGGCGCGCGGCGTGCTGCCGGCGATGTCCGACACCGAGCGCGAGGCGCTGGAGGCCGGGGACGTCTGGTGGGACGCCGATCTCTTCACCGGCAATCCCGACTGGTCGAAGCTGCTGAAGGTGCCGCAGGCCAGGCTGACCGAGGAGGAGCAGGCCTTCCTCAATGGCCCCGTCGACGAGCTCTGCGCCATGCTCGACGAGTGGAAGATCTTCTGGGAGTGGCGCGACCTGCCGCCGGATGTCTGGCACTTCGTCAAGCGCGAGAAATTCTTCGGCATGATCATTCCGAAGGAGTTCGGCGGCCTCGGCTTCTCGCCCTATGCGCATTCGGAAGTCGTACGCAAGATTTCGACCCGCTCGATCGCGGCGGCGGTAACGGTAATGGTGCCGAACTCGCTCGGCCCGGGCGAGCTCCTGATGCGCTTCGGCACAAAGGAGCAGCAGGCGCGCTGGCTGCCGCGCCTCGCCGATGGCCGCGACATTCCGTGCTTCGGCCTCACCAGCCCCGAGGCCGGCTCCGATGCCGCCTCGATGGTCGACACCGGGATCATCTGCAAGGGCGAGTTCGAGGGCCGCGAGGTCGTCGGCCTCCGGCTCAACTGGCACAAGCGCTACATCACGCTCGGCCCCGTCGCGACGCTGCTGGGTCTCGCCTTCAAGGCCTATGATCCCGACCACCTCGTGGGAAGCCAGGAAGAGCTCGGCATTACCGTCGCGCTGATCCCGACCAATCTGCCCGGCGTCGAGATCGGCCAGCGCCATCTGCCGTCGATGCAGGTGTTCCAGAACGGCCCAAACTGGGGCCGCGACGTCTTCATCCCGCTCGACTATGTCATTGGCGGCAAGGAACGGCTGGGGCAAGGCTGGAAGATGCTGATGACCGCGCTCGCCGCCGGCCGCGGCATCTCGCTGCCGTCGCTTTCCGCTGCCGGTGCCGCCTATGCGGCGCGCACGACCGGCGCCTATGCCCGCGTTCGCGAGCAGTTCGGCATCTCCATCTCCAAGTTCGAGGGCGTCGAGGAGCCGCTCGCGCGCATCGTCGCCACCGCCTACCAGCTCGATGCGGCACGGCGGCTCACCTGCGCCGCGCTGAATGCCGGCATTCATCCTGCCGTCATCTCCGGCATCATGAAGCTGCACGCGACCGAGCGGATGCGCACCGCGATCGACGACGCCATGGACATCCACGGCGGCAAGGCCGTGATCGACGGCCCGCAGAACTATCTCGGCAATCTCCATCGCGCCGTGCCGGTCGGCATCACCGTGGAAGGCGCCAACATCCTGACCCGCAATCTCATCGTGTTCGGGCAGGGCGCCATCCGCGCCCACCCCTATCTGCTCGACGAGATGAATGCGCTCGCGGATGCCGATCGCGAGCGCGGGCTCACCGCGTTCGACAAGGCATTCTGGAAACACGTCGGCCACAGCTTCCGGACCTTGTTCCGCGCCTTCGGCCGCAGCTGGACCTTCGGCGCCTTCGCGTTGGCGCCCGACGCCGGCGACGCGACGCCATTCTATCGGCAGCTGTCGCGTTATTCCGCCGCCTTCGCGCTCTGCGCCGACATGGCGCTGCTGACCCTCGGCGGTGCACTCAAGCGCAAGGAGATGCTGTCGGCGCGGTTTGGCGACATCCTGTCGGAGCTTTATCTGCTCTCGGCGGCGCTGAAGCGCTGGCAGGACGAGGGACGGCAGAAGGAGGATTTCGCTGCGCTGGAATGGTGCATGGCGACGGGTTTCAAGACCATCGAAAACCGGGTGGCCGAAATCCTCGCCAATCTGCCGAACCGCTTCGTTGCCGGCTTCCTCAAGCTGGTGGTCCAGCCGTTCGGCGCGCGCGTGCTCGGCCCGTCCGACCGCGTCGTGCACCAATGCGCCGGCATCGTGCTGGAGCCCTCCGCAGCGCGTGAACGCCTCACGCCGGACCTCGCTTATCTCGACGACGACGGCGGCTTTGCCCGGCTGGAGCGCGCGTTCAAGCTGGTCGCGGCCACCGACGCCATCGCCAAGCGCATGCGCGCTGCGCAGTTGCGCGACTGGAAGGAGGCGGTGACCAAGGGCGTGATCACGCAGGCCGAGGGCGAGCAGCTCGCCGCCGCCCGCGCAGCCGTCACTGAAGTCATCGAAGTCGATGATTTTGCGCCGGAGGCGCTGTCGCCGATTTACAAGAAATCCGGCGACGTGCATCAGTTCTTCCAGGAACTCGGTGAACAGAGGGCGGCGAGCTGATGGCACGACCGGTATTCATCGTCGACGGCAGCAGGACGCCGTTCCTGAAGGCGCGCTCGGGCCCCGGGCCGTTCACGCCGGTCGATCTCGCCGTGCAATGCGGCCGGCCGCTGCTGGCGCGGCAGCCGTTCTCGCCCGATAGCTTCGACCAGGTCATCCTCGGCTGCGTCAACGTGATCGCCGACGAGATGAACCCGGCGCGTGTCGCTGCGCTCCGACTCGGCATGGGCGAGGACATGGTTGCCTTCACGGTGCAGATCAATTGCGGCTCCGGCATGCAGTCGATCGACACCGCCTATCGCTACATCCGCGAGGGCCATGCGGACATGATCCTTGCCGGCGGCACCGAGGCGCTCAGCCACGCACCGCTGGTCTGGCCGAATTCCGGCGTGCGCTGGTTCGCCGGGCTTGCCACCGCCAAAGGCGTGGCGGCCAAGCTTGCTGCAGCTTTCAAGCTGCGTCCACGCGATCTGAAGCCGATCATCGGGCTCGAGCGCGGGCTGACCGACCCCGTCACCGAGCTGAACATGGGCCAGACCGCCGAGGTCGTCGGCCATCTCTTCGGCATCACGCGCGCTCAATCCGATGCCTACGCGGCCGAGAGCCATCGCCGGCTCGCGCATGCGCAAAGCGCGGGCTTTCTCAAGGGCGAGCTGGAGACCGCGTTCTCTCGCGACGGCAAGTACTTCGACCATGATGACGGCGTGCGCCCGGACTCGACGGCGGAGACGCTGGCGAAACTGCGGCCGGTGTTCGAGCGGCCCTGGGGCCAGGTCACCGCAGGCAATTCCTCGCAGATCACCGACGGCGCCTCCTGGGTGATCCTGGCATCTGACGCAGCGGTAGCAAAACACAAGCTCTCGCCGAAGGCTGCGATCGTCGATAGCAACTGGGCGGCGCTTGATCCGAGCATCATGGGCCTTGGCCCGGTGATGTCGGCGACGCCGCTGCTGACGCGCAACGGCCTCGCCATCAAGGACGTCGAGACCTGGGAGCTGAACGAAGCGTTTGCGACGCAAGTGCTGGGCTGTCTCGCCGCCTGGAACGACGACAAGTTCTGCCGCGAGATTCTCGGCCTCGACGGCGCGGCCGGCGAGATCGAGCGCGAGAGGCTGAACGTCGACGGAGGCGCCATCTCGCTCGGCCATCCCGTCGGCACTTCCGGCAACCGCATCGTGCTGCATCTCGTCAACGCGATGAAGCGGCTTGGCACGCGGCGCGGCGTCGCCACCGAATGCATAGGTGGCGGGCTCGGCGGGGCCATGCTGATCGAGGCGGTGTGACCATGGATTCCAAGATCATGACCGCGCTTGGCGATCGCGTCCTGGAGCTCGGGCCGACGCCTTCGACGGACAGCCCGTACAAGCATTTCAAGCTGACCCGCGATACCGACGGCGTCGCCTGGCTGCTGTTCGACCGCGCCGACACCAGTGCCAACACGTTGTCCGCAGACGTGATGGAGGAGTTCGATGCCGTGCTCGCGGCGATCGAGACCGAGCGCCCGGCCGGCCTCGTGATCCGTTCGGCAAAGCCGTCCGGCTTCATCGCGGGCGCTGATGTCAACGAATTCGGTGGCGCGTCCGATCCTGACATGGTGGAGACGCGGATCCGTGCCGCGCACGCGGTAGTCGATCATCTCGAAGCCTTGAAGCTGCCGACCGTCGCTGTGATCCACGGCTTCTGCCTCGGCGGCGGGCTCGAGGTCGCGCTCGCCTGCCAGTCGCGCATCGCCATCGAGGGCGCGCGCTTCGGCTTCCCGGAGGTGATGCTCGGTCTGCATCCCGGCCTCGGCGGCACCGCGCGTTTCACCGCGCTGGTCAATCCGGTCCAGTCGATGGCGCTGATGCTGACCGGCCGCACCGTCGATGCACGCCGCGCCAAATCGCTCGGCCTCGTCGACACCGTGACGCAGGAGCGCCACGTCCAGGGCGCGGTGAAGGATGCGCTGTTCGGACGCCTGAAGCGGGCCAAGCCTGGGCTGATGACGCACGCTGCCAATCTGGGACTGGTGCGTGGATTGCTCGCCAAGCGCATGCGCTCGGAGGCGGCGAAGACAGCGTCCCGCGAGCACTATCCGGCGCCCTACGCGCTGATCGATCTCTGGGAGACCCATGGCGGCAGCAAGGCCGCGATGCTGAGGGCCGAGCAGGCCTCGTTCGCCAAGCTGATGGTGACGCCGACCGCGCAGAACCTGATCCGGGTCTTCTTCCTGCGCGAGCAGATGAAGAAGGCGGCCGGCAGCGGCAACACCGTCAAGCATGTCCACGTCATCGGCGCCGGCGCCATGGGCGGCGACATCGCGGCTTGGGTAGCCGGGCAGGGGCTGCGCGTCTCGCTCGCCGATATGAAGGCCGAGCCGATCGCGGGCGCGGTGAAGCGTGCCGCCGGGCTCTACGGCAAGATCATCCGAAAGCGGACCGAGGTGCGCGACGCGCTCGATCGCCTCATCCCCGATATGGACGGAGAGGGCGTGCGCAATGCCGATCTCATCATCGAGGCGGTGCCGGAGAAGCTGGAGCTGAAGCAGAAGGTCTATGCAGGGATCGAGCCGCGGATGAAGCCGGGCGCGATCCTTGCCACCAACACGTCGAGCATTCCGCTCCAGGATCTGCGCACGACGCTCGCGCGCCCGGAGCGGCTGGTCGGCCTGCACTTCTTCAATCCGGTGTCGCGGCTGCAACTGGTCGAGGTCGTCAGCCATGACGGCAATGACCCTGAGGTGCTGAAGGACGCGCTCGCCTTTGTCGGCGCGATCGACCGCCTGCCGTTGCCTGTGAAGAGCTCGCCCGGCTTCCTCGTCAACCGCGCGCTGACGCCGTACATGCTGGAAGCGATGGTGATGCTGGACGAGAAGATCGACCAGCGCCTGATCGATGCCGCGGCCGAGCAGTTCGGCATGCCGATGGGGCCGATCGAGCTGGCCGACCAGGTCGGGCTCGACATCTGTCTCGACGTCGGCGACATGCTGCGCACCAAGTTCGGGGATCTTTTGCCGCCGACGCCGGCCTGGCTGCGCGAGAAGGTCGCCAAGGGCGAGCTCGGCCGCAAGACCGGCAAGGGCTTTTACACCTGGAAGGACGGCAAGGCGGAGAAGGCGCCGCTCGCGGAAACCGGTCCGCGCGTCACCGACCAGATGATCGATCGCCTTGTGCTTCCGATGTCCAACGTCTGCGTCGCGGCGCTTCGCGAGGGCATCGTCGACGATGCCGACGCGGTCGACGGCGCCATGATCTTTGGTACCGGTTATGCACCGTTCCGCGGCGGCCCGCTGAACTATGCGCGTACGCGCGGCGTGGAAAATGTCGTGTCCACGCTCCGCGCTCTGGCCGAGCGATTCGGCGATCGCTTCGCGCCTGATTCAGGCTGGGACAATTTCAAGTGAGAGAGACATGAGCGAACAGCCCAAGAGCGCGCCGAACGGGGATCTCTGCATCCGCACGCTGGCGATGCCTGCCGACACCAACGCCAACGGCGACATCTTTGGCGGCTGGCTGCTCAGTCAGATGGACGTCGGTGGCGGCGTGTTCGCTTCGAAGGTCGCGAAGTCGCGTACCGTGACCGTCGCGATCGAGGCGATGAACTTTCGCAAGGCGGTCTATGTCGGCGATCTCGTCTCTGTTTACGCCAATCTCGTGCGCGTCGGCCGCACCTCGCTCACCGTGCATCTGGAAGCCTGGGCGCTTCGCCGCGGCGAGGAGCATCCGTTCCTCGTCACCGACGGCAACTTCACCTACGTCTCGATAGACGAGCATGGCCGCCCGCAGGCGGTCCGCGCGGCCGCTACGACGATCGCGACGTAATCGCGCGCGACGCTCAGCCTCATCTCACAACGACGTGGCAAGCGACGCCAAACGCGGCGCGCGTGAGTCAACGCGTCGCGGCTTTGCCAAGAACGGGTCATAAAACGGATGAGGTCCCGGCGTACTCAATTGCGTGTCGATTCGGGGTGGAAACGGCCTCAAATGCCTGGGGAACCTTTGGGCATGAGCACCGTTATTTGCCCGCACTGAGGAATCCACGGACCATGCCGGACAGCTACATCATCGAAGTCAATTCGCAGACCGCAGGTATCGTCGTTCGTTCTCAGGGAGGCTACTGCTTCTTCGCCTCATCCCACCGCTTCAACCGCCTCGAAGGTCAGCTCTTCCGCAACGCCCGCGAAGCCGAGCGCGCTGCGCGCAAGCTGATCAACGGCGATGTGAAAGAGGCGGCGTAAGCGCCGCATCCGTCGTTCCGGGACGCGCGGAGCGCGAGGTCGGAATTTTTTGCCGAGCAGACTATGGCGAGCCACCCTCTCCCACAACAAGGGGAGAGGGTAAGAACGCCATCACAATTTCGTTGCGGCACGCGAGAGCAGCTTCCACTCGTCGCCCTGCTTTTGCCAGTTCATCAGGATGTGAAGGTTGGTGGATACTTTTTTCCCATCGGCCGCCATTTCCTGTTCGCCGAGCCAGTGGAAGCGAACGATCGCAGCGGGACCGACGACCTTGATGGTCGGATCCTTGTATTCGATCGAGAGGAATTTCGACTTGCCGTCGGTGGCGCTGGCGATGAAGGCCGCCTTGTCCTCGACCTTGCCGCTGGAATGGCTGTAGCTCAGGTCGTCCCAGCACAGCGCGCCGAGCGCCTTCGGGTCGGCCGCGATCTGGGCGAGACGGAAGGCCTCGACCTTCTTCGCTACCGCCTCTTCGTCTGCCGAGGCGGCGAGGGCCGGTGCTGTGAGAGCGAGCGCGGAGACGGCAAGAGTCGAGAGAGCCAGGTCGCGTCGGTTGATCATCGTTTCCTCCTTTTTGATCTTGCGACGAGTGTTGCAGCCGCGCGCGACTTTGTCGAGTGTCGCATTGTGGTCATGTGCATGCGCCATTGCGTGTCAGAAGCCGTATTGATACGCCTTCCGCATTGATGCGCCGCGGATTTGGGAAAGTAGGGAAATGATCGAAGCAATCGGCCGGGCATTGTTGTTCGACATCGACGGCACGCTCGCCAACACCGACCCGCTGCACCTCAAGGCCTTCAACCAGGTGCTGGGGCCGCGCGGCCATGTGTTCGATCACGCGCGCTTCTCCAGGGAGCTGCAAGGCTTCGCCAATGCGTCGATCGGCGAGCGCTTTCTGCCGGGCGAAACGGTCGAGCGGCGCGCCGCGATCCTCAGCGAGAAGGAAGAGATCTTCCGCACGCTCGTCACCGGCCAGATCGAGCCGCTGCCGGGGCTGATGTCTGTGCTTGACCGCGCGGATGCGGCCGGCGTTCCCATGGTCGCCGTCACCAACGCGCCGCGCCTCAATGCCGAGCTGCTGCTGTCGGGCCTTGGCATCAGCGAGCGGTTCAAGGCCATCGTGATCGGCGACGAGCTGGCTCACGGCAAGCCGCATCCGCTGCCTTATCAGGAAGGGCTGCGCTTTGTCGGCGCCAGCGCTGCGGCCTCGGTTGCGTTCGAGGATTCACGCTCGGGCGTCCAGTCGGCTGTCGCAGCCGGCATTCCGACGATCGGTATCCGGACGAGCCTCAGCCATGCCGATCTCGTCGGCGCCGGCGCAGTTGCCTCGGCCAGCGCCTTTGACGATCCCGACCTGCTCGCGCGCCTTGCCGACGCCATGGCATGGTGAGCGGTCGCATCCGTCAACCGTTATCGTCTCCCGCATTGACCGATCGCGCGAACCGCCGCACCATGCATCGTCCTGATTTGAGGTTTCGCCGTGACCGGACTGACCCATCGCCAAGCCGAAATCCTCAACATCGCGCGTGCCTCCGGCCGCGTCATGGTGGAGGAGCTCGCGCGCCGCTTCGAGGTCTCGGCGCAGACAATCCGGAAAGATCTCAACGATCTCTGCGAGCGGAGATCGCTGACCCGCATTCATGGCGGCGCCATCATCGCCTCGGGCGTCGAGAACCTCGCCTATGAGGCGCGCCGCTTCGTCGCCGCCGACGAGAAGAAGGCCATTGGCGCTGCGGCAGCCTCGCTGATCCCGAACGGCTGCTCGCTGTTCATCAACATCGGCACGACGACCGAGGAAGTGGCGAGCGCGCTGACCTCGCACGAGGATCTGCTCGTCATCACCAACAATCTCAACGTCGCCATGCTGCTCTATCGCCATCCCCGCATCGAGGTGGTGGTCGCCGGCGGCACGGTGCGGCGCGCAGACGGCGCGGTGGTCGGCTCGACCGCGACGCAGCTGATCGGCCAGTTCAAGGTCGACTATGCCATCATCGGCGCGTCCGCGATCGACGAGGAGGGCGCCTTGCTCGACTTCGACTATCGCGAGGTGCAGGTGGCGCAGGCCATCATCGCCAATGCCCGCAGCGTCATGCTGGTTGCCGATTCCACCAAGCTTCGCCGCAGCGCGCCGGTGCGCATCGCCCACATCACCCAGATCCAGACCTTCGTCACCGACCAGGAACTGCCCGAGCGCCTCGCCACCATCTGCCACAGCAAGGGCATCGAAGTGGTGGAAGCGCTGCCGAAGGGGGCCGACATCGACGATGCGCCGACAGATAGTCAGGATGCGGCACCGGAAGCTTCACCGGTGGTGCGGCTGAGATAAGGTCTTAACATCGTCCCACGGATTGAGCAGCGCAACGCCGAACTCAGCAAAATCCTTCACATTGCGCGTGACCAGTGTGAGGCTGTTCGTGAGCGCGGTCGCCGCAAAGAAGCCGTCCATGACAGATAAGGCGATGCCGCTTCTGCGGCTCTGCGCCATCAGGTCGCCCCAGCACGCGGCCACCGCGTGATCGATCGGCAGAACGCGATCCGCAAACCGCGCCGGTAGATCATGGGCAAGCCAGTGCGCCAGTGCCGTCCGTCGGTGACCATCTTCCAGCAGTGCGATCCCGCGGCGAAGCTCGGCGATCGAGGCAACGCTTATGAACGCGCGATCCTCGTCAATCGTGTCGAGCCACGCCAGAACGTTCGGCGAGGGTGAGGGCCGCCGAACTTCCGACAGCACGTTGGTGTCGAGCAGCAGGTTCACGGCATCTCATCGCGTGCCGTGTCTTGCACGCGTTCAAGCTCGAGGTCGGCGCCGCGCAGCGGCGAGGCCAGCAGGAATTCGGCCAACGAGCCCATGCGAGCGGTCTTGCGCGTCCATTCTTCGGCCGAGACGACAACCGCATTGGGTTTGCCGTGTCGCGTGATGACCTGCGGACCGGCTTGAGCGCGATCGATCAGCTCGGACAGCCGCGCCTTGGCGTTGGCCAGAGTCCAAGTGTCCTCAGACGGAAGCGGGGCGGGTTCATTATTGCGTGCCATGTTCAGGGACCAATATGACCATAATGACTATATTTCCGCTGGGTCGGCCTTTCAAGGGGAGGCCTTTGGCCTCGATTGCTGGTCAAGCCCGCTCATTCTGGCTTCAAATCGCCGACAAAATTAATCTCCTTTCGCTTCCCTTCGCTTCTCTTTCGTCTTGCTTTCGTTTTTCGGTGTGATCTAATCAAAAGCGAAAGTAGCCGCCCGAGGGAACGGGCGGCCGTCGGGGGATGCGTCTGTTGGAGCGTATTTACGACCTCGCCATCATCGGAGGCGGTGTTAACGGCTGCGGCATCGCGCGCGACGCGGTGGGCCGCGGCAACACGGTTTTCCTGTGCGAAATGAACGATCTGGCGAGCGGGACGTCGTCCTGGTCGACCAAGCTGGTGCATGGCGGCCTGCGCTATCTCGAATATTATGAGTTCCGCCTGGTTCGCGAGGCGCTGATCGAGCGCGAGATCCTTTGGGGCATCGCCCCCCACATCATCCGTCCCCTGCGTTTCGTCTTGCCGCATCACGCCGGCCTGCGCCCCGCCTGGCTGCTGCGCCTCGGCCTCTTCCTCTATGACCACATCGGCGGCCGCCATCTGCTGCCCGCCACGCGCTCGGTCGATCTCAAGCGCGATGAGGTCGGCAAGCCGCTGATTCCGAATCGCTACAGCCGCGCGTTCGAATATTCCGACTGTTTCGTCGACGACGCCCGCCTCGTCGTGCTCAACGCCCGCGATGCCGCCGACAAGGGCGCCGAGATCCGCACCCGCACCCGCGCCACCGAGATCCGCCAGTCCAACGGCGTCTGGACCGTCGGCATGGTCAACACGCTGACCGGCGAGCGCTCGCAGATCCAGGCGCGCGCGCTCATCAACGCCGGCGGCCCCTGGGTCGAGGACGTGCTCGGCCGCGGTGCCGGCGTCAACGCCAAAGCCAAGGTTCGCCTGGTCCAGGGCTCGCACATCGTGGTCAGGAAGCTCTACGACCACGACCGCGCCTATATGTTCCAGAACGCCGACGGCCGCATCATCTTCGTCATCCCGTACCAGGACGACTTCACCCTGATCGGCACCACCGACCGCGACTATGACGGCGACCCCGCCAAGGTGAAGGCGACACCCGAGGAGATCCAATATCTCTGCACCGCGGCGAGCGAGTATCTGGCCAAGCCCGTGACGCCGGACGACGTGGTCTGGACCTATTCCGGCGTGCGTCCGCTCTATGATGACGGCGCCAGCGAAGCCAAAGCTGCGACCCGCGACTATGTGTTCGAGCTCGACACGCCCGGCGGCGCGCCGCTGCTGTCAATCTATGGCGGCAAGATCACCACCTATCGCCGCCTTGCCGAAGAGGCGCTGGAGCGGCTCGCGCCGTATCTGCGCAGCGCAAAGGCGCGCGAGGGCTGGACCGGCAAATGGCCGCTGCCCGGTGGTGACATGAACGTCTCCGACATCGACGGGCTGATCGCCGAGTTCCAGCGCGGCTATCCCTTCCTCAGCCACGAGCATGCGCGACGCCTCGCCCGTGCCTATGGGACACGGGCGATCAAGCTGCTGGGCGATGCCAAATCGGCGGCCGATCTCGGCCAGTCGTTTGGGGCGACGCTGACCGAGCGCGAGGTTCGCTACCTCATGGCCAACGAATGGGCCGTCACCGCCGAGGACGTGGTCTGGCGCCGGTCCAAGCTCGGCCTGCGACTATCTGCCGACGAGATCGCAGCGCTTGACGACTGGATCAGGACCCATGCCGTGCAGCAAACTCCCCTGCTGGAAGCAGGAGGACGCTCATGACCGTGACGCTCGATCACGTGACCCGGACTGTCGAGGGCGTCCCGCACATCCGCGACGTCTCGCTGACGCTGGAGAGCGGAACCCTCAACGTGCTGCTCGGCCCGACGCTGTCGGGCAAGACCTCGATCATGCGGCTGCTGGCCGGCCTCGACAAGCCGACCACCGGCAAAGTGGTGGTCAACGGCAAGGACGTTACCGGCGCCGACGTGCGCCAGCGTTCGGTTGCCATGGTCTATCAGCAGTTCATCAACTATCCCTCGCTCACGGTCTACGAGAACATCGCTTCGCCCCTGCGCGTTCAGGGCAAGCCGCGCGATGAGATCGAAGCGCGCGTCGCCGAGGCCGCAAAGCTGCTGCGGCTCGAGCCGTTCCTGAAGCGCACGCCGCTGCAGCTTTCCGGCGGCCAGCAGCAGCGTACCGCGATCGCGCGCGCCCTGGTCAAGGGCGCCGACCTCGTGCTGCTCGACGAGCCGCTTGCGAATCTCGACTACAAGCTGCGCGAGGAGCTGCGTGCCGAGCTGCCGCGCATCTTCGAGGCCTCGGGCGCGATCTTCGTCTATGCCACCACCGAGCCGACCGAGGCGCTTCTGCTCGGCGGCAACACGGTCTGCATGTGGGAGGGGCAGGCGCTGCAGATGGGCGAGACCGCCAAGGTCTACCGCCGGCCGCAGACCCTGCGCGTCGCCCAGGTGTTCTCCGATCCGCCGCTCAATCTCGTCGGTATCGAGAAGAAGAACGGGCAGGTCGTCTATGCCGGTGGCACCGCGTCACCGTCCTCCGGTCTTTATGCAGGCCTCTCTGATGGGATCTATCGCGTCGGTTTCCGTGCGCATCAGCTCGCCCTCGCCAATGGCGAGGCCGATCGTCACGCCTTCCACGCCACTGTGACGGTGACCGAGATCACCGGTTCCGAGAGTTTCGTGCATCTGACCCGCGACGGATCGAACTGGGTGGCGGTGCTGCACGGCGTGCACGAGTTCGAACCCGGGCAGACGCTCGACGCCGTGCTCGATCCGAATGATGTTTTCGTCTTCGATGCGGCCGACCGCCTGGTCGCCGCTCCAGGTTCGTAAGGGGAGATGCGCCATGGCCCGCATTGACCTCGTCGATCTCGCTCATTCCTACGGCGGCAACGATGCGCCGCAGGAAAGCTTCGCGCTCAAGCCCGTCACCATGACCTGGCGCCAGGGCGGCGCCTATGCGCTGCTCGGCCCAAGCGGTTGCGGCAAGACCACGCTCTTGAACGTGATCTCCGGCATCATCACCCCGTCACGCGGGAAAATCCTGTTCGACGGCAAGGACATCACACCGCTGTCAACCCAGAAGCGCAACATCGCCCAGGTGTTCCAGTTTCCGGTGATCTATGACACCATGACGGTGGGGGAGAACCTGGCGTTTCCGCTGAAGAACCGCGGCGTGCCGAAGGCCGAGATCGACAAGCGCGTGGCCGAGATCGGCCGGCTGCTCGATCTCGAACCTTATTTGAACCGCAAGGCGACACGGCTCACGGCGGACGCCAAGCAGAAGATTTCGCTCGGCCGCGGCCTCGTCCGCTCCGACGTCGCCGCCGTGTTGTTCGACGAGCCGCTGACGGTGATCGATCCCGAGCTCAAATGGCAGCTCCGCTCCAAGCTGAAGGCGCTGCATCGCGAGCTCGACCTCACGATGATCTACGTCACCCACGACCAGACCGAGGCGCTGACGTTTGCCGACACGGTGGTGGTGATGCATGACGGTCGGGTGGTGCAGAGCGGCACGCCGGCCGAGCTGTTCGACAAGCCGGCGCACACCTTCGTCGGCTATTTCATCGGTTCGCCGGGCATGAACATCCTGCCGGCGGAGGTGAGGGGACGCGAGGCCAGGATCGACGGTCACGTCATCGCGCTCAACCGCGCCTACGACAATCTGCCTGCGGGCGCGAAGATCGAGATCGGCGTGCGTCCCGAATTCGTCGAGGCCGTCGCGCCTGCGCCGGGTCTGCTCACGGCGAAAATCGAGCGCATCGACGATCTCGGCCGCATCCGTTTCGCGCGGACGCGCCTGGGCGACGCCAAGCTCGCGGCGCGGGCTCCCGGCGGCTTCACCAGCGCGGACGGCACGGCCGGGCTGAAATTCGATCCGTCGCACGTCCACGTCTATGCCGACAGCCTTCTGGTGGAGGGAGCTGCCTGATGGACAAGACCGTCAACCAAAAAGCCTGGTTCCTGGTGCTGCCGGTGTTCCTGGTCGTCGCCTTCTCGGCGGTGCTGCCGCTGATGACGGTGGTGAACTATTCGATGCAGGACACCTTCGGCAACAACCAGTTCTTCTGGAACGGCGTCGGCTGGTTCAAGGAGTTGCTGGATCCCTCGACCGACCTCGGCAGCCGCTTCCTTGCTTCGCTCGGGCGCAACCTGTTCTTCTCGCTGGTGATCCTCGCCATCGAGGTGCCGCTCGGCATCGTGGTCGCATTGTCGATGCCGCGCCAGGGCTGGACGGTGGCGGCCTGCCTCGTGATCCTCGCGCTGCCGCTGCTGATTCCGTGGAACGTGGTCGGCACGATCTGGCAGATCTTCGGCCGGCCCGACATCGGCCTGCTCGGCTATGCCCTCAACGCCATGGGTTTCGATTACAATTACGTCTCCAACGACGTCGACGCCTGGGTCACCGTCATCGTGATGGATGTCTGGCACTGGACCAGCCTCGTCGCTCTCTTGTGCTATGCCGGCCTGAAGTCGATCCCCGAAGCATACTATCAGGCCGCCCAGATCGACGGCGCCTCGCGCTGGGCCGTGTTCAAGGCGATCCAGCTGCCGAAGATGAACCGCGTGCTCCTGATCGCGGTGCTGCTGCGCTTCATGGACAGCTTCATGATCTACACCGAGCCGTTCGTCGTCACCGGCGGTGGGCCGGGCAATTCCACGACCTTCGTGTCGATCGAGCTGGTCAAGATCGCGCTCGGGCAGTTCGACCTCGGCAAGGCCGCGGCGCTGTCGCTGGTCTACAATCTGATCATCCTGATCGTCTGCTGGATCTTCTACACCGTCATGACCAATGCCGGCGTCGAACGGAAAGCTCAGACGGACAGCGAGCCGGCGGTGGAGCCCAAGCCTGCGGTCGCGCTCAAGCCCGTGCCCGCGCTCAAGCCAAAGGAAGGAGTGGCCTGATGCATTCGATTCCCGGCCGCCGCCTCATCATGGGGCTGTTCCTCGTCTTCCTGCTGCTGCCGATCTACTGGCTCGTCAACATGAGCTTCAAGACCAACGCCGAGATCGTCTCGACGATGACGCTGTGGCCGCACACGCCGACGCTGCAGCACTACAAACGCATCTTCACCGACGAGAGCTGGTATTCCGGCTACATCAACTCGCTGGAATACGTCGTCCTCAACACCATCATCTCGATCTCGGTGGCGCTGCCGGCTGCCTATGCCTTCTCGCGCTACCGCTTCCTCGGCGACAAGCATCTGTTCTTCTGGCTGCTGTCGAACCGCATGGCGCCGGCCGCGGTCTATGCGCTGCCGTTCTTCAACCTCTATTCGGCGATCGGCCTGTTCGATACGCCCTGGGCGGTCGCGCTGGCGCACTGCATCTTTCAACGTGCCGCTCGCGGTGTGGATCCTCGAAGCTTCGTCTCGGGCGTGCCGCGCGAGAATCGACGAGACCGCCTTCCTCGACGGCTATTCCTTCCCTCGCTTCTTCATCAAGATCCTGGTGCCGCTGATCGCGAGCGGCATCGGCGTTGCCGCCTTCTTCTGCTTTCATGTTCTCCTGGGTCGAGCTCCTGCTCGCGCGCACGCTGACCTCGGTCTCGGCCAAGCCCATCGCGGCGATCATGACACGCACGGTGTCGGCCGCCGGCATGGATTGGGGCCTCTTGGCAGCCGCTGGCGTGCTCACCATCATTCCGGGCGCGCTCGTGATCTGGTTCGTCCGCAATTACATCGCGAGCGGCTTTGCGCTCGGCCGGGTCTAGGAGGTTTTCATGGAATCCATCGCATGGATGGCCTGGACGCTGCCGACGGCGATCTTCTTCGCCGCGATCGCCGGCACGCTCGCCGTGATGACGTGGCTTGCGGCGGTCTATCCGGAGGCCGAGCGCGTCGGTGTGCTTCGCATTCCGACCACGCGCGGCGATCGCTGTTCATCTCGCTGATCACGGCGGCGGTGATCCACCTGCTGTGGATCGGCCTGTTCGGCACCGATGCGATCGCAACGCTGCCGATCGGCGAGGAGGGGCTCGAGATCTCGCGCCTGTGGCTCGCAAGTGGAATTTCGCTGGTGGCGGCCGTGCTCATTTTCCGCACGGTCTGAAGCTCGCGAAGGGACGGCCAGATCCGGAAGCAATCCGGGTCTGTATAAAAGTTTGTCGCTGCAACGGAGGAAACCATGCGACAGTTTAGGAGAAGGAAAGGTCCATTGACCAAGAATAGTTTTCTGACCATGTCCAGCGCCGCTGCGATCGTTGCAGTGTCGCTCGCTCTCTCGGCGCCGGTTCGCGCGCGGACGAAGCGTGATCCAGAAGTGGATCGCGGAATTCACCCCCTCGACGCTGTCGAAGGACGACCAGAAGAAGGAGCTGGAGTGGTTCGCCAAGGCCGCCGAACCCTTCAAGGGCATGGAGATCAACGTCGTCTCCGAGACGATCACGACTCACGAATACGAGGCGCAGACGCTCGCCAAGGCATTCTCCGAGCTCACGGGCATCAAGCTCAAGCACGACCTCATCCAGGAAGGTGACGTCGTCGAGAAGCTGCAGACCCAGATGCAGTCGGGCAAGAACGTCTACGACGGCTGGATCAACGATTCCGACCTGATCGGCACGCATTTCCGCTACGGCCAGACCATCGCGCTGTCGGACTTCATGACCGGTGAGGGCAAGGACGTCACCAACCCCATGCTCGACGTCAACGACTTCATCGGCAAGTCGTTCGGCACCGGGCCGGATGGCAAGCTCTATCAGCTGCCCGACCAGCAGTTCGCGAACCTCTATTGGTTCCGCTACGACTGGTTCACCAATGCCGACTACAAGGCCAAGTTCAAGGCCAAGTACGGCTACGAGCTCGGCGTGCCCCGTGAACTGGTCCGCCTATGAGGACATCGCCGAGTTCTTCACCAACGACATCAAGGAGATCAACGGCGTCAAGGTCTACGGCCATATGGACTATGGCAAGAAGGACCCGTCGCTCGGATGGCGTTTCACCGACGCCTGGCTGTCGATGGCCGGCAACGGTGACAAGGGCATTCCGAACGGTCTGCCGGTCGACGAATGGGGCATCCGCATGGAAGGCTGCCGCCCGGTCGGCTCTTCGGTGGAGCGTGGTGGCGACACCAACGGTCCGGCCGCAGTCTACTCGATCACGAAATATCTCGAGTGGATGAAGAAGTATGCGCCGCCGCAGGCGCAGGGCATGACGTTCTCCGAGTCCGGCCCCGTGCCGGCGCAGGGCAACATCGCCCAGCAGATGTTCTGGTACACCGCCTTCACCGCCGACATGGTGAAGCCGGGCATCGCCGTGATGAACGCCGACGGCACGCCGAAATGGCGCATGGCTCCGTCGCCGCACGGCTCGTACTGGAAGGAAGGCATGAAGCTCGGCTATCAGGACGCGGGCTCGCTCACGCTCCTGAAGTCCACTCCGCCGGATCGTCGCAAGGCTGCCTGGCTCTATCTTCAGTTCATCGTCTCAAAGTCGGTGTCGCTGAAGAAGAGCCACGTCGGTCTTACCTTCGTGCGTGAATCCGACATCTGGGACAAGTCGTTCACGGAACGTGCGCCGAAGCTCGGCGGTCTCGTCGAGTTCTACCGCTCGCCCGCCCGCGTGCAGTGGACCCCGACCGGCAACAACGTGCCCGACTATCCGAAGCTCGCCCAGCTCTGGTGGCAGAACATCGGCGATGCGTCGTCCGGTGCGAAGACGCCGCAGCAGGCGATGGACGCGCTGGCCGCCGCTCAGGACTCCGTCATGGAGCGCCTGGAGAAGTCCGGCGTGCAGGGCGCCTGCGGCCCCAAGCTGCACAAGAAGGAATCGGCCGAATACTGGTTCGCCAAGGCCCAGAAGGACGGCACGATTGCTCCGCAGCGCAAGCTCGCCAACGAGAAGCCGAAGGGCGAGACCGTCGACTACGACACCCTGATCAAGTCGTGGCCGGCCACGCCGCCCAAGCGCGCGGAAGCGAAGTGACGTCGTGAGACGTCATGGCCGGGCTCGACCCGGCCATCCATCAAGATGCGAAAGGCCGGGAGCGATCCCGGCCTTTTTTCTCCTGGTGAGTTGAGGCGCGCTGCCTCCGCGCCGTCATTGCGAGCCAACGGGTCCGTGCGAAGCGCGGCCCGATGACAGGCTCAGCCAAGCAATCCAGAGTCTCTCCGCGGAAGTAGGCTGGATTGCTTCGTCGCAAGAGCTCCTCGCAATGACGGAGGATAAAGCGACGGCGTCGCTTACTCCGCCGGCTCAGCCGCGAGCGTTGGATAGTCGGTATACCCCTTCGCGCTGCCGCCGTAGAACGTGGTCTTGTCCCAATCGTTCAGCGGTGCGCCCTGCTTCAGCCGCTCGACGAGGTCGGGGTTAGAGATGAAGGGCTTGCCGAAGGCGATGAGATCGGCCGCGTTGGCGTCCAGCACCTTGCTGGCGAGATCGAAATCGTAGCCGTTGTTGGCGACGTAGGCGCCGCCGAAGCGCTTGCGCAGGGACGCATAGTCGAACGGGGCGATGTCGCGCGGGCCACCGGTGGCGCCTTCGACGACGTGGAGATAGGCGAGCTTGAGCGCGCTAAGGCCGTCGACGATGTGATCGTACAGCGCCTGCGGGTTGGAATCCGAGATGTCGTTGGCTGGCGTCACGGGCGAGATGCGGATGCCGGTGCGGTCGGCGCCGGCCTCGGCGACGACGGTCTTGGAGACCTCGAGCATCAGCCGTGCGCGGTTTTCGATCGAGCCGCCATAGGCGTCCGTGCGCTTGTTGGCGCCGTCCTTGGCGAACTGCTCGAGCAGATAGCCGTTGGCACCATGAATCTCGACACCGTCGAAGCCGGCTTCGAGCGCATTCTTCGTCGCACGCTTGAAGTCGTCGATGATATCAGGGATTTCGGAGAGCTCGAGCGCGCGCGGCTCGGAGACGTCGGCGAAGCCGCCGTTCACGAAGGTCTTGCCCTTGGCGCGGATCGCGCTCGGCGCCACGGGGGCTGCGCCATTGGCCTGGAGGTCGACATGGGAGATGCGGCCGACATGCCAGAGCTGGATGAAGATCTTGCCACCGCGCTCATGGACGCGATCGGTGACCTTGCGCCAGCCTGCGACCTGGTCCTTTGAATAGATGCCGGGCGTGTCCTGATAGCCCTGGCCCTGCTGCGAGACCTGGCTCGCTTCGGTGATCAGAAGTCCTGCGGAAGCGCGCTGGCCGTAATAGTCCGCCGCGAGCGCACCGGGCACGAACGTGCCGGGCACGGCGCGGTTGCGCGTCAGCGGCGCCATGACGAGGCGATTGGCCAGCGTGATCGGGCCGAGCTTGTAGGTCTCAAACAGTTTGGTCGGACGGCTCATGGGGGATGCTTCCAGGCAATGAGAGGTCACGAACACTTGTGCATCGTGACATCAGGTGCAAGGGCAGAGCCATACTCAAAGCGCAGGCGAGCTACGCGGCGAGGCCGCGCAGCATGATTCATGTGTAATTCCGGCCACGGCAGCAGAATTCCACTGCGCGGCCGTACGATTCGAGATGTCAATTCGCGCCCATGAAGTCCCGCTTGCCGATCTCGACGCCGTTGTGGCGTAAAATGCCGTGGGCGGTGGCGGCGTGGAAATAGAAGTTCGGCAGCGAGAACGCGCTCAGGAATTGCTGGCCCTTCAGGGTGATGGATTTGTCGGGGCCGGCCGGGAAGGTGACGTCCTTGCTCTCGGCGCCTTCGAACTGCTCGGGCTTGAACGACTTCACGTAGTCGATGGTCTTCGCCAGCCGCAGCTTCAATTCGGCGAAGCTGGTCTCGGTGTCGGGGGTGGAGGGCACCTCGCTGTGCGTCAGACGGGCACAGCCTTTGGCGGCGAAATCGCTGACGAGCTGGACCTGCCTCGACAGCGGCAGCATGTCCGGGAAGAGGCGGGAGCCGAGCAGGACGCTCGGGTCGATCTTCCTGGCCGCGCAATGCGCCTCGGCTTTGGTGAGCAGGCCGGTGAGGCTGTTCAGCATTTGCAGATAGGCGGGGACGACCGCGTCGTAGAAGGACATGTGATGCTCGCTTGTGAATGGGAAATCTCAGGAGAAAACCTGAGCCACTCACATGGGAGGCTCATGGAAAAATACAATCGCGGAAAGCAACTTGTGCGATGCGAAAATTCTACCGGACCGTGGCCGCCGGCTGCACCTGGGCCGTGCTGCCCCGCATGCGCGCGAGCAGCTCCGCGGTCGGCCAGGAATCCGCCGGCAGGCCGTACTTGATCTGCATCGCCTTCACTGCCGTGCGGCTCAATTGTCCCATCACGCCATCGACCTTGCCGACATTGAAGCCGGCGCGGACGAGATGCTGCTGCAACTCCTTCAGTTCGTTGAGCGGCAGTTGCACAACCGGCACGGCGGGCTGCCGCATCGGCGCGGCGCCGGCGATGCGGCTGGCGAGATAGGCTGCGGTGGTCGAATAGATCAGCGAGTTGTTCCACTCGGTGTACGCCGCGAAATTGGCATAGGCGAGAAATGCTGGCCCGGTGCGACCCATCGGCAACAACAGAGAGGCGGGCAGTTCGTCATTCGGCAGCGGCCGGCCATCGGGATAGATGACGCCGAGTTGCGCGAATTTCGCGCGCGGCAGCTTGATCGTCAGGTCGGCCTGGTCCCACGGAAAGTTCGTGGGCGCGCGCACTTCCTGCAGCCATGGCTCGCCACGCCGCCACTTCAGTCCGGTAGCGATGTAGTTCGCGGTCGAGCCGATCACGTCGGGCGCGCTGCGCAACAGGTCGCGATGGCCGTCGCCATCATAGTCCACCGCATAGTTGAAGTAATGCGTGGGCAAAAACTGCGTCTGCCCGAGCTCGCCCGCCCAGGAGCCGATCATCTCGGATGGTGAGAGATCGCCGCGGTCGATGATCTTGAGCGCCGCGATGGTTTCCTTCTGAAACATCTCGGAGCGGCGGCAGTCATAGGCCAACGACACCAACGACGGCAGCGTATGCAGCTTGCCGAGCTCGGCGCCAAAGCTGCTCTCCAGTCCCCAGAACGCGGCGATGACCGCCGGCGGCACGCCATATTCCTTCTCGGCGCGGGCGAACGCCGCCGCATGCATCTTGATGCGTGCCTGAGCGTTCCTGGCCGCTCCCTCCGACGCCCGGTTGCGCGAGAATTCGGTGAACACTTGGCCGAACACGCGCTGGCCACGGTCGCGGTTGACGATGCTCTGGTCGTAGGTGAGGTATGGCGCAGCTTCGGCGAGCGCACGCTGCGACACACCCTCGGCGACGGCCTGCTGCTTCACGTCGGCCAGGAAACGCTCGAAGCTCGCGCCGTTGTGGCACGAAGCGGCCCGCGACGAGGGGGGTGTCGCTTTGGTCGCTGCGGGCCTTGCGGGGGGCGGAAGCATCTGGGCGGTGGCGGTGGCAGAGCACGCGAGAAGCGCGGCGGCAGCGATCAGAAATCGGTTCTGGACCATGGGGTTCCGGCAAGGAGGCAGGCGGTGGATTCGCCCGAAGTTTAGGTGAAGTGACCGCCTCAGGCCACCCCACCCTGCGGTTACCGATGATCTGGTCTGGTGGACGATAGGTCGCCCGCCTTGGCGCGTAGGGCATGTATTCAAGAATCAAGTTCTTGGCTCGGCTGGATCAAACCCGCCGAATTTGGGTTGACCTGTCGAAACCGCCACTGAAAGGCTCGTCCCTATGGCCGAGTTGGCCCCGGCGTCGCCGCAACGAACACCGGCCGTGCGAGCTGCGTCCTCGCCCATGCTCACGGCCGGCGGCATCGTCCTGGCCATCGGAGCCCTCTATCTCGGCCGGGAAATCTTCGTTCCTTTTGCTCTTGCGATCCTGCTGAGCTTCATTCTCACGCCCTTGGTCAATTGGCTAAGGCGATCGAAGGTGCCCCGCATTGCAGCGGTACTGATCGCCGTTTCCATTGCTTTTGTCGTCGTCGCCGGGATCGCCTTGGTCGTTGGGCGCCAACTGGTCCAGCTCGCCAGCAACCTTCCCAATTATCAGACCACCATCACGGAGAAGATCCGCTCCTTGCAGAGCTCTGCGCCTGGCGGCGGGGTCGTCGACGCCGTCACCACGACGATGCAGGATCTCGGCAGAGAGATCTCGGGAGACGAGAAAAAGCCGGGGAGCACGCCGTCCCGGCTTGGCGCCGGCGGTGAGAGTCGGGAGCCCGTTACCGTACGGATGGAGCCACCACAGCCGAGACCGCTGGAGCTCATTCGCTCTGTCATAGGGCCTTTGCTGGCGCCGCTGGCGACCTCCGGGCTGGTTGTCATCTTCGTGATCTTCGTGCTGCTCGAGCGCGAGGACCTGCGCGATCGATTCATTAAATTGGCAGGAGCCGGCGACCTCCAGAAGAGCACTCAGGCCATCAACGATGCTGCGTCCCGGGTCAGTCGCTATCTGCTGATGCAGCTCGTTGTCAATTTGACTTACGGCGTGCCGATCGGTGTTGCACTCTATTTTGTTGGCGTCCCCAACGCGATTCTTTGGGGCCTGCTCGCAGCGGTACTCCGGTTCATTCCCTATCTCGGTCCTTTTATCGCGGCGATATTTCCTGCTGCCCTGGCCATCGCCGTCGATCCGGGCTGGACGATGCTGTTCTGGGTCGTCGGTCTGTTCCTCACCGCTGAACTCGTCAGTAACAATGTCATCGAGCCTTGGCTCTACGGGTCCAGCACCGGGCTGTCATCTCTTGCGATCATCATCGCCGCGATCTTCTGGACGATGCTGTGGGGGCCCGTCGGGCTGTTTCTGGCGACACCTTTGACCGTCTGCCTCGTCGTCATTGGGCGCTACGTCCCGCAGTTGGAGTTCTTGGGCATACTTCTCGGCAGCGACCCTGTGCTTGCGCCGGAGGAGCAACTCTACCAGCGCCTATTGGCCGGCAATCTGGAGGAGGCGGTTGAGTTCGCCGAGAACTATGTCGACGAGTGTTCCTCGCGTGAGCTGTACGATAACGTCGGAATTCCGGCGCTGCGCTTGGCGGAGAACGATCGTCAGCGCAGCAGCATCGATACCAACTACCGTCGTCTGGTCGCGGATACCGCTATCTCGGTTGTGCGGGAGGTTGACGACCATATCCGCGAGAAAGCGTCTGCAGTGTCAGAGGACAGTCACTCGGCGCAGCGACCATGCGTCCTCTGTCTCGCAGGACGCACGGAGCTCGATCATGCGGCGGCGGAGATGCTCGCGCAGGTGCTCGAGGAGCACAGCATCGGTGCCAAGGTCCTGCCGCCGATCGTGGTCAGTCGGGGAGCATTGGAGCAGCTCGATCTCCAGGGGGTCGACGTGGTGTGCCTGTCCTACTTTCACCCGCAGCCGCAGGTCTATGCCCGCTATGTCTTTCGTCGCCTGCGCCGTCGGGCCCCCCAGGTGAAGCTGGCTGCCTGTTGCTGGAATTTGATCGCCGGAACGGAACAGACGGGAGAGCTCAAGACTCAGATGGCCGCCGACGCGGCTTTCGCCTCTCTCCAGGCTTGTGTCGAGCAGGTCGAAGCATGGGTCGGTCGCGCGGCAGCTCTGGGCGAGACGCCCCAGCTCACGGCCGACGCCGAACGTGCGCAGCTCGCAGCGTTGCGCGGCCTGGGCTTGGACGCCTCGAAACGCCAGGACCTTGAGGAGGCGTCCAGAAAGGTCGCGCAGGCGTTCAACGTTCCGATCGCGCTGGTGACATTGGTCGACAATATCCAGCCAACCGCCGCCGCTGACAGCCGCGCCCAAGACGTTCAAGCAGGTCTGCAGGGCAATCACGAGGGCTCCCTCGACGCGCATGTGATCGCTGCAGACGATATGCTGGTCTCGGAGGATATCAACGAGGACCCGCGCTTCGCCGATGATCCGCATGTCTTGGAGAGGGGCATTCGCTTCTATGCGGGAGTCCCGCTACGGACTTCATCCGGTCATGTCGTAGGCTGCCTTTGTGTCATCGACACTCAGCCGCGGGAGTTCACCGACCGAGATCGTGACCGCCTGCAGGAGATGGCGAACCAATTGATGGTCGATATCCAGAGCGATCGAGCGACCCCAGGCGGCGAGCAGGATCGCTCGAGAGAGGTGCATCCCGCCCCCTAGCGGAGAGCAAGCCGACCTTGCCGCCAAGCGTGCGTGGCGCTAGCCGAACAGCCGCATCAGCAGCGCCTTGCCGACCGGGAGCGCCCTGACACCGCGATAGGCGCGGACATACTCGCCGGCATAGAACGCCCGGATCGCATGGACGCGCGTGTCCATGCCCTCCTCGAAGCGCACGGCGAATCCATCCGCGGTCCGCCGCACCACGATGGCCGCGATCGAGCGGCCGTAGATCTGGCACGCGATGATGCTCCCAAGTGCCGGCGGATCAGGGTCGATCAGCCGCGCACCGGTGATGGAGATGTCGGCGAGCCGCGCGAGATGCGACCGGCCGTCCTGGCGCAGCAGCACAGGCTCGTTGCGATTGAAGCGCTCCGCCTTGCGCTTGCGCGGTTGCTCGATGCAGACGAAGCAAACCACGGTGAGGATGAACGCGTTGTAGAAGCTCCAGGCCAGCGCCAGTCCGCCATAGGCGATGTTCTCGCCGCGCTGGTGCAGGATGAAGGCGTAGGCGATGGATGCGAGCGTGATGAAAAGTGCACAGCCATAGATCCGCAGCAGCGGCCATTCGACAAATCGCCGGTCGCGATCGCCGCCTTTGGCCGTGACCTTGAACTTGTGCCCTTTCGGCCGCAACAGGCCGGCTGCCACCGCCTTGAGCACGGCGGGCGCGGCGATGAGTTGCGAAACATCCGTCATCATGGCGAGCGAGCGGCCGTGCGACAGCCAGGCCATGCTGAGGCTGTGCCAGACGTAGAACGGCAGGAAGAAGCGCAATAGTTCGGTGAGGTCCGCCTGCACCGCCTTGATGCCGAACAGCAGGAACAGCCAAGGCACCACAAGGCCCGCCACCTTCGAGGTGTAGACCGCCGACCAACTCATGAACGCGTCGACCAGCGAGAGCCGGTCGATAAAGGACAGCTTCGAGTCCCGCGAGAACGGTCCGCTGCGCCCGCGTACGATTTGCATGAAGCCGAGGCACCAGCGGGCGCGCTGGGTGATGTATTCTTTCAGCCCCTCGGGCGCGAGGCCGATCGTCAATCGCTCGTTGAGATAGATGGTGGTGAGGCCGTATTCCTTGAGGCGCAGCGTGACGAGATAGTCCTCCGTCACCGAATCGGTTGGAAAGCCGCCGATCTGCACCAGCCCGGAATAACGGATGAGGGAGGAGGTGCCGCAGCAGAACGCGACACCCCAGGCGTCCTTGGCCGGCAGCAGGACGTCGAAGAAGAAGCGCTGCTCGTCGGGCCAGACGTCGGTCGCGGCGAGGTTGGTCTGGATCGGGTCGGGATTGATGAAGTGCTGCGGCGTCTGGACCACGCCGACCGACGCATCGTCCATGAGCGAGACGGTGCGCGCAAGGAAATCGGGCCGTGGCACGAAGTCCGCATCGAGGATGGCGACGAATTGCGGCCGCTCCGGCAGCGTCCCGACGTGCTTGAGTGCGTGATTGATGTTGCCGGCCTTGGCGTGCTGGTTGTCGGGCCGCGTCAGATAGTTGCAGCCGAGTTCGCCTGACAGCCGCCGCAGCCAGGGCCGCCGTCCGTCGTCGAGCACCCAGACGCGGTAATGGCCGTAGTCCATGCCGGTGGCGCCGATGATCGTGCGCTCGAGGATCCCTCGTTCCTCGTTGTAGGTGCAGATGAAGACGTCGATCAGGGGTGCGCGTGGATCGGCGGCGCGGCGGTCGACCCTCGCGGCGCCGGTTCGGTCACGCGTCCGGCTCAGGAACAGCAGCGACAACGCAACCGCGACGAGCGAGGCCGCTTCCAGCAGCATGAAGGGATAGCCGATCGCTGCATCGATGGTCAGGCGCGGTGGCGGCAGCGTGGAGGTGACCCGCCAATGGAGATAACGCAGCAGCAAAGCCACCGACACGATGGCCAGGAACGAGCGTGCCATCGTGCTGTCGCGCCTCAGCAGCGGCACGATCGCCATGAAGGCGCCAAGCGCGATCAGGCCGGGCGCCAGCGCCGCCGTCACGGTGCGGTCTCGTGCCGCGCAAACACGACGCGGCCGGTGCGTCCGACTGTGCAGGCGCGGGCCGCGGCGTCACGCGAGGCCACGGTCACGCGATAGGGCTCCTTGCTCAGCGCGTCCGGGTTGATGGCGAGATTGGCCGGCGCGCCTGCAGCGCCAGTCAGATTGACCACGGTACCGGAGATCGGTTCGCCGCCGTCGTTCGGCTCGAAAGTCGCGCGGTCGCCGAGCTGCAGGCGATTGTAGACGCTCTCGGTGACATTGGCGGTGATGACGGCGCCGCTGCAATCGAGCACCTTGAGCAGGGGTTGGCCGGCCTGCACGTCCTCGCCGGGCGAGGTCATCATCTCCCAGACGCGGCCTGCGACGGGTGTCGTAATGTTGGCTTCGGTGAGATCCGCGAAGCGGACCTCCTCGACGATGATCTCGTTGGCGAGCCAGGCAATCTCCGTGTCGGTGCGCGCGAGATCGGCCTCGAGGTCGCCGGCGCGCTGGCGCATCTCTTCCTCGCGCTGCACGGAGCTTGGCCGGTCGTTGTAGCTGTCGCCGAGGAAGGATCCGTTCCGGGCCGCGGCGAGCTCGACCTTGGCCGCGTCCAGCCGCTTGCGCGCACCGAGCTCGGTCTGTTGCGACACCGAGAGTTCGCGCGTCAGCCGCGCCAGTTCGACGGTCGAGACGTTGCCGGATTTCGCCAGCGAGGACGCGCGTTCGACGGCGGCACTGGCCTCGTCCCGTCGCGCCGCCGCCGCCTCGATCGAGGTCTGGATCTCGGCGATGCGGGCCTCGAGCTGCAGCACGCGTCCGTCGCGGAATTGCGCGGCCTGCCGCGCCAGGTCCTTTTGCGCGGCCTGGGCCGAAGCGAGCTTCGCCGCAAGGCTCGGCCGCTCGTTCTCCAGGCGCGATTTCTGCCGCCGGAGATCGTCGAGCCGGGTGCGATCGCCGCGGGAGTTGAAGACGCGCAGAACGACGGTCCCGGCCTGGAGCCTGGCTTGGTCGGTGACGCGCTGCGCGGCCGCGACGCGGCCACCGATCGGCGTGCGCAAGGTGACGAGGCGGGAATTCAGCACGGCCTCAACGCTCGAATTTTCCCAGATCGCGCGCAGCGGCAGCCAGCCGAACACGGCGACGATGGCGAGCCCGATCGCGACCTTGGCGCCGCGCCGCAGATGCGGCCAGCGGCGCTCCGGTTCTTGCCCGCTCTGCGTCTTGGCAGCATGGCCGGACTCGTCATTGGCGAAGAGGTGCTCGTGCAGGGAGTCCTGCAAACCCTTCGCATCAGTTTTGGCGTCGTGAGGGGAGGGCGCAGACGAGGGGTCGACGGAAGCGGCGCTCGAGCGGTCTACCATGGCGGTCACCTTGCTGACAGGAGGCCAACGGAACCGGTCAATGCACAAGTCCAATGCAGCGTGCCCGGTTACCGCGAGTTATGCGGAGATTGCGCTTTCCAGGTTGCTAAGCCTCCGCGTGTGTTTTTGTGTAAATCTCGGTCAAGCTTTAGTGGCGGCGGAAAGGCTGGCTGCGCCGCTGGCCTCTGCGGCTCCACGACGCACGAACCTTGCAGCCGGCGGCCGCATTCATACTTCGAATGTGCCGGCCAGAGGTTCGCCCCCGGCCGCCCCAGGAGACGGCCATGAACTATTTTCGTACCGCAATGCTGCTCGCAGGCCTCACCGCCCTGTTCATGGGCGTGGGCTATCTGATCGGCGGTGCCTCGGGCGCCATGATCGCGCTCGTCATTGCCGCCGCGACCAACCTCTTCACCTACTGGAACTCCGACCGCATGGTGCTGTCGATGTACGGCGCCCATCAGGTCGACCGTGCCAGCGCGCCCGAGCTGGTCGGCCTCGTCGCCGAGCTTGCCGGCCGCGCAGGCCTGCCGATGCCGCGCGTGTTCGTGATGGACGAGATCCAGCCCAACGCGTTCGCGACCGGCCGCAACCCGCAGAACGCCGCGGTTGCCGTCACCACCGGGTTGATGAACCAGCTCAGCCGCGAGGAGCTTGCCGGCGTGATCGCGCACGAGCTCGCGCACATCAAGAATCACGACACGCTGCTGATGACGATCACCGCGACCATCGCCGGCGCCATCTCGATGCTGGCCCAGTTCGGCATGTTCTTCGGCGGCAATCGCGAGAACAACAATGGTCTCGGCATCGTCGGCTCGATCCTGATGATGATCCTCGCCCCGCTCGGCGCCATGCTGGTGCAGATGGCGATCAGCCGCACCCGCGAATATGCCGCCGACAATCTCGGCGCGCGCATCGCGGGACAGCCGATGTGGCTGGCTTCCGCGCTGGTGAAGATCGAGGGTGCCGCGCATCAGGTGCCGAACTACGAGGCCGAGCGGAATCCCGCGACCGCGCACATGTTCATCATCAATCCCCTGTCGGGCCACGGCGTGGACAATCTGTTCGCGACCCATCCCTCGACCCAGAACCGCATCGCCGCGCTCCAGCAGCTCGCGGCCGAGCTCGGCGCGCAAGCCGCGCCGTCGGTCGGCGCCAATGAGAACTATCCGCCGCGCAGCCCGTGGGGACGCTCCTCACGCGGCCCTTCGCGTGGTCCTTGGGGCTGATGCGGAACCGGCGGGAATAAGCGCCCCGGCTTTGTGACTTGGCGCACATTGGATCGCCGGAGGCGGTGTTAACACCTCGGCGAGACCATTTCTTCGAAAGGGGATGGGTGGCCGGCCCGGCGCCGGCCGCCGTCGAAGATGACCAGAGCCGTCGTGTCATTGCTGATCGTCCTGTGCGTCCTCATCGGGCTGTCCACGCACATGGTCGTCAATTGCGGCGACGAGGACGATCCCGACATCTGCTCGGCCGTGATCGGCTTCTCGCCGCTGCGCGGTTCGCTGATCGCCTTCGCCTATGAGGGGCGCGCGCGGATCGCCCTGCGCCGCGGTGACTTCAAACGTGCGATCGCCGATTTGGACGAGGCCATCCATCTCAATCCGAACCGCGGCACGCTCTATCGCGACCGGGCGCTGGCGCGCCGGCAGAACGGCGATCTGGAGCTTGCGGTTGCGGATTACGACGAGGCGATCGCGCATGATCCCAAGCGCGCCACGTCCTATCACCAGCGCGGGCTCGCGCTCGCCGCCATGGGCGATCTCGATCGCGCCATCCTGAGCTACAACACGGCGATCCGCCTCGATCCTTCGGATGCACAGGCCCGCCTCGACCGCGGCCTTGCATTCCTCGCCCGCGGCCAGACCGACGACGCCCGCGCCGATTTCGAGGCCGCGCTGACGCTGCCCCTGGCGAAGGACAGCCGCGCGCATGAGACCGCCCGCGCAAAACTCGCCGAGCTCACCAGCGGCGAGCCGACCCGGCTCGCCGCGCCGAGAAGGTGAGAGGGCTGTCTCCGCGAGTCCAGAATCGTAGGGTGGGCAAAGGCGCGTTTGCGCCGTGCCCACCATCCATCCAAACACTGCAACAGGAGTGGTGGGCACGCTGCGCTTTGCCCACTACGAAAGCTACTTCTTGGCTTTCGCCTTCTTCGCCTTGGCGGGCTTCTTCGCCGGCTTCTCGTCCTTTGCCTTTTTCTCCGGCTTGGTCGCGACCGGCGTGCTGGCGGCAAGGCGCATGGCGCGGGCGTAGCTGTCGGCGACGTTGTCGGCGGACATCTGCAGACGCTTGGCGGCCGCGGTGGCCTGCTCCAGCGTGGCCTTGGCCATCATCTTGAAGCGGTCGCTGGCTTCCTTGCCCTTGGCCTTGGCCGCAAGGCCATTGAAGCGATCCCGCCGCTCCTTCGCGCGGGTCATCAGGCCCGTATGCAGCTGTCTGGCCAGTTGCCGGATCACGACATCCAGGTCGGCGTCCGCCATGTTGTTCTATCCCCTTCGAAAACGGTATCGATGCGGGCGGGACTATGCAGATCGGGCCCCACCTTGGCAATTGCCGGCTGGGCGTCATCCGCAGCTTCCGGCCCGGCAAACAAAAAAGCCGCGCATGTTGCGCGGCTTTCTTTTGGTCTGGCGCAGCGGATGCGGCGCCTGCCTCACTTCAGCGAGGCGACGGGCCCGCTTGCCGGCGCCGGGTCGGGGTCGAAGCCGAACACGCCGACCAAATATTTGTAATAGTCCGGCATCTTCTCCTTCAGCGCCTCGCGCGACTTCGGATCGTGGAATTCGCTTTTCCCAGCCAGGAAGATGCTCGCGGTCACGGCAAAGAACTCCATGGGATTCTTCATCGCATAGGATTCCTTGGGCAGCAGCTCCTTGGATTTGGCTAGGGCAAAATAGCCGATCACGCCCTTGTTGGCGTACCCGTCCGGCAACAGCCGCGCGTGATAGGCGTGCAGGAGCTCGTGCAGCAGCACCGCCTCCTTCTCGTAGCGCATCATGTCCGGCCGCAGCATGATCACGCCGAGGCCCGAATCGACCGCGAGGTCGATGGCATTGGGATTGGTCCAGCGCTGCTTGTTCGGGTCCCAGACCGTCAGCGTCCGCGGTGCGCTGCGCTGGATGTCGGGCGTGACGCGGCCGTAGCACGCGGTCGCGGCGCCTTCGTCCAGGCAGGCGAGCTCGCTCGCGACGATCGGAACGGTGCGGAAGAAGCGCAGCACGCGCGGCGACAGGCCTGCGCTTTCGACGACGTCGATCTGGGCCTTCAGATTGTTGGTGAGCTTGTCGACATCCTTGCGCTCGGAATTCTCCGACAGGTCGAACATGTAGCCGCGATAGCTCTGGAAGCCCGCCGGCAGCGGCTGCGCGGCCTCCGTGGACGCATCGAGCGAGCCGGCAATGGATGGATTGGCGAAGAGCGCGCCGACGACGGTCGCTGTGAGCAGCAACGCAATGCGCATGATGAACCCCCTGATCTCACCTCGCCCGGCAGGATAGGCCACCGTCGTTTGCGAAACGTGAGTAGGGCAAGACTAAGGCACCGATATTGAGGCGTGCTTAATCCTCGCTTGCAGTCCGCAGCGGCGGATTAGTGCGGGGTTAACCAAGCGTGGATCGGCGGCGTACTTCGGCGTAACATTCGCCCCGGGCACCAGGCCCGAAAGTCCAGATAGCCGGAAGGGAGGATGCCATGTATGCCGCCATCCGTCAGGCCAAGGCGAAAAGCGGGAGCGCGGAAGAGCTGGCGCGCCGCATCAAGGACGGCGCCGTTCCGATCATCAGCGATGTCGACGGTTTCCGCGCCTACTACGTCGTCTATGCCGGCGATGACACCGTGACTGCGATCTCGATCTTCGACAAGTTCGAGCAGGCGGAGGAGGCGAACCGGCGCGCGATCGCCTGGATCGAGAAGGAGCTCGCGCCGCTGCTCGCCGGGCATGCGAGTGCGGCGGCCGGGCCGGTGATCGTGCATACGCTGGCGTAGGCGTTGGACGGGCCGCTCAAGCCGCACTCTCAACTGTCATCGCCCGCGAAGGCGGGCGATCCAGTACTCCGCGGCGGTTGTGATAGAGCCGAGACGCCGCGGCGTACTGGATGCCCCGCTTTCGCAGGACATGACAGCAGAGTGCGTGGCGGGCACCTTCGCTAAACGGCGGAGCAGGCGCCCCACAACTCCGCCTCACAACTCCCGCGCATTCGAGAATGCGAAGCTCGACACCCGCCGTGTCGTCTCGTCCAGGATCAGCGTGCGCGTGATCGGCGGCTCGGCGCGCTGGGCGCAGTTTTCGCGCTCGCAGAGCCGGCAGTTGACGCCGATCGGCGTGCCCTCGGTCTTCTCGAGGTCGATGCCTGCGGCGTAGGTCAGGCGCGCGGCATGACGGATCTCGCAGCCGAGACCGATGGCAAAGCGCGGCTGCGGCAGCGGATGCGGCGCGATGGGACGGCGCACCATCTGTGCGATCGAGAAATAGCGCGTGCCGTCCGGCAATTCGATCACCTGCTTGAGCAGGCGGTCCGGCGTGTCGAAGGTCGAATGCACGTTCCACAAGGGGCAGGTGCCGCCGAATTTCGAGAACGGGAAGGTGCCGGAGGAGAAACGCTTGGAGACGTTGCCGGCATTGTCGACGCGCAGGAGGAAGAACGGGATGCCGCGTGCGTTCGGCCTTTGCAGGGTGGTGAGGCGATGGCAGACCTGCTCGAAGCCCGAATTGAAGCGCTGCGCCAGCACGTGGATATCGTAGTTCAGCGCTTCGGCTGCGGCGAGGAAGGCCGGATAAGGCATCATCACGGCGGCCGCAAAGTAATTCCCGAGCGTGATGCGGAACAGCCGGCGCGGCGCATCGTCCAGCGGTCCGGCGCGCCCGATAATGGTCTCCAGGGCTTGCGCGCATTCGCCGAGGCCGAGCTGGAAGGCGAGCTGGAACGCGCGGCCGGGCGGGTCGACCAGCTCCGAGATCAGGAGCTGGCGGCGGTGGCGGTCGAAGCGGCGGAGCGTCTCGCGCATCACGTCGACGGGCATGATGCGGGTCTGGATCGAATGCTTTTCGCGCAAGCGTGCGGCAAGCGCTGCATAGAGCCCCTCGGCGGGCACGTTCAGCTCGTCGCGCAGATTTTCCGCGGCCTGCTCCAGCTCCGGGAAATAGTTGCGGTTGGCCTCGATCAGCTCGCGCACGCGCTCGACCGGATTGGCCTCATAACGCGTGCCGACGTCGCGGTCGGCCATCTGCGCCGCTGCCAGCGTCTCGCCCTGCCGCGCCTCGGTATAGGCGGCATAGAGCCGTTGCAGCGCATGGGTGACGCCGGGGCAGAGCTCGGCGAGATCGCGCAGTTCCTGTTTGGGAACGTCGATCTGGCGGAACAGGGGATCGGAGAAGATCTCGTTCAGCTCGGCGAAGAAGCGGTCTTCGTCGGCGGTGGCGAGGTCGCGCAGGTCGAGGTCGTAGGTCTCGGCTAGCCGCAGCAGGATCTGCGCCGTCACCGGGCGCTGGTTGCGCTCGATCAGGTTGACGTAACTGGGCGAGATCGACAGCCCCTCCGCGATCTGGGTCTGCGAGAGCCCCAATTGCTGCCGGATCCTCCGGAAGCGCGGGCCGACGAAGAGTTTCTTCCCGGACTCGGCGGCCATGACTCACATCTCCATCAAGGACAGTCTTGCTGACCTATACTTTACAAGATTCACAAAATAACATCTATTACATGTTCTGATGTTACATGACATCACCAATAAATAACAAGGCGTCTGTACGAGCTTTCCGTTTTCGCGTTTAGCTCCTGACACGCATTTCGCAATGCATTGTCAAGAATGTCGATGGCTGATCGCCGTCGTCAGCGAAGGATCAGGCTCATGAACTACCAGCCCCGCGGCATCAGCACCCTCCAGGGTCCGTCCTCGTATCAGGACGAGATCAAGGCGGCCCAGGCGCTCCTCGAGACCCAGCCGACCTGGAACGGCGTGTCGGCCGAAGCCGTCGCGCGCATGCGCCTGCAGAACCGCTTCAAGACCGGCCTCGACGTCGCCCGCTACACCGCGGCGCTGATGCGCGCCGACATGGCGGCCTATGACAACGACCCGACCAAGTACACCCAGTCGCTGGGCTGCTGGCACGGCTTCATCGCCCAGCAGAAGCTGATCTCGGTCAAGAAGCACTTCGGCAAGACCGATCGCACCTACCTCTATCTCTCCGGCTGGATGATCGCGGCGTTGCGCTCCGAATTCGGCCCGCTGCCCGACCAGTCGATGCACGAGAAGACCTCGGTGCCGGCGCTGATCGAGGAGCTCTACACCTTCCTGCGTCAGGCGGACTCGCGCGAGCTCAACGACATTTTCCGTCTCCTCGACAAGGCGCGCAAGGAAGGCGACAAGACCCGCGAGAAGGAGCTGATCGAGAAGATCGACAACTTCCAGACCCATGTCGTGCCCGTCATCGCAGACATCGATGCCGGCTTCGGCAACGCCGAGGCGACCTATCTGCTCGCCAAGAAGATGATCGAGGCGGGCGCCTGCGCGCTCCAGATCGAGAACCAGGTCTCGGACGAGAAGCAGTGCGGCCACCAGGACGGCAAGGTCACCGTGCCGCATGACGTCTTCCTCGCGAAGATTCGCGCCTGCCGCCACGCCTTCCTCGAGCTCGGCGTCGAAGACGGCATCGTCGTGACCCGCACCGACTCGCTCGGCGCCGGCCTGACGCAGCAGATCGCCGTCAGCCACAAGCCCGGCGACATCGGCGACCAGTACAACAGCTTCCTCGACTGCGAGGAAATCACCGCGGAGAACGCTCGCAACGGCGACGTCATCATCAACCGCAACGGCAAGATGATGCGCCCGAAGCGGCTGCCCTCCAACCTCTACCAGTTCCGCCCCGGCACCGGTGCAGACCGCTGCGTGCTCGATTGCATCACCTCGCTCCAGAACGGCGCCGACCTGCTCTGGATCGAGACCGAGAAGCCGCATATCGAGCAGATCGCCAGCATGGTGGATCGCATCCGCAAGGTGGTTCCGAACGCCAAGCTCGCCTACAACAACTCGCCGTCGTTCAACTGGACCCTCAACTTCCGTTGGCAGGTCTACGACGCGATGAAGGAAGCGGGCCAGGACGTCAGCAAGTACAACCGTGCCGAGCTGATGAAGGCGGAGTACGACGAGACGCCGCTGGCGCAGGAAGCCGACGAGCGCATCCGCACCTTCCAGGCGGATTCAGCCAAGCGCGCCGGCATCTTCCACCATCTGATCACGTTGCCGACCTATCACACGGCAGCACTCTCCACCGACAATCTCGCCCGCGAGTATTTCGGCGAGCAGGGCATGTTGGGCTACGTCAAGAACGTCCAGCGGGCCGAGATCCGTCAGGGCATCGCCTGCGTGAAGCACCAGAACATGGCCGGCTCCGATATTGGTGACGACCACAAGGAATACTTCGCCGGCGAAGCTGCCCTGAAGGCGGGCGGCGCCCACAACACGATGAACCAGTTCGGCTAACGGCGGATCGGACCGGTCTGGACGCCAAGTCGGAGTCCAGGCCGGCCACGCACCTCAAACAGGAGACTGACAATGACCAAAGGCAGCAATTTCTGGGTGATCGGCGGCGAGTTCGGTTCGATGAACTTCCACAAGCTCGTGGAAGGCTCGGCCCAGGTCAAAGGTCCGTTCAAAACCCGCAAGGAAGCCGAGGACTGCTGGCGCGAGGTCTCGGAAGAGAGCCGCCACAAGGCTGGCGTCCGCTTCTCCATCGTGGAAGAGCCTTCGCGCGTCTCGGCCTAAGGGCCTCGCTGCCGACCAACTAAGAAGACGTCCAAGGACGGATGGTCCCATCCAGGCCTTGCCTGGGTGGGATCGTCTGTTTTTGGCACAGGTGAAACGTCTGTGGGCGCCGTAAGTATCTGGAATTGTGGACCCTTTGCTGGCGCTGTGGTTGCTGATAGGTTAACCGCGGTGTTTGAGCACGAGGCCGACAATGTCAGAGCCGGAAACCAGCGGGATCCATCCAAGCCAGCCGCGCCCGGTGCGGCTGCGCGATGCGTTGTTGCGCGCCCGGATCGAGGCCGCGGACCGGACCGGTGTGGTCGTGGATTTGCGCGATGCCGAGGTGGCGCGGCTGGAGATACTCAACGACGCGCTCGATCCCCTGTTCGCGCAGGTGCCTGATACGATCGACCTGTTCGACCGCGGCATCAGTCAGGGCGATACGCCGCGACTCTGGATCGACGTCGTCGCACATATCATGATGGGACGGGACAAGCGGATGTACCGCTTCGTCCAGGACACCCGCTTCGGCCGCATCGTGCTCGCAGAATCGCACGACACCGCCGCTATCGTTGAAGCCGTCACCGACTATGTCGCCCGCCGCATGATCGAGCGCGAGCACGCGATGGTGGTCCCGCCCGAACCGCAAGCCCCGGCCGCTCCACCGCCGCGCCGCTCGCGCGTCTGGCCGTTCGTGTTCGGCTTCGTGCTAGGTGCTGCCGCATTGTTCGGCGTTGCCGTGCTGGCGACCCTGCAGAGCTGGTGAGGTCACCTCCGTCGTCATTGCGAGGAGCCCTTGCAACGAAGCAATCCAGAATCCCTCCGCGGAGACATTTCTGGATTGCTTCGCTGCGCTCGCAATGACACCGGACTAGATCAACCGCACATGCTTGATCTGCCCGACCTGAAATCCAGCCCCCAGGCTCCGCACCGTCTGCTCGCAGCGCCAGCCGGCATTGTCCTTTTCGACTCGCAGCAGATTGTACGCAGCTGCTGGATAGCGTCCGTGCGCGAGCGCGGAGGCGGAGGGGACGCCGAGCGCGGGAATGTTGCCGTTCGGCCCTTCGAACCACATCGTCGAATGGATGTGGTCGTGGCCATGCAGGATCAACTCGACGCCGTGGCGCTTCAGGAGCGTGAGCAGGGCGGCCGCGTCCGTCATCCGCTTTTGGCGCGCTAAGGATTTCAGCGGATGGTGCACCAGCAGCACGCGGAAGACGTCCTCCGCCGCGAGCCGTTCGAGCACCTCTGCGAGCGCCGCGAGCTGATCGCGCCCGAGCGTCCCCGTCGCCATCAGCGGTAGCGTCGGCACTGCCGTGGACAGGCTGATCAGCGCGAGCGGCCCGCGCCGGCGCACGGCGGGGAAGGCCCCAGCACCAGGCGTGTCCGCGGCGATGTAGTGCAGGAACGTCTCGCCGAAGCGATGGCGGGTCGCGCTGACATAGGCGTCGTGATTGCCGGGGATCGCAGTGACACGGTCGGGCGGGCCGACGCTTTCGAGCCACGCCAGGGCCGGCGCGAACTCGGCTTCCAGCGCCAGATTGACGAGATCGCCGGTCACCGCGATGTGGTCGGGCGCCTGGGCCTGCATGTCGGCGACGAGGGCGTCGAGCACCTCGCGGCGCTGGTATTTATACCGGTTGCGCGTCCAGTTGACGTAGCCGAGCGCGCGCTTGCCCGCGAGCTCGATCAGCCGCGGCTTCGGCAAGGGCGGCAGATGCGGATCGGACAGATGGGCCAGCGTGAAAGAAGCCATGGCGTGCGATTGCCTCGCTATTGCTCCGCTGTAATGGCAAGGTCGCCGGGAACGCGCAAGCCTGTCCAAACAAGCCTGCCCAAACAAGTCGAGCCCGAACGCGCGAAGCCTAAAACGACGTCGAGGAAGCCTGATGGGAGAACGTCTGAGCAATGTCCGACGGAAAGCCGAGCCGCTGCTGCGGCGGCTCTTCCACGCTTATTTCCTGATCGTCCGCGGCATGACGCTCGGCGTCCGCGCCGTGGTGCTGGATGCCGAGAACCGGGTGTTCCTGGTCAGGCACAGCTACGTCTCCGGCTGGTACCTGCCGGGCGGCGGGGTTGACTTCGGCGAGACCATGGAACAGGCGCTGCGGCGCGAACTGAAGGAGGAGGGCGACATCGATTTGACCGGAGACGCCATGCTGCACGGCATCTACCTCAACAGCCACGTCTCCCGCCGCGACCACGTTGCGGTCTACGTGGTCAGGCAGTTCAGCCAGGTCGGCCTGCCCGCGCCCAACCGCGAGATCATCGAATGCGGGTTCTTCACGATCACGGCGCTGCCGGACGGCACCACGCCCGGCACGCGGCTGCGGATCGCGGAAGTCGTGGGCGGCCAGCCCCCGATTGCGACGTGGCGCTGAGATTTCAATGCAAGCTGCGATGAGGCGGAAGGAACGTGCTTTTCTCGCGGGCTTGGTGTGCTAGGAAGAATGCCGCATGGCTCAAAGCAACTTCATCCCGAGACTTGAATCGCTTCGCGGTGTGGCTGCCGTTCTGGTCGCTGTCTACCATTGCGGCGTCATGTACCTGCAATACCCGGCCTCGGGGTCTTCGCGACTCTATTTCGCCTTCGCCAACGGTCTTGGCTGCGTCGTCGTTTTCTTCGTCATCAGCGGATTTGTTCTCGCCCGAAGCCTGGACAGAGACGGTTCCATTTCCTTCGTCTCATTTGCCAGGAATAGAGCCTTTCGTCTTTTGCCGGCGTCCATAGCGGTCGTCGGCCTGCTCGCGTTCCTTCATGAACGTTTTGGATTTTATGTTGGCTTTGAGGCTTCGTTCGCGCCACTCAACGTCTTGCTCAACATGCTTCTCATCAAGAGTGACATCAATGGCGTGATGTGGTCATTGACGGTCGAGGTTGCCGCGACTCCACTGATCTTCATGTCTGTCCGAGCATACAGGAAACACGGCAGAACGCCTCTCCTCGTACTTGCCGCCGTTCTGTTTGGCCTGTCGTTTGTTGGCCAATATCGCGATCTCATTGGCGCGAATTTAGCGCCGCTTTATGCCTTTATTGCAGGCATTCTCGTTCATTTCGAGGGGCCGAGGATCGCGCGCTCCGTTTCCCTGCGAATGTCGGTCTGGATTCCCGTCCTCGGCATAGCGCTGTTCCTTGCGGCGGGCATGCTCAAGCAAGACGCCGGCTTCATGATCTTGATGGATTGCATCGGCGGAGCTTTGCTCGTGTTGGCGATTTCGCAATGGCCGCACCAATCCCTGATGAAACCGCTCGATTGGCCTCTAATGCGCTTCTACGGTCGAATATCCTATAGCTTCTATTTGCTCCACATGCTCACGGTCGCGCCTATGATAGCTCTGGGCGCTGGATGGTTCGAGAACCTGAACCCCTGGGCAATTGCGATATCCTTATCCGTTCTGACTATCCTCGCAGCGGCCGTACCTGCGCTGGCCTGCTACAGGCTGGTCGAAATTCCGGGGATCAACCTCGGTCGACGGCTGGCCGGTCTGAATGGCTTGCGCAACCGCGCCATTGCGCAGTAACGGTCCTACCTGCCCCATGCACGCGAGCGAAACTGGTTAATCGATGAATATGGCCCAACCTGCTTCGAAAAGCGTAAGGGAAGTCGGGGGCGTTCCGTCGGTGACTACGCCTGAGCTCGAACTGACAATTTTGATGCCTTGCCTCAATGAGGCCGAAACGCTCGCAGTCTGTATTGCCAAGGCGCAGGCGTTTCTTCGTCGGGCTCAGATCACGGGCGAGGTTTTGATTGCGGATAATGGCAGCACGGATAGTTCGCGGCACATCGCTGAGGCCGGCGGCGCTCGTGTCATCGACGTTCCCATGCGCGGCTACGGCGCAGCCCTCCGCGCCGGTATCGCGGCAGCCCGCGGCCGCTACATCGTCATGGGAGACGCTGACGACAGTTATGATTTCGCTCGCCTCGATGCCTTCCTGGAATGCCTGCGGGCCGGTGATGATCTGGTGATGGGAAACAGGTTTCGTGGTGGCATAGAATCGGGCGCTATGCCCTTCCTTCATCGCTATCTCGGAAACCCCATCCTGAGCTGGTTGGGCCGTCTGTTCTTCCGCACACCTCTCGGTGATTTTCATTGTGGCATGCGGGGCTTTTCCAGAGATCCAATCGCGAAACTAGACCTGCGCACCACCGGAATGGAGTTTGCGAGCGAGATGGTTGTTCGTGCGACCATCGTTGGGCTCAAAATTTCTGAAGTGCCGACCACGCTGTCGAAAGACGGCAGATCCCGCCCGCCCCATCTCAGAACATGGCGCGACGGCTGGCGTCATCTGAAGTTCCTGCTGCTATATTCGCCGAGATGGCTGTTCTTCTATCCGGGCGCGCTTCTTGTTGCCGCGGGTACCGCTCTGAGCAGCATACTTCTGTTCGGGCAGATCAGCATCGGTGGAATCGGCTTCGATATCCGGACGATGCTCGTCGCATGTACCTGCCTCATCGTGGGCATCCAGGGCATTTGTTTTGCAGCCATCGCCCGCAGTTTCGCCAAGGATATGAACCTTCTTCCGCCTTCCGAGAGATACGGCCGCATGCTCGAAGCCTGCACGCTCGAGTTCTTCGTATTCGGCGGGGGCGCGATCTTCGTGCTCGGGATCGCTGGCCTGATTACAGCCATCATCCAATGGAGCGAAACCAATTTCGGGCCGCTCGACTTATCGAGCCTGCTCCGCGTCGTGGCGCTTTCCACGACTGCGATTACCGTGGGGGCCCAGTTGGTATTCACCGGCTTCCTCGCGGGTCTGATGTCCATCAAGCACTCCTAGCGTCTAATGCCTGCGGTCCGGGTCACGGTGATTGGATGAAGTTTCTCAAATTGGCCTTCGGCCTGATCTGTCTGCTGATCCTCGCCAGCAACGTTCGTACGATGTCGCATTGGACCGAAGCCCGCGGCGTATGGGACGACATATGCTATTTGCGCCAGGCGCACCTCTTTCAGCTCCATGGTATCGGCGGGCTGGATACGGATGTGTCACGGGATGAAGATCACTTCCTGCGCGGTAAGCTGAACGAGATCGGCTTCCCCGAAGGACGTCCTGCACCATGCCATCCTCCGACGGCGAGCGGAAAATACGTGATGCAATATCCGCCAGGTACCGGCTTGGTGCTCGCGCTGTTTCCGCAGGGCCATCAGGTGGTGCCGCTATATGTCAGCGTCAATCTGATCGTCTGCGGATTCGCGTTGCTCGCCATCTTCCACGCGCGGTCGCTGTCGTCGGTAGTGGCGGCTGGCGTGTTTGGCGCCCTTACCGTCTACATGATGATTAACCCGGCGAAGGCCAGCTATTCCATCGCACCGACGATGGCGCTCTGCGCCGTCGTGGGTTATCTGACCGCCTTGTGGCTGATCAAGACGAAGGACAATGTTTGGCTCGTCCTGTTGATCGGTCTGCTGCTCGGATTGTCGGTCAATCTCAGGCTGCCGAACCTGTTCCTGGCAGCAGGCTACGTCCTGTTCTTGGGCGTGACCTTCCTCCGCTCGCGGACGCCCGCGACGTTCGTACGCGGATTGGTCTTTGGCGTCGCCTTTACCGTCGGCATGGTTCCGACGCTGGTTGCCAATGCGATCAATGCTGGCAGTCCGTTTGCTACTACTTATAGTCCCGACGACGCTTCGGCCCCCGAAATCAATCTTGCGATCCTGAACCAGTATCTGCATGACATGCAGTTCGTCCTGATCCTGCTAGCGGTTGGCTCGACCGCGTGGCTGCTGCTGACCGGCCGGGGCGGAGCCCGGCAGGTCGCCCTCGTCGTCGGCGGCAATCTTCTCGTGAACCTCATATTCTTCATTAGTCATCCGACGTTCACGCCCTATTACGTCGTTCCCATCACTATGCTCTCGATGTGGAGCGTTTGCTTCGCTCTCGCGATGCAAGCGCCTGAATCTGCGGAGCAGGCTCGGCTCGGCCAAGCGGCTCGTGCGTGAGGGTGCAGCACAGCTCGATGGACCTTGCCGCGCGCAGATGCTATCTCGCGGATTGACATGACCGACCTCTCAGTGACCATCCTTCCCGAGGCCGCCGGCGATGCTCAAGCGATCGAGCGGCTGCACGAACGTACCTTCGGCCCTGGCCGCTTCGTGCTCAGCGCCTACCGCATCCGCGAGCATGTCGACCATTTGCTCGAGTTGTCCTTCACGGCGCGCATCGGCACGCTGCTGGTCGGCTCGGTCAGGCAGTTGCCGATCCTGGTCGGCGAGACGCCCGCATTGCTGCTCGGGCCGCTCACGGTCGAGCCGCCATTCCGCGACCGCGGCATCGGCCGTCTGTTGATGGAGCGCGCGCTGAAGGGCGCGAAGGAGAACGGCCACGCCATCGTGCTCTTGGTGGGCGACGAGCCCTATTACAGCCGTGTCGGCTTCAAGCCGGTCCCTAAGGGCCGCGTTACCATGCCCGGTCCGGTCGATGCCGCCCGTATCCTCGTGTTCGAACTCGTCGACGGCGCTTTCGAGGGCGTATCGGGGCAGGTGGGTCCCGACTGGAGCAGGGCGCGGGAGTAGCCAGGTTTCGACGCTCTCATATGGAGTATCGACGATGGAGGTGCGGCACGCTGATATCCCTGAGATCGATCATCTCGCACGGCTGTGGCATGATGTCTGGCATGAATCGCATGCGGCGCTTGCGCCGCCTGAGCTGGTCCGCTTCCGCACGCTCTCGAGCTTTCGCGAGCGCCTCGCGGTCATGCTTCCCGATGTCTGCGTCGTTGGCCCGGCCGGCGCGCCGCTCGGTTTCTGCGCCATCAGAGGTGACGAATTGTACCAGCTCTTCGTGTCGTCTGAAGCGTACGGGCTCGGTGTGGCCGCGGCGCTGATCGCCGATGCGGAGGCATGGCTTGCCGCGCGCGGAGTGGAGCTGGCCTGGCTGGCATGTGCCGTCGACAATCATCGCGCCGCGCGGTTCTACGAGAAAAGCGGCTGGCGCATGGCCGGCACGTTCGTGATGTTGTCGGAGACGTCGAACGGACCGTTCCCGGTCGACCAGTGGCGCTTCGAGAAGCGGCTCGCGCGTTCGTAGCTCGATGTGCCGGGGCCCGAAGGCCCCCGGCTTGATCGGCGCTAGAACTTGAAGTTCGCGAACGCCCGCACGCCGATACCCGGCAACAGGACCTGGTCCTTGTTGAAGGAGACGGCATTGCGGATGTTCTCGTTCAGCAGGTTGTTGCCGACGAACCCAACGTGCATCTCGCGCGCGCCGAACCAGCTTTGATCGAGCTTAGTCTTGTAGCTGACCTCGGCCCTCAATAGGTTGTAGCCAGGCGTAGGTGTCTCCGCGATCGGTGCGATGTCATTTTGCGCGAACGCGTGCAGCAGGTTGATCCGCGCAAACCAGTTGGCGTCGCGATAGTACACACCACCGCCCAGCCGCTGGGGCGGAATGCGTGGCACGTTGGTGCCGTCGTCGAAGGTCGCGCGCACGATGTCGTATTGACCCTCGATGCCCCAGATCCCGTTCCAGACCGGCATCACGTCGTACTGGAACTGGAATTCCCCGCCACGAAATGTCGCGTCGCGCTGCGAATAGACCGCCTGATTCAGCTCGAGGCCCGGGCCAATCTGGCAAACACCGTCCTCACACGTGTTGCCGGTCAAGCGCCGGTAGATGAAGCCGTTGAACTTGGTGTAATAGCCGGTGAGTTCGAAGCGAAGCGGCCCTATCGCCCGTCGCAGAGCCGCCTCGACCGACTTGGCGGTCTCGATGCCAAGATTGGGATTGCCTATGTCGAAAGTAGTGGTGGCGTCGTGGCCGCCGCGCGAAAACAATTCCGCGGGTTTCGGCGCACGTTCGACATATTGGCCGGTGATGCTGGCGACTAGATCCCAAGGAAGGTTTTGGATCAGGCCGATGCTCCCGCTCACTGGCGTGAAGTTGCGGTTGAACGCCGTTGCGGGGCCGATCGCGGCCGGATCGACGGTGAGGTCGAACACATCGGGGACGAAGCTTGGCGCCGTGCCGCTCAACCTTGCGCTCTCCACGCGCCCGGCGATCTGAGCCTTGGTAGCTTCGCTGAACTTGAACTCGTTGAAGATGTACCCGGCGACCTTTGTGTTCTTGTTCGGATCGAATAGTCCGTTGAGCGGGCTGCCTGGATCGTCCGGGCTCGGCGCGGTTAGCTTCTGGTGCGACGCCTGAACGCCCACAGCGGTGGTCAGCGCAGCAAAGCGGACGTCGAACGGCGCAAGCTGCACCTCGACGCGGCCTTCCTGTTCCTTGTTGGTGAAGGTCTGTCTCACGCCGAGCGAGGCAAGGTCGGCAGAGTCGGCGAGCCCGACCTCATCGTGTTTATAGTCGGTGGCCCCAGCCCAGAATCGGATTGCATCGATCGCCGCAGCGTCCGGCCGATATTCGCCTTTTGTCGTGAATTTTGTTTGTCGTCCATCGATCCGCGTCAGGAACTCGCTGCCCTCGATACCGGGAATGTGGTAGAGCGCGTTGTGCTGCGTGATCGCCGCGCCAACGTAGCCGCCATCGAAGATGTAGGAGCCACCGACGGATCCGCCGTAGGTCTGCGATGGCGAATTCGGCTGGCGACCGTTGAACGGCAGCGTCGGGTCGGTCAAAAACGGGTAGCTCGGGATGTTGTAGTCGCCGGCCTTGCGGCCAAAGGCATCGGCGTGGACGGCAAAGTTACCGCCACCGGCGTCGAGCAATACTGCACCTTCGACCCCGCGATCGACCGAAGTCACTGCCGTCCGTGTTTCCGCGGTGACGCAGCCCGGCGATCCGACGTTTGCCAGGGGCGCCTTGGTCGGGAGTCCGTAAGTCGGAAAGGGCGCCGTGCAGGACGGCAAGGCATCGGGAATTCGATTGTTGGTTGCGCTCACCACGCCGCCGATCGCGGTGGAGCCGTAGCGCAGCGTCGCCGGTCCGCGGATGACCTCGACCTGGTCGGTTGCCAGCGGATCGATCGGCACGAAGTGATCCTCGCCCAGATCGGACGCGCCATTGCTGCCTGTTCCGTTCTCGACAATGCCGACACGGTTGGTGTCCAGGCCGCGAATGATCGGCCGGCTGGATGCGCCGGGCGCGTATTCAGAGCCGGTGATGCCGGGCTTCGAGAACAGGAGATCGCCGAGCGTGCCGCCACCCTGGCGGCGGATCTCCTCGTTCGGCACCACCGTGACCGTCGCGAACTGGTCGGTGACAACAGGCAGCACGCCCTGCTGGGGCGCGGCGGCGGGGGCTGCTGCTGCCGGCGTTGCTTCCGCGGGGGGCTGCTGGCTGCGAACGCGTGCGGTTCGCGTGGGGCGGACCGGGCTGCGCGTCGGCACCACCGCTCTGCGCACGATGGGACTCGGCGCCGTTACCGTGACGGCCGGAAGTTCGGTCGACGAGGCGCTTTGAGCGAAGGCGGGCGTGGCGGCGGCACCCAGCAGGAGCAGGCTTGCTCCGCCAAGACGCTGCGCGCGTCGCAATTGAAATGACATGGTCCTGATTCCAGCCAGGCCGTCCGCATAGGATCTGTTGATCGGAGGCGGCCTGCCGTCGCGGCGCGACGGAATTCGACTTCAACTTGTCCCAGGCAACGCCTGAAAACGGCGAGGCTGGGCGTGATCAAGCGTTGGAAGTCAAGACGCGGGAGGGGCGCGGGGCTGGAATGCCGTGCCGGCCGATTTCAGATGGATGAATTCGGCATCGGTGGTGCGATGGAGCAGCTCGATCGCCTGCGGCAGCAGCAGCACGGGCGGCGTTGCCGACATGACGGTGCCCGCCATCGCAATGATGGCGCAGATGGCGCAATTGTCCTCGCCCTGATGATCGCGATCAGGGCCTGCCGGCGATTGCTTCTGGACCGCGGCGCGGTCGATCGCAGCCACGCCCTTGCCGCTGTCCTGGGCGCCACTATCGGTCTGCTGGGCCGAGGATTGCGCGAGGGCGGCCTGCGCGAACCAATGGCTGTGGCCGAAGGTCAGCGCGAACTGCACCAGCAGCGCGAGCAACGCGAGCCGGGCACCGTGCCTGATATTCGACCGGAACCACTTCATCTGAAAACGCCACCCCCACATCGGGGCGTCAATTCAGGACGCCGCGATGTTATAGTGTAACATCGCCCGAGCGGTTCACGGATGTCAACGGCGGTCGGATCGGCGCAAGCAGAGCGCCGGCCCGATGTGTCGTTCGGGCAACTAGCGCCCTTCGCGGACCCAGGTCGCGGCGAAGGCGCCGAGCAGCAGCAGAAGGCCGATCACGCCGGCGAAGATCGGCAGCACGCCGACGCCTTTCACCACGCTGGCATCGCGCATCCGCACGCCCATCCAGCCGTCGCCATGGAACATGCCGACCGAGCGTACCGGCAGGATGCGCGGCAGCTCGACGCTGGAACCGCTGGCCACGCGCACGGCGTCGCCGCCGGTCGCCTGTGTCAGCGGCTTCAACGTGTCGGTGGTGGAGGTGACTTCCGAAAACTCCTTCGGATTGGTCGGGCCGACATTGATCAGCGCCTTCAGCGTGCCGTCGGTCGCCTGCCACAGGCCGAGCTCGCTGGCCGGCAGGCTGGCGCGCCACTCGCCGGGATCGGCAGGCGACAGGGTCAGGTCCTGCGACACGCCCGACGGCGATGTCACATTCACCGGCTGCACGCTATCCGCCATGGTCTGGCGCACCACGATGAGATTCTTGCCCTGCACCTGGAGGCGCAGCGCCTCTTCGTCGAGATCCGGCTGCTTCATCAGCCAGTGCGACGTTCGCCTGAGCAGGTCGAGATGCGGGCCGCCGCCTTCATAGCCGCGCGCCCACAACCAGATGTGGTCGGACAGCAGAAGCGCGACGCGGCCCTCGCCAAAGCGCGACAGGAACAGCAGCGGCTTACCGTCCACGCCGGTCATGACCGGCGGGTTGACCGCATTGCGGGTATCGACGGTGCGGAAGAACCGGCTCCAGCGCGGCGGTTCGCTCCCCGAGCCCTCCAGCCCGCGCGTGACGGGATGGCGTTTGCCGATGTCGGACAGATGCGCATAGAACGGCTTCTCCGTCACACCGACGGGTTCGGCCGGCAACACCGAATCCAGCGGCGTGCGCCAGATGCTGGTGTTGGAGGCGTAGTCTGGACCGGCCGAGACCAGCACCGCGCCGCCGCCGCGTACATAGCGCGCGATGTTGTCGAAATAGGCGATCGGCAGCACACCCTGGCGGGCGTAGCGGTCGAAGATGATCAGCTGGAATTCGTTGATCTTCTGCTGGAACAGCTCGCGGGTCGGAAACGCGATCAGCGATAATTCGTTGATCGGCGTGCCGTCCTGCTTCTCCGGCGGCCGCAGAATGGTGAAATGCACGAGGTCGACGCTGGCGTCGGACTTGAGCAGATTGCGCCAGGTGCGCTCGCCCGAATGCGGTTCGCCCGAGACCAGCAGCACGCGCAGCTTGTCGCGCACGCCGTCGATCGCGACGACGGCGCGGTTGTTCACCGGCGTCAATTCGCGTTCGAGCGGCGAGGCCTCGATCTCGACGATGTTCGGGCCGGCATGTTTGATGTCGACGTCGACGCTCGCTGCCTGGCCGCTCGACAGCGTGCGCTCGTTGATGACCTCGCCGTCGCGGCGGACCGTGACCTTGGCGCGCTCGCCGGAGACGCCCTGGTCGTCGAGCCGGTAGCTGATGGTCTGGGTCTGCCCGACGATGCCGAAGCGCGGCGCTGCCGTGATCGCGATGCGGCGGTCACGCTCGTCCTTCTGCCCGGTGATCAGCGCGTGCACCGGTGCCTGGAAGCCGAGCGCGGCGGCGTTCGCGGGAATGTCGTGGACGCGGCCGTCGGTGATCAGGAACGCGCCGGCGACGCGGTCGACCGGCACATCCGACAAGGCCGAGGCGAGGGCGCCGAACAGTTTCGTGCCGTCGGTCTCGCCGTCGGCTTGGCCAGCGTCGACGACGCGGACCTCGAGCCCCTTGATCTTCTTCAGGCTGTCGACGAGCGCTTCCTGCGCCTGGGCGGCCTCGCGGTTGCGGTTGCCGAAATTCTGGCTCGGACTCTTGTCGACGACGACGGCGGCGACGGAGGTGAGGGGATCGCGGTCCTCCCGGGTGAAGGACGGATTGGCGAGCGCCAGCAGGAACAGCGCCAGCGCGGCCACGCGCACGGCCGCGCCGCGCGCCCGCGCCAGCAGCAGCACAAGCGCGACGACGACGATCGCGGCGAGCGCGAGCCACAGCACGATGGTGGGAACGAGCGGGGTGAACGCGATACCGTAGTTCATGACGTCACTCTCTCGGCCTCATCATGGCCGGGCTTGTCCCGGCCATCCACGGATTGCCATGCGGCACGAAGAACGTGAATGCCCGGCACATAGGCGAGCCAAGCGACGCCGTTCTTCGAACGGCTATGCCCGGGCATGACGGCTTCATCTTACGGGCATTCAGATTCAAAACCCGCATCATTGCCCCAGCCGTTCGATCAGCGCCGGTGCGTGCACCTGATCGGCCTTGTAGTTGCCGGTCAGCGTGTACATCACGATGTTGGCGCCGGCGCGGTAGGCGAATTCGCGCTGGCGGCTGTCGCCGCCGGTCACCGGCAGCATGGCTTGCCCGTCGGGCCGCACCGCCCAGGCGCCGGCAAGGTCGTTCGAAGTGATGATGATCGGCGAGACGCCGTCGCCGCCGCGCGCCGGCCGCTGCGCACTGTCCTCGTCCTCGTCGCGCGGCAGTGTCTCGACCCAGGTCTGGCCGGTGACGAAGCGCCCGGGGAAGTCGCGCAAGAGATAGAAGGTCTTGGTCAGCACGTGCTCGCGCGGCACCGGTTCGAGCTCGGGCACGTCGAGCGAGGACAGGATCTCACGCAGCGTCCGCATGGCGGGGGTCTGCGCCGCGCCGTTCGCGCCGGGCGGGGCCTCGATCGCATCGCGGGTGTCGAACAGCACCGTGCCGCCCTGCTTCATATAGGCGTCGATCTTGTTGATGGCGTCCTGCGGTGGCTTCGGCGCACCGGGCACGATCGGCCAGTAGATCAGCGGGAAGAAGGCGAGCTCGTCGCGCGCGGGATCGACGCCGACCGGATCGCCGGCTTCCAGCGCCGTGCGCTGCGCCAGGAACAGCGTCAGCCCGTTCATGCCGGCCTTGACGATGGAATCGACGTCGGCATTGCCTGTTACGACATAAGCGAGGCGGGTCTGAGACACTGCCTTCATCGCGAACTCGTCGGACGCGCTATCGGCGCGCGCCGGCGTGGGCGAAAGCACCGCGAAGCCCGCAAGCGCGAGACCGAGCACGATCATCGCAGGCGCGGCGCGGCGGCGCAGCAGCGCAGCAAGACCGCCGCCGAGCAGCGCGACGATGATGGCGTCGATCAGGAACAGCGACAGCGCCGTCGACAGCAGCCAGCCGCGCAAGTCGCGCGGCTCGGCATTGGTGTAGGTGGCGTGCCGGGCCCGCAGGCTCGCGGTATTCAGGGCTGCGATGCGGTCGGCGCTGGCGAGCGTGTTCACGGCGAGCGGTCCTTCGGCTGGACCATAGAAGCCCGGCGGATGATCGGGTGTGGCGCGGTCGCGATAATCGGCCGGCAGCGGCTTTGCGGTCGCCGGCGGCGGTCCGAAGGCGCCGAAACCGTCGAGAATGTGCAGCGGCGCCACCGTTTCAGTGGTCGCTTCGCTCGCGACTCCGGCACCGGGCTTGGAGGTGTAGCCGGACATGTCGACCACCCGCCGCAGCATTTCGACGAAGGTGCCCGACATCGGCAGGTCCGACCAGCGCATGTCGGCGCTGACATGGAACAGGCTGACGAGGCCCTTGCCGCGATGCTCTCCCGTCACCAGCGGCGTGCCGTCCTCCAGCGAAGCCCAGCTCTTGGTGGCGAGCACCGCGTCGGGCTCGGCCAGCACCTGGCGGCTGACGGCGACGTCCTTGGGCACCGCGACGCCGGCGAACGGACCGTCGGCGGCGAAGGAGGCGAGATGCTGCGGCTTCTCCCAGGTCAGGCTGCCGCCGAGCGTGCGGCCGCCTTTGCGCAGCTTGACCGGCACGAGATCGTCCTCGGCCTGCGCCAATCGGGGCCCTGCGAACCGCACCAGTACGCCGCCCTGGTCGATCCAGGCATTGAGGCGCTCGCGCAGCTCAGGCGCGATCGTGCCGACATCGGCGAGGATGATCATCGGCAGCTTCTGATCGAGGAACTGGGTGATGCCCTGCTGCGGCGAGCCCTTGTCTGCGAGCCGCACGTCGGCGAACGGCGCCAGCGCGCGAGTGAGATAAAAGGTCGGCGCCAGCAGCGGCTGCGCGGTCTCGCTGGTCGCGCCCGAGACGATGCCGATGGCGCGGCGGCGCCAGCGCTTGTCGAGCAGCTGCACCGCGCCGGCGGAGCGCTCGCCCGAGATCTCGAGCCGCGTGATGTCGTTGCGCAGCTCGACCGGAAGATCGAACGACGCGTCGGTCTCCTTGTCCTGCGGGCCGAACGAATAGCGGGCCTCGCCGATCGGGGACGCCTTCTGGTCCAGCGCGCGCACGGTGCCGGCGGCAATGCCGCTGTCGGTGCGCAGCACCTTTACCGTCATCCTGGCGGCGGCGTTCTCGGCCGCGACCAGCGCCAGCGGCGCAGAGGTGCCGCCGTCGAAGATGGTCAGGCTGCGATCACCGATGGTCTTGCCGAGGCCCGTCACGAATTCCTCGCCGCGCCCGGTGTCGACGCCGTCGGAGAGCCAGGCGATCTCGCAATCGCCGGTGGCTTTCAGGAAACGGTCGATCGCGGCGAGCGTCTCGACGCGGTCGATCGAATAGGGCTTTGGCGCGAGCTGGCGCAGCGCCACGCGAGCGGCACCTGCCGGCATCAGCGTGATGTCGCGGTTCGGCTCCGACAGCTGCACCAGCGCGATGGCGCGGCGGTCATTGTCGGCGTTGGCGATCAGCTCGTCAGCGGCCCGGATCCTGACATCCCAGTGCGAGGCAGCGCTCCAGCCGTCGTCGAGCATGATCATCAGCGGCGCCTTGCTGCCAGCGGCGCCTGTCTGCGGATTCCAGATCGGGCCGGCGGCGGCGAAAATGACCAAAGCCGCAGCCAAGAGCCGCAATGCGGTCAGCCACCACGGCGTCCGCGAGGGCGTCTCTTCCCTTGGCGCGATGTCGAACAGCAGCCGCGTCGGCGGAAATTCGATGCGGCGCGGCCGCGGCGGCGTCACCCGCAGCAGCCACCACAGCACCGGCAGGCTGATGAGGCCGATCAAAAGCAGCGGTTGGGTGAAGGCGAGCGGCAGTCCCATCATGCGGCCGGCCCCGCCTTGATCGTCGTGGTGCGGGCACCGGACTTGCTCACCTGCATGCCGGCGTGCAGGAACAGCAAGAGCTCGGCGGCGGAGCGGTCGGTCGTGTGCGTGGTGAACAGCCAGTCGAGCTTGCTGGTCTCGGCGCGGATCTGGTCACGGTGCAGGGTGAGCCGTTCGGTGTAATCCTGCGCCCAGCTCTCGGCGCGGCCGGCGGTGATCACGCCAAAGCCTTCCGGCTCGACGAACTCGACGCGGCCGGAATAGGGGAACGTCTCCTCGGCGGGATCGACGATTTGCACCAGCGTGCCGTGCGCGCCGGAGCCGGAGAGCCCTGCCAGCGTCGTCTTGATCTCCGCGATCGGCGACCAGAAATCCGACAGCACGATGGTCTCGGCCAGCGCCGACGGCACGAAGGACGGCGGCAGGCTGAGGCGGTCGGCATCGTCATGCAGCATCGCCTGCGCCATCTTGTCGATGACGCTGCGGCTCGCGGTTGGCGCCATCAGGCCGGGAATGCCGACGCGCTCGCCGCCGGAGACCAGCAGCTCGGCCAGCGCGAAAGCGACGATCAGCGTGCGTTCAAGCTTGGATTCGCGCGCGGTCTTCGAGGCGAATGCCATCGAGGGCGAGCGGTCGGGCCAGATCCAGACCGTGTGCGAGGCCTCCCATTCGAGCTCGCGGACGTAAAGATGGTCGTCACGCGCCGAGCGGCGCCAGTCGACGTTCTGCGCCGGCTCGCCCGAGATGAAGCGGCGGTACTGCCAGAAGTTTTCGCCGGAGCCGGCGCGGCGGCGGCCATGCAAACCGTGGATGACGTTGGCGGCGATACGGCGGGCCTCGAGCACCAGGCGCGGCAGTGAAGCGGCGAGCGTGCGGCTTTCGCCATCGGCACGTCGGATCGCGATGATCTCCTTCGCTGTGTGCCCGTTCTCTGCCGCCATCAACCGATCCGTGTCTTCAATTGCCGGATCACGTCCGGAATGGTGCGGCCTTCGGCGCGTGCCTGGAAGGTCAGCGCCATGCGGTGCTTGAGCACGGGCTCGGCGAGGTCGAGCACGTCGTCGATCGAGGGCGCGAGGCGACCGTCGATCAGCGCGCGTGCGCGCACGGCCAGCATCAGGGATTGGCTGGCGCGCGGGCCGGGGCCCCAGGCGATGAACTTGCCGGCTTCGCCGGCGTCCGGACCCGGACGGGCCGAGCGCACCAGCGACAGGATCGCCTCCACCACGGAATCGCCGACCGGCAGGCGGCGGATCAGCCGCTGCGCCGTGATCAGCGCGTCGGGCGTCATCGCGCCCCTGGCCAGCGTCTCCTCGGCGCCGGTGGTCTCGAACAGGATGCGGCGTTCGGCATCGCGATCGGGATAGTCGACGTCGATCTCCATCAGGAAGCGGTCGAGCTGCGCCTCGGGCAGCGGATAGGTGCCTTCCTGCTCCAGCGGGTTTTGCGTGGCGAGCACGTGGAAGGGTTTCGGCAGATCGTGGCGCGCGCCGGCCACCGTGATGTGCTGCTCCTGCATGGCCTGCAGCAGCGCTGATTGTGTGCGCGGGCTGGCGCGGTTGATCTCGTCGGCCATCAACAGCTGCGCGAATACCGGCCCCGCGATGAAGCGGAAGGCGCGCTTGCCCGCAGTGCTCTCGTCCAGCACCTCGGCGCCGAGAATGTCCGACGGCATCAGGTCGGGCGTGAACTGGATGCGCTTGGCGTCGAGACCGAGCGTGACGCCGAGCGTCTCGACCAGCTTGGTCTTAGCGAGGCCGGGGACGCCGATCAAGAGCGCATGGCCGCCGGAGAGGATGGTGACGAGCGTGTTCTCGATCACGCGGTCCTGACCGAAGATGACGGACGCGATCGCGTCCTTCGCCGCGCGAATCTGGCCTGATACCTGCTCGGCCGAACGGACGATCCCGTCCTCGAGTTTCTCGACACTTTCCGCCATTCGCTCGCTCCTTCAGCCGGCCTCGCGGCTTGCTTGCGTCGTCACGTCACTGCTCACTTCAGGTCATCACGCCAGATCATGGGCCCCATGCTAGACTTGCAGGAAGGCCATGTATTCGTTGAATTAACCTATCCCCACCTTATCGGCTTCGGGTTATGTACGGCATCACGAAGTGGCGACCTCCCACACCGGGCTCATCCGGGGTGGAACCGAGCGCCAACATACAACGTAGACCTGCACCAATCGTGCCAAATAACATCCGTGCCAAATGACAAAGTCAGGGCAAACCATGGCGAACCAAGGGCAGAGCGCCGATCGCGGTCTCGACGGGCTGACTGCCGCCGCCAAAAGTGCTGCCAGTGCCGAAGGCGCCAAAAAGGACCTGCCTCCGGTGCATCTGTGGAATCCGCCGTTTTGCGGCGATCTCGATATCCGAATCGCCTCCGATGGTACTTGGTTCTACATGGGGACACCAATCGGCCGTCATGCGCTGGTCCGCCTGTTCTCGACCATCCTCAAGCGTGAGGGCGACAAGCATTTCCTGGTGACGCCGGTGGAGAAGGTCGGCATTCGCGTCGACGACGCGCCGTTCATGGCCGTCGAGATGCTCAGTCACGGCGAGGGCCGCGATCGCGTGCTGAGCTTCCGCACCAATGTCGACGACTGGGTCACCTGCGATGCCGCGCACCGGTTGCGCTTCGAAGAGGCCAAGGACGGCGGGTTGATGCCGTATTTGCACGTCCGCGCCGACCTCTGGGCCAAGGTGACCCGCGCGCTCTATTACGATCTGGTTGACATGGGCGAGGAGCGGATGGTCGATGGCCAGCCGATGTTCGGCGTCGAATCATCAGGAGAATTCTTCGCCATGGCCAATGCGGAGCAGGTGAGGGCCGCGCTTTGAACAAGCCTATCCCGAAGAACGATCCGGCCGTGATTGGCGCGGCGGATTTCTTTGCCCGCTCGAAGGCGAGGCTCGGCTTCGACGTGCCGCCCGGCCTCTACGATCCCAACATCATTCCCGCGTCGGGCGATCCCGGCACCGACAAGATGCTCGAGATCATCGCGCGCGAGCAGCCGGTGCGCCCCGCAGCGGTCCTGATCGCAGTGGTCGATCATCCGGAGCCGACCATCCTGTTGACGCAGCGCTCGGCGCATCTCAACGACCATGCCGGCCAGATCGCCTTTCCCGGCGGCAAGATCGACGCGACCGATTCCTCGCCGCTCGATGCGGCGCTGCGCGAGGCGGAGGAGGAGGTCGGGCTGTCGAGGAATTTCGTCGAGCCGATCGGCTATCTCGATCTCTACGGCACGGCCTTCGGCTTCCGCATCCTGCCGACGGTCGCGAGGGTCAAGCCGGGCTTCGAACTCACGATCAACCAGTCCGAGGTTGACGACGCCTTCGAGGTGCCGCTGTCCTTCCTGATGAACCCGGTGAACCACCAGGTGCACAGCAAGGAATTCCGCGGCATGGCGCGGTCGTACTACGCGATGCCGTTCGCGGAACGCTACATCTGGGGGGCGACGGCCGGTATGCTGCGCGTGCTTTATGAGCGGATCTATTCATCATGATCCGACCGATTCTCACCGAGATCGGAATTTTCCTCATTCCCTTCGCCGTCTATGCGCTGTTTCTGGCCGCGAGCCGGTCCGGCCTGTTCGCGCGATCGTCCTGGCCGGTCTACATCGTCGCGCGCCTCGCTCTGGTCGCGCTGGTGCTGGTGATCGCGGGGATGATCGGCATGGCGCATTATGGCGCCGGGCCGGATTCGACCTACGTTCCCGCGCATGTCGAAAATGGCAAGTTCGTGCCGCAGAAATAAGGGCTGGACGATGAGCGCGGAGCCGTTACTCGCCGATGCGCCCTGGCTGATCGCTGGCGGGACCGCGCGCGTCCTGCAATTGCTCAATGCGGAGGGCGAGGAGGCGCGGGTGGTCGGCGGCGCGGTGCGCAACGCGCTGCTCGGTCTCGTGCCCGGCGACATCGACATCGCGACCACGGCGCTGCCGGACGAGGTGATGCGACGCGCCAAGGCCGCCGGCATCAAGAGCGTGCCGACCGGCATCGATCACGGCACCGTCACGCTCGTCATCGACAGCAAGCCGTACGAAGTGACGACGCTGCGCGAGGACACCGAAACGTTTGGTCGCAAGGCAAAGGTCGCCTTCGGCCGCGATTGGGTGAAGGACGCCGAGCGGCGCGACTTCACCATGAACGGCCTGTCGGTCGACATGCGCGGTGTCGTTCACGATTATGTCGGCGGCATCGCCGATGCCAGAGCGCGACGCGTGCGCTTCATCGGCGATCCCAATCAGCGCATCGCCGAGGATTTTTTACGCATCCTGCGCTTCTTCCGCATTCACGCCGCCTTCGGTGGCGGCGAACCCGACCGCGACGGCTATCTCGCCTGCATCCGGGGACGCGCGGGACTTGCCAGCCTCTCGGCCGAACGGGTGCGCATGGAGATGCTCAAGCTGCTGGTCGCGGGCGGTGCCTCTGCGGCCGTGTTGGCGATGGCCGAGGGCGGCTTGCTGCAAGCGCTGACCGGCGGCGTCGTCTACACCGGGCCGCTGTCGGCGATGATCGCGATCGAGCGCGAGCTCGGCCTCGCCGCCAGCAGCACGCGGCGCCTCGCCGCGCTGTCGGTCGCTGTGACCGAGGATGCCAAGCGCCTCACCGCGCGCTTGAGACTCTCCAATGCCGAGATCAAGGCGCTGGATTCGATGGGACACCGCTGGTGGCGTCTCGCCACCAAGGACGAGGCCAATGCACGGCGGCTGCTCTATCGACTCGGTGCGGAGCCCTATCACGATCGCGTGTTGCTGGGCTGGGCGCGCGCCGGCGGCGACGTCACTTCGACGCGATGGCGAGCGCTTGCCGAGCTGCCGCAGCGCTGGACTGCACCGAAATTTCCGCTGAAGGCCGCCGACTTCATCGCGCGCGGTCTCGCCGAAGGACCCGCGCTCGGACATGTGCTGACGCTCGCCGAGGACGCTTGGCTCGCGGCGGATTTTCCACTAGAGCAAGCCGCGCTCGCTGCCATCGCCGATCAAGCTGCGGCTCGCATCAGCCGCGATGAGAGAACGTGACCATCGTCTCAGGCTTCGCCGACATCTCGATTTTCCAGCTCCTGCTGGTCGCAATGATGGCGTTGTTTGCTTCGATCATCGGTGGTCTCGCCGGCTACGGCACCGGCGCCCTCATGCCTTTGGTGCTGGTGCCGCTGGTCGGCGCCGAACCGGTCGTGCCGATCATCGCGATCTCCGCGATGCTCACCAATTCCAGCCGTGCACTCGCTTACATCCGTTATGCCGATCGCCGCCGCGCGCTGATCGTGCTCGCCTGCGCGGCGCTGACGACGGCGCTCGGTGCTTACGGCTACACGCGTCTCACCAATGCGGGCGCCGCACTCGTGATCGGCGCCATGTTGATCCTGAGCGTGCCGCTGCGCCGCGTGCTCCGCCGCCGACAGGTGAGGATCGGCGATGGCGGCCTTGCCGCCGGCTCGGTCGGTTACGGCGTGCTGGTCGGCGGCACCTCAGGCTCCGGCGTGATCCTGCTCTCGCTCCTGATGGCCGCAGGCCTCGAAGGCGCCGCCGTGATCGCGACCGACGCGATGATCTCGCTCGGCACCGGCCTCATCAAGATCTCCGTGTTCGGTCTCGCCGGCGCGGTGACCGCGCAGGTGCTCGCCTTCGCGCTGCTGATCGGCGCCGTCGCCGTCCCCGGCGCGTTCCTGGCAAAGGCCTTCGTCGAACGGATGCCGGTGCACATCCACACCGCCATCCTCGACGCTGCCGTGATCATCGGCGGGCTGGTGATGATCTCGGCGGCGGCGAGGCAGGTGATGGCGTAGTCCCGCCACGTCCGGGCTGCGGAATGAGCCGCGAACTCAGGCGCCACGGCAGGTCAGGTCTTCGGATAAGCAAAATATTGCGGGGAACCAATCTAACACCCCTGGGTTAGCATCCCGGCAGGAGGCGCATCATGGATCACGAAGCCCAGGCAAAGCGGTATCGCGATCAGGCGGAAGAGTTTCGAGCCAAGTCCGAACTGATGGCCGACGAAACCGCTCGGGGTCAGTATCAGAAGATCGCCGATTCCTATGATGATCTGGCGAACAACGAAGAGAGTCTTGTTCAAGCCAGAAACAGCTGAGCCGCGTCGCGTTTGACGACGGCACAAGACCGACGCTCTTGTTGAGCTCTGTTTCGTGAGGCAGTCTGACTCCACCCCCGGCCTTAAATTCTCCCGTTCTGCGCTATTGCCGCGTTCGCCGCGGCAGCAATTCCTTGGGAATGTCGGAGAGGCGCGCCTTGATGCGCGGTGAGGCAAAGTCGAGAAAAGCGCGCAATTTGGCTGGCATGAAGCGGTTGGGCGAATAGACGAAGCTGACGGGTTGCGGCGGCGGCTGAAAGTCCTGCAGGAGCGGGATCAGCTCACCGGATTTCACGGAATCGGCGACCAGATACGAGAATGCGACGGTGATCCCTATGCCTGCGCGCGCGGCATCGGCGGCGGATTCGAGACTGCTCGCGACGAAGCGTGAGCGTACCGGCACCGCATATTCGGTCCCCTCGCGCCTGAACCGCCACGTCGTCGGCGACTGCATCGGCGGATAGCTCACACAGTCGTGCACGGAGAGATCGTCGGGCGCCTTCGGCGTCCCGCGCGCTTTCAGATAGGCCGGGCTGGCACAGGCCACGCGATGGATTTCCCCGATGCGCACGGCGATCAGGCTGCTGTCGGCGAGATCGCCGACGCGAAGCGCGACGTCGATATGCTCGTCCAGGAGATTGATTGTGCGATCCTGCAGGTTGAGCTGAACATCCACTTCGGGGAATGCCGCCAGGAATTCCGCCAGGATCGGCTGCAGGCAGAGGCGGCCGAGCGCGACCAAGGTCGTGACGCTCAAATCTCCGCGGGGCGTCGTGTACTCGCCGGACGCGACGCGTTCGGCCTCGCTGACATCGGCAAGGATCCGCTTGGCCGCAGCGATGTAGGAGCGCCCCGCATCGGTAGGGACCAGCACGCGGCTCGACCGGCTAAACAGCTTGGTGCGCAGATGCGCCTCCAGCTCGGAGACTTTCCGGCTCACCGTGGCCAGCGGCATTTTGTGACGCCGGGCCGCCGCCGACAGGCTTCCGGCCTCCGCGACGGCCAGCACGATCGACATGCCCTCGAGACGATCCATTCGTTACTTCCATTTTTTGGAAGGATGCATCTCGATTTTGCCAGATACCCGACGATTTCGGAAGGGTCTATTCATCTCCCGGTCGTCACAACGGCAGCCAATCAACGGAGACGGACATGACCCAGACCCAAGGCACGGCCCTCATCACGGGCGCATCGACCGGCATCGGCGCCATCTATGCCGATCGCCTCGCCAAGCGCGGCTACGATCTCATTCTTGTCGCGCGCAACCGACAGCGCCTCGCATCGCTGGCGCGCCGGCTCGCCAACGAGACCGGACGCCAGGTGGAGACGGTCGAGGCCGACCTCACGTCGACCGCCGACCTGCAGCGCGTCGAGCAGATCCTGAAAGACAATGCCGGCATCTCGATGCTGGTGAACAACGCCGGTGTCGGCTCCGCCGCTCCGCTCGTGGCGTCCGACGTCGAGAAGATGTCGGACATGATCCACCTCAACGTCGGCGCGTTGACGCGGCTGACCTACGCAGCGGCCCCCCGATTTGTCGCGCGCGGCCACGGCACCATCATCAACATCGCGTCCATCGTCGCGATCGCGCCGGAGGTGCTGAACGGCGTCTATGGCGGCACCAAAGCCTTCGTGCTCGCCTTCAGCCAGTCGCTCGTTCACGAGCTCGCCGGCAAGGGCGTGCGTGTGCAGGCGGTGCTGCCGGGTGCCACTGCGACCGAGTTCTGGGACGTCGCCGGCACCCCGGTTCACCAATTGCCGGCAGCCATCGTGATGTCGGCCGATGACATGGTCGATGCGGCGCTCGCCGGCCTCGACCTCGGTGAGACCGTGACGATCCCCTCGCTGGCGGAAAAGTCGGAATGGGACCGCTACGAGACGGCGCGCCTTGCCATGACGGACAAGCTGTCCAGCGCCATTCCCGCCCCTCGCTACAATCTGCACACGCCGGTCAACGCGTAAGCCCCCCACACAAAGAATGGAGATAACGATGTCACGCATCATAACTGAGCTGCCGATCTCGCCCATCACGCTGGGCTTCACCATCCGCTGGCGCGACCAGGCCGAACGCCTGATCGTCTACGCCGAGCCGGTCAGCCGCATCGGCCTCTATGTGTCGCTTGCGATTATCTACGTCTGGTTCGGCGGCATGAAGTTCACCGACTACGAAGCCCAGGGGCTGGTGCCGCTGGTGGAGAACAGCCCGTTGCTGAGCTGGTTCTACGCCGTGTTCTCGGTGCGCGGCTTCTCCACCTTCCTCGGCTTCGTCGAACTGAGCATCGGCCTTTTGATCGCGCTGCGGCTGGTGAGCCCGTTCTTCTCCGTTGCCGGCGGTTTTCTTTCGGCCGGACTGTTCGTCACCACCGTCAGCTTCATGGTCTCGACGCCGGGCGTCGTGGTGCCGGAGCTCGGCTTGCCCGCGATCACCGTGGCGCCTGGGCAATTCCTCCTGAAAGACGTCGGCCTGTTCGCCGCCTCGTTCTGGGTCTTCGTCGACTCGCTGAAGTCGATCATTCGCAAATGAGCACCCGGATCGAAAATCCGGTCATTCAACAACGCATCATGGAGCACGACAATGAGCAAGCGTCTCGACTACAACCAGATCGCGCCGGCAGGCGTGAAAGCGCTGGGCGGCGTCTATGGCTACGTCACGCAGAGCAAGCTGCCGGCAACGCTGGTCGAGCTGGTCTACTTACGAATCTCGCAGATCAACAATTGCGCCTACTGCCTCGACACGCATACGCGCGACCTGCTCAAGAAGGGCGTCGGCATCGAGAAGCTCGCACTGCTTCAGGCATGGCGTGAGGCTGGCGCTCTCTTCGATGAGCGCGAACGCGCTGCCCTTGCATGGACCGAGACGGTCACGCGCGTTGCGGAGACCAACGTGCCCGAGGAGGCCTACCAGGCCGCGCGCGCCGTCTTCGACGAGCGCGAGCTCGTGGACCTCACCATCGCGATTAGCCTGATGAACGCCTACAACCGCATGGCCATCAGTTTCCGCGCGACACCTCCGGCGATTGCCGCGTGATGACCCAGTTCTTGCAACGAAAGGCACCTGCCATGAAATCGCATCCGAGATTCGCGGCCGCGGCGCTGATCGCCGCGGCCCTCTGGGCTCCGCTCGGCGCCCAGGCCGCCGAACCCTCGCTTGGAGACATCAAGCGCACTCATCTCATGAGGGAGAATCTGAGCATCCCCGGACGTGAGGTCATCCAGGTGCGCGTGGACTTCCCTCCCGGCGTGGACGCTGCCAGGCACAGCCATCCCGGCGAAGAGCTCGTCTATCTCATCGAAGGCGAGCTCGAATATCGGCTCGACGGCAGAGCGCCGGTGGTGCTCAGGGCCGGCGACGTGCTGCTCATTCCGCTTGGGACCCACCACGCGGTGAGGAACGTCGGCACCGGCAACGCGGCGGAGCTCGCGACCTACATCGTCGAGAAGGGCAAGCCGCTGCTGACGCTCGGGCGGTGAAGCGCCGCGATCCGGCCACGAGAGTTCGGGAGCTCAATTCACCAGCCGGACACTGCCGATATCGGTGATGTCGTAGCCCCCCAGCTCTTTCGCCCTTTCCGTGAACGGAGCTGAACGAAAGAAGCCGAACAGTTTCTGCGGCTGCGGCAGGAAATAATCGTGCTGCCGCAGGGCAAGATCGAAGCGCTCCCACGTCAGCGGCACGAAATCGAGCCCCGCCGTGCGCGCAACGGATCGGGTCGCAATTCCGCAATCGGCTTTTCCCGCGCGCACGGCGTGACCGATTTCATCGCCGGTTGCGCAAACGGGCTGCTGCAGCGCGAGCTCACCGATGGCGACGCCCTCGCGTGCGAGCAAGGTCATCATGAGAAGCTGCGCGCCGGCGCCGCGCGGCCGCTGCGCCAGGCGCGCTCTGGACTTTGCGACGGAGGCAAGATCGCCAAGCTTCAGCGGATTGCCCGGTGCGACGACCAAGCCTTGCTCTCGCCGGGCAAAAGCGATGACGACCGCGTCGCTCAGGTCTTGGGTATCGGCGATCCGGGCAACATTGGTTTGCTCGCCGTCCTCGTCGAGGGCGTGAAGGTGGATCGCGGCCATCATGATCTCGCCGCCGGTCAGCCGCCGTATCCCTTCTCCGCTGCCTTCCGGAAGGCTCGCCAATCCGCAGCCGCTTTCCCGAAGCGCCCATTCCAGCAGCGGGTCATGACTGCCGCCGACGATCGGCGGCGCCGGCTCCCGCGATATCGCCGTAGGAGACATCCCGGCCGTCAGCCATCGGTTGAGCGCGGCGCGCGGGAACAGCCATTTGCCGGTCACTTTGGTGCAGGGCACGGCGTTCTTCGCCACCAGCTCGTAGAGCTTGCGCTCCGAAAGGCGGAGGAATTCAGCGGCCTCCTCAGTCGTGAGTAGCTCACGCATCCGGAATGCACCTGCAGATTCATGAAACTATTCCGAATTTGACCATATCGGAACAATCGGCGCAATATTGCATATGCCCGAGAACGCGTCCGCCCTCGACCTTGTGCTTGCCGGAGATCCCGCGCTGTTCGCGATCGTGCGGCTCTCGCTGGCGGTCAGCCTGTCCGCCGTTGCACTTGCAGCCATCCTCGGCGTGCCCTTTGGGGCACTTCTCGCGCTCACCCGGTTCCCCGGCCGGCAGGCCACCATTGTCATCCTCAACGCGCTGATGGGGCTGCCGCCCGTGGTAGTTGGGCTCGGTGTTTTTCTCGCGCTCTCGCGTTCGGGGCCGCTGGGGTCATGGGGTCTGTTGTTCACCCCCGCAGCCATGGTCGTCGCGCAAACGATATTGGTCGCACCGATCATTGCCGCGCTGACGCGGCAAACGATCGAGGATCTGTGGAGCGAATACCGGGACGAGTTGACGGCCATGAACGTCGGTCCGGTGGGCCGGGTGGCGACGCTGGTTTGGGACGCGCGCTTCAGCCTCATCACCGCGCTGCTCGCCGGGTTCGGCCGGGCTGCGGCGGAGGTCGGCGCCATCATGATCGTCGGCGGCAACATCGACGGGTTCACCCGCACGATGACGACCGCCATCGCGCTGGAGACCTCGAAAGGCGATCTGCCTCTCGCTGTCGGCCTCGGCATCGTGCTGATCACGATCGTGCTCGCCGTCAACATTCTCGCGTGGACGGCACGGCGCGCGAGCGAGCGATGGGCGGGATAGGCATGCGTGCGCCGTCCACCGAGCTTCCGATTCGATTCGAGAACGTGACCTTCTCGGTTGGTCCATTGACCATCCTGGACGGCATCGACCTGAATCTGACCGCGGGCGCGCCGACCGTCCTCGTCGGCCCGAACGGCGCCGGAAAGACGACGCTGCTGCGCGCGGCCATGGGGTTGGTGTCGCCGACACGCGGGCGCATCACCTGGGGTGGCCGGATCGATGTTGCACCGTTGCGGCGTGCCATCGTGTTCCAGCGCCCGGTCATGCTCAGGCGGAGTGCGAGCGGCAATATCCGTTACGCCTTGCGCGTTGCGGGCCTGCCGCGCGCAGAATGGAAGCGACGCGCCAGCGAGGTTCTCGGGCTCGTCGGGCTCGACCACGTTGCCGACCGTCCTGCCCGCCGGTTGTCCGGTGGTGAACAGCAGCGGCTCGCGCTGGCGCGCGCGCTCGTCCGTGATCCCGCCGTCCTATTCCTCGACGAGCCCACTGCGAGCCTCGATCCGGCTGCGACCAAAGCCGTCGAGGATGTGATCCGCGCCGTCAGCGAACGCGGGATCAAAGTGGTCATGTCGACCCATGATATCGGCGAAGCCCGCCGGCTGGCTGGTGACATCGTCATGCTTCATCGCGGCCGCGTTATCGAAACGGCCGCTGCGTCGTCTTTCTTCACCGCGCCTGAAACGGCCGAGGCGAGGAAGTTCGTCGCCGGAGAACTAGTCATCTGATCGAGACGGAGAAATGGAAATGCTGAGCCGCCGCCACCTCATTGCGATCGCCGCCTGTGTTGTGCTGGGCGGCCCCGCCTTTGCGCAGGAAAAGTCGATCGTGGTCGCCTCGACGACATCGACCCAGGACTCCGGCCTATTCGGCCACATCCTGCCGCTGTTCAAGGACAAGACCGGGATTGCCGTGAGGGTGGTCGCTCAGGGAACGGGACAGGCGCTCGATACCGGCCGCCGCGGTGATGCCGATGTCGTATTCGTCCATGCCAAGCCGGCCGAGGAAAAGTTCGTGGCCGAAGGGGCCGGCGTGAAGCGCTACCCGGTGATGTACAACGATTTCGTCCTGATCGGACCCGAGAGCGACCCGGCGGGCGTCAAAGGCACGAAGGATATCGTGGCGGCCCTGAAGGCGATCAAGGAGAAGGGCGTCGCATTCATCTCGAGAGGCGACAAATCGGGTACGCATCAAGCGGAGCTCAATCTCTGGAATGCTGCCGGCATCGACATCGCGAAGGACAAGAGCGCCTGGTACAAGGAGATCGGGCAGGGAATGGGCGCTGCGCTCAACGCCGCCTCGGCGGCCAATGCCTATGTGCTCGCCGACCGCGGCACGTGGCTTTCATTCAAGAACCGTGGCCCGCTTGCGATCGTCGTTGAAGGGGACAAGCGGCTGTTCAACCAATACGGCGTCATCCTTGTGAACCCGCAGAAGCACCCGAACGTGAAGCAGGAGCTTGGCCAGCAGTTCATTGATTGGCTTGTTTCGCCGGAAGGACAGAAAGCCATCACCGACTACAAGATCAACGGCGAGCAACTGTTCTACGCCAACGCAGGCGACCCGGGCGCGTGATGCGGGCGGCCGCATGAGCTTCACAGCGTCGCGATAATCTTGGCTGTGTCGCGCCATACATGTTTTGCGGGCAGAAGCGGCGTTTGACAGCCCTTGGGTGCCTTGACGCGCAGCGCGTCGTCCTCGGAGGTCCAGGTGGGTTTCTCCGCGAGCGGCGGCATTGAATGGGCTTTTGACCCGCGCTGGACGTTCAAGGCCGAATACGTCTACATCGGTCTCGGAAAGTCGAACAATAATGCTCTTGCATTCCCTGGAGCGTCCTTCACGGACACCGAGGTTCAGCTTCATACGGCCAAGGGCGGTATCAACTATCGGTTCTGATGCGGCCGACATTTGCAGGGCGGGGGACACTCCGCTCTGCGCACCAGAGCCTGCTTTGCCCGGGAGAGCCTTCCTATACGGGAAGTCGCGACCGATAGGGCGCGGTCAGCAGCAGCATGAACAGCGCTCGGTCAGCTCGATACTTTGCGGCAGGCCGACTTGCTTCCCGGCCCTGCACGACGACCGCGCCGTCGCTGGTGCAGATGCTCCAGGTCCATTTCCTTCGCCTGCGTTGCACCAGGTTCACTTCGAATATCGGAAATTCCGGTCTGACCATTCGCCGCCGCTTCTCGTCAAACATCCAACTCCGGACTTGAACTCGGAGGGCCGACTTGTGTCTTCACCCATTTGGGTGATGAGCGGCTTGCACTGTCTGGGCAGTCCGGTCGAAAACGCGAGGTCGATGATCCCAGTCCGATCCGCGGCCTGCGGACGGACGACAGCTCAGCCGCCGTGTAAGGCCTTCCCGGCGAGCAGGCTGACGAGTTCCTGCTGGCGCGAAAGACCGGTCTTCGAAAGCACGGCTTTGAGCTGCGTACGCACCGTCTCTCGCGTAACGCCGATTGCTGCGGCGAGCGCATCCAGCGATTCTGCCCGTGCGACGCCGCGCGCGACCTGGGCCTCGGCCGGCGTCAGGTCGAATAGCCCTTGCAGGACTTCCGCAGTCGGCACCGCGCCGCGATCGACCGGAGTCACGACGACCATGAAGGTGGCGCGAGTGAAGACATCGCGGGCCGATCCGCGCACCGGGAGGACATGCAGGACCATCGCGACGCGATCCATCGCCGCTGCGATGGCAACGGATTTGACGGTCCGTCTATTGCCGACGAACGGAGTGCCCAGCGCCGCGACGAACAGACCGTCCGCGGTGGCATCAGTCAAAGTCAGACGCTCGACGCGGTCGTGGAACATCGACGGCATCAGCGATTCGAACAGGCCGTTTGCCGCGAGCAATCGGCCGCCTTCGCGCAAGATCGCTCCGGGCAGCCCGATCACCTGCAGCGCATCGGCCTGTGCGCGCGCACGCTCGAAGCCCAGGCGGTTTGCAGTCAGGCAAGCCCGAGCCAGATGCGGCCTCAAGTCATCCAGGAACGAGACGATTTCGCGCGGCACCGGTCCATTGTCCTGGTGGCGTGGCATGACGATCGCAATCGAATCGCCACTCGGTATCGGGATGATCGTTCCCGCTCTGTAACCGAGCCCGTGCTTGCGGTAGAAATTGCAGTACACGTCGTTGGTCGCAATCTCCTCCTCCGACACGAGGTCTCCATCGTTGAGGAAGCCGGCGTAGTTGAGCGCGGCGGCACGCGGCAGCAACGGATCGCGCTCGCTCCATCCTTCCTTCAGGAAAAGAGGCATGGCCTCGTTGTGATTGACGGAGTTGACCGCACTGACATAGCCGTCGCGGACGGCGAAGAGCAGGCCGCCATTCCCACCAATAGCGTGACCGATTTCACCGAGGATCTCGGGCCACAATGAGGTGATCAGCCCGGCCTCGTAGATGCGGTCAATCAGATGATCGAGATGCCCAAATCCGTTCATGCGCAGTACGACAACATCAATGACGCAATTATAGCCGGACATCCGGGCGACGCAATCAGCCCTTATGCGGAGGGATCGACCTGGCTCTTCAGTGGTTCCGCTATGAAGAAAAGGAGCCCGACGCTCTTGGCAGGCAGCGTAGCGCGGCAGTGGCGGAGCAGACATCGTCATCTTGGCCGTCGGAGCCTCACGCACCGTAGCCCATATTTGTCCTGAGCCACGAGCCGCTTCGCGCCGCAACATATGCAGCACAGAGGGCGGCGATTATCGAGACGTGATACTATGCGCATTGGTCCTCGCGCCGTGATGAGGGTCGAATGCAACGGCGGACGTTCATAGCAGGCACTGCAGCGCTGCTTATTTCGCTCCGTTGTTCGCGCGCCCAGGGGAAACGTCGTCGGCTCGGCTTTCTTGCTTTAGGTGATGGAAGCGGGAAGGCACTCAATCAAGCCGAACTGGCTCTGTTCGATGGGCTGCGAAGGCACGGATGGATCGATGGAGAAAACCTGGCAGTCGAGTATCGGTTTTCCCAACCGCCGGACCGACTATCAAGTTCGGTTGACGAGCTGATTGCTCTCCGGCCCGATGTGCTGATCGCTGCGGGACCTCGAGCAGCCGAAGCCCTGAAATCGGCGGCCGCGACCATTCCGATAGTCTTCGTGGCTGTTTTTGATCCGGTGGGGCTTGGCCTGGTGCGAAGTCTGTCGCGGCCAGGAGGCAACATAACGGGCCTTGCGACCTCCCAGGGGGTCGCGCTGTCAAAATCGATAGACATCCTCCGCGAGCTGGTGCCTGGCGCATCGAACATCGCGATCCTGGTCAATCGCGGTAACCCAATGCACAGGCTGGTATTGGCCGAGGAGGTACCTCGCACGGCGCGGAATTTGGGCATAGCTCTGCAGATTGTCGAGGCGACCACTCCAGAGGAGCTCGACACTGCTTTCGCCTCGGCCGCCGACCAGCGTGCTGAGGCATTGATTGTCTTGGGCGATGCCCTGACCGTTGTCCAAGGCCCCCGAGTTGTCGAACTCGCCGCGAAGCATCGACTGCCGGCGTTGCATCTCTGGCGTCAATTCGCCATCGGCGGATTGATCGTCTACGGGCCCGATGTGACAGAACTGTTCCGCCGCGCAGGAGCCTACGTCGATAAGATATTCAAAGGCGCCAAACCTGCCGATATACCTGTAGAACTGCCGATCAAATACGAGTTGGTGATCAACATGAGAACTGCCAAGGCGCTCGGCCTCAGCGTGCCGACCTCATTACTACTTCGCGCTGACGAGGTGATCGAATAGGGTTTAGTTTGCTCCAAGCGAAGGGCGGCTTGTGGCCGTAGCTGACCTTACGCAAGCGCCGCCGGACTGCGTGTGGACCCAAAGCAGACCTTCTGATGTATTGTGATGCGGAGTGTCTTCCGCTCCATAAGGCGAGTGGGCCAGCGTGGTTGTCTCATTCGAGCACCGGGTCGAACCCGCTGCATATGTCTATTTAGGCAGGCATTCCACGTTGTATGCGATAATGATCTGGGCCGGATCCGCTTTGCCGAGGCTCTTCAAATCTTCCAACCCGCTTCTGAGCTTGGCTCCCGCCTCGCTCAAACTTCCTTCAAGCGTGACTTTGGCTTTCCGGCACCGCTCCTCATTGGAGAACTCCTGGAAGACGACCGTTGGAAGCAGCCGCCATTCGGCCTTGTCGTTCGTCGCGGCGGGACTGATGGAATAGGAAAAGACATACATCAGCACCCACATCGACTTTCTCCAGCCTTTGTCTGCTCGATCCCACTGCCTGACAGGCATGGCGAACCTGGCCACACCTGCGCAGGCCGCTGCCGGTCGTCTGCTTTACTTCGACGACTTGCGTTCGAGTCGCAATCGCTGAGCCCTCATTCGCTTGATCTCTCGACCGAGGTCTTCACTCTTTTCGTCCAGTCGTTCGCTGCTCGATTTGGGCTGATCATCCTGGCGCAGCTTGTCGAGAGCTTTCTCGACCGATAGCTTGTTGGTTCCGGCCATAACCGACCTCGCTCCCGTCAACTAGGATAGTAGGAATTCTGTTGCGGGCAGATCCAATTGCCGTAGGTGGCCGGCGCTCGGCAATGTTGATTTAGGTCAACGGTCGGCGACGACGTGTGGCACCTCCACTGCACGCTCGATGCGGATCCAGGCCGCCACGAGCTCCCAGGCAACGGCGAGGATGATCGGCCCGATGAAGAGGCCGATGATCCCGTGCGCGATGGTTCCGCCGATCACCCCGACCAGGATGACCAGCGTCGGCGTGGTCAGTCCGCGCCCCATCACCAACGGCTTCAGGATGTTGTCGAGCAGACCGACGATGGCGAAGAAGATGGTGAACAGCAGCGCCGGCATGACATCCATGCTCATCCAAACCCAGATCACCACGGGGAGGAAAACGACGGCCGCGCCGATCTGCACGATCGAGAGCAACATCACGATGATCGCGAGCAGCCCCGCGCTCGGAATAGCGGCCAGCTTGAAGCCCACGCCGGCCAACAGCGCCTGGATGATCGCAACCCCGATCACGCCTTGCGACACCGCGCGGATAGTCGCACCGGAGAGCTCCAGGAAATGCTCGCTCTGGCCCGGCACGATCCGGAACAGGAAGCCACGGATCGCGCCTGCAAGCCGAGGGCCATGGGGAAACAGGAAGCCGGCCATCAGCACCGACAGCAGGAATTGCAGCGTCCCGACTCCCGCGCTGCCGGCGAGCGACAACAGGACACCTGCAATCGGTTTCAGATAGGGCGTGATCTCGCGCAGCACGGCCCGGACATTGGTGTAGGCGAGGTTCCAGAGATCATAAAGGTGCGGGCCGATCAACGGCCACCCCTTGATTTGCTCGGGCGCGGCTTGGAGCACGACGTCGCCGGTGCCGATCTGGCTTGCAATGTCCTTGATCCCCTCGACAGCGCTGATGCCAAGCCAGGCCGCGGGACCGATGACGATGCCGAGCATGATCACGGTCAGGATGATCGCCGCCGTCCGCGGGCGACCCCCTAGGCATTTGGCCAGCCAAGTGAAGGCGGGATAGAATGCCACGGCAAGCACCGCGCTCCAGGTCAGGATCGGCACGAACGGCTTGATGATGAAGAAGGTCCACAGGATCAGCAGCGCCAGCAGTCCAAGCCTGATCGCGAGTTGCACGATATCGTCGCTAGAGAAAAGGTGACGAAGCGTTTTCAAGATGTGAGGCCTGCATCCAGTGGAGTGACGCCATCCCTGGAGTCGAGGGCCGCCCCCGGTCTGCGAGCTTGATCCAGATCAACGGATGGTCGGCAGAACACGGCTTCACCACAGATGGCGTGCGGATGCCGCCACCAAACGCGGTGCCAAAACACAGGTCGACGCAGCAAATTATGCTCGCAGCGAATTTCTGCGGGACGGGATGCCAGTCGTCATCCGCTTGCTCCGGCCGAACGATGAGGTCTGCATGCCGGCCGCACTGAGCAGGCAAGCCAGCAGTTGCTGCAGCGCCGCTTCTTCACACCGAGGCGGCATTTCTCCGACAAGCAAGCACTTTTTCTTTATGAATCCGCTCACAAATCACTTTGCGCTCGTGGCATCCTTAGGATTTTCGTTTGCCCCACACGAGACCCAAGCACGAGCCTGAAGTCGCCGATTCGCGCAGTGGCTCCATTGCCGCGCACATCCCGATCGAAGGCGCCGCTACGTCCGCTTCCGAGAGGTGGGTGATCAAGGTATCTTGGCTAACGAGGGCGGCCTCTGACCCGAACCGGATGCTGACCGAGTTCGTGTATGAACCATTTGAGTTGTGACCCCGACCAAGGGTCGGAAGCGGGTTCGGGAAATGGCGGCGGATGAAGAAAGCATCGAGCCAAAATAAAATGATGAGCAATTGAATCATGCAGAAGCGCTTAACCTCAAATGTGAGGCAATTCGGAGTTGATGGTCGAAAGGCGCTCTTCGTGCTGCTTCTGCTTTTCGTGATCCCCGCGGGCGACTGCTCCGCACAGACACCGCCGCCGCCAATCGACGAACAAGCGTTCGAGCGCGTGAAGCCGACGGTCGTGAAGAGGTTGGCGACCCGCTTTTCGCTCGGCGCATTCGCCGGCCGCTTCGAAGAGACACGGCTCGGCGCGGTGCGCAAAGCCGTGGGCGAAGGGGCCATCCAACACCAGGGCCACGCTGGAGATAGCATCTATTGGCTGTGTTATAGGCGCGCGCAGTATCGATTATGGGTCGTGTCCCACGGAGAGATGGGTGGCCCGGACCATCTCGTCACGCAGATCGTGGAAGAGCTCGCCGAGAAAGACAAGGAGACCTCGACCGATTGCCCCATCATCCCCGAAAAGTTCGCGCACGTCGTCTTCGACGGCAAGCTGCATTTGGGTATGTCGCGGATGGAGGTCGTCAAAGCGCTGGGACCGCCGTCGGAGTCGGAGGCTGCTCAGATGATGTATTCTCACGCGGGAAAGCTCGCAAACGGTTTCGATGAGACCGCATGGTTCATTCTCCGGTTTCGTGAGGACAAGCTCGTGTCCATGCGGGGCGGCAAGATCACTTCGAATTGAGTGGCTGCGATCCGCTCGCGCCAAGGTCCGCTTTTGGCTGCCTGGCTGAGTCCGTCGATACTTGGTCGCAAGTTGGCAAGTGACCCCTATCGGACATCACCGACGGTTGGCCTGGCGAGCTTCCGCGGCGAAGGCCGCGATGCTTGCAGCCCAGATGAGCGCAAATCCGAGCAGCACCCACTTAAAGTCCGAGTTGATCATGAAGTTGACGGCGGCCATCCAGCCAATCGAGGCCACGCCAGCAACGATGGCACCAGCCAAGGCCCAAGAGCTACCTTGGCGAAATGCCGTTGTGACCAGAGTGAGCGCGAGCACGCCGGTCGCAATAATGTAGCCACCCATGACGCGAAATACATGGGTAAGCCACAATGCCAATTTCGGGCCGAGAGACTGCAACTCGGCCGAACTGAGGTTCATGTAGCGGATGTCCTCCGGGAGTAATGCGGGGCGAAGGAAAAGGAAGTAGCAGCCGACCGCGATCAGGATAATGCCGGAAAGACCCAGAAGGATCGAAGAGAAAGGCCAGCCGACTTCCTTGCTACGCATTCGGCTCCCCATCTCAACCGTGGTGGTGGCCACCTCCACGATGCCTCCCGTGCATGAAGAAATGCACGAGCGGACAAGCCAGGAGGGGCAACCAGAGCAGAGTGCCGAGCACATGAGCTTGATGCTGGGCGAACAGCAACGCTCCCGCGATAGCCGCAATGACGGAAAGGCCCAGAATGATGAGGAAATTGCGCGACAAGCCTCGGCGTGCGCCAGCCTGATTGTGAGCATGGTCTGGCAAGGTCATCGGAGTATCCAACCCATTGCCTGCTTGCCCTGAGGCCAACAGAACCACCAAAACCAATCTCGCAGATGTCGCATGAATAACATTGATGCAAATCAACCGCGGTTCCGGTCCGCAACGACACTTGATGTGCGTCAAAGCGCGATTTCAGGAGGGTGATTTGATGGGAACGACTTCAACCAATCTGTCTCAAGCGGAGGACATCCATGATTACCAAGAATTTCTTCGCTGTTCTGGCCACCGCTTCTCTCCTAGCCGCTCCCGCGATAGCTCAAACTACGAAAGACACGGAAAAAAGCGGTCACCATTATCAGGGCGGGCCGAAGACCGAAGTGCCTCATCACATGGGCAAGAAAGAAACTAGCGGAAAGGAAACCACCGGCCAGTCCGGCGGCCATCACTACACCGGCGGACCGGCAACATCCACGCCCCATCACATGGGTGACAAAAAGTAGGCTGAATGAGAACGGACGGCGTGGCTCGCCTATGCTGCGTCCGCCGTACAGGAGTAACCTGACATGACCAACCTCCCTTATGCGCGAACAATGTTCGCAACTTGCATGCTGTTTCAGGTGGTCTACGCTTTGTGCGTACTTCTCTGGCTGGCGTTCCCGGAGCTGAAGGGTCATGAATTGCTGCCGACCGTCTTCCCCGGTTTCAAAATGATCACGGTCGGGAGCTTCATTTATGGCCTTGTCGCCAGCATGATCTATGGCTGGATCGTCGCGATCGTCTTTGTGTTCTTCTTCAATCTCTGGCCGCAACTGATTGCGACTGTTCCGCGGCAAAGAGGTATCCGCGCCAACTAGCCCCGAGTAACTTCACGGAGGTCGGTTGGTGATGACGGAACACCGCTCGAAAGACCTGCATTGGCAGAGACAAAGCGCTTTGGCGCGAAAACGAGGAGACTCCCATGAAGACAACAGTTCGCGTTTTGGGGTTCACGATATCTGCGCTCGTGCTGGCCTATAGCTCCATCGATGCAGTGGCACAGTCCCAGCCAAACCCACAAGCTCATTCCCATGGCATGGGTCAGGTAGAGGGCGGTACAACGGGACAGGGCGGAATGAGGCAAGGCGGCATGATGGACCAAGGAATGATGGGGGGCGGCATGATGAGCCGCCCCACGGGATCTCCGATGATGTTCCGAATGATGTTCGCTCTGATGGACGATGGCGACGGGCAAATCTCCATGCAGGAGTTTCAGGCGGCGCACGAGCGAATTTTCAAAGCAATGGATAGGAATAAGGACGGCCAAGTGACGCAGGAAGAGATGCAAGCCTTCATGCATGGCCGGACCCCGGCGTCCCAGCAATAGCGCGATCCTTCGTCCATGGACGAGCCGGGGCGGAACGGCCGCCCTTATTCCTGCCAAGCGTCGTATGTCGCACAAAGAAGGCCGCCGTAGCGTCGAGCCTGCGGCAGTGTCCGGTTGAAGGAGCATTTCCGTTTTTGGCGGCGTCCGTTCATTGCGCGAATGTCGCCTTTTGGGCCCAGACCGGACGTTCACCCTTTGCGTCGCACTGACGCATACTCAAAGAGGAACTCTACTTCAGGGCTCCGGTTGAGGAGCTCTCACCCAAAAGGAGGTTCGTCATGAAGCTGGTCGCGATACTGGTTCTCGGTACCTTTGCCCTGAGTTCGGCAGCGAAAGCAGATCAACCTGGACCTGACTGGATGCCAATGGAGCAAGTGAAAGCCAAGGTCATGGAGTCGGGCTATTCGCAGGTCACCAAGCTTGAAGCCGACGACGGCCAGTGGGAGGGCGAAGGCGTTAAGAACGGACAGAAAATGGAATTTCATGCCGACCCTAAAACCGGCGTCATCACGCGCGAAAAGCCGGACCATTAAAGCTTGACGGCATCCGGAGGGGGGCGCCGTGACGCTAGGCCGCTTGCGTCCCCGCCCTTGAAGGGAGTGAATTGATCGGTCCGCGATTGGCCCAAAGCTGACTTTGCCCTGCTGTCCGCCTAGCGTCAGCTTTTGACCCGAAGGGAAAATTGAATTCCCGCCAAAACAGGATTGGATGTCAAGGCCGCCCCAGATGAAAATCCGCCTTTCCGACACCCTGCACCAAGATGAGCCGACATCTTTTTCCGTCTAGCGGTGTGACACGATGCGGGACACCCGGCATAACGTCATATCTCTCACCGACATTAACGTGCACGGCGTTGCCCGGATTGTGAGTTTCGATGACGGCCGTGCCTTCAAGAATAAAGAAAATCGCATATCTGAGTATGCCAGTGCCAAGCGACACATTCGTCACCAACAAGACTCATAGCCGAAACCCGAACGTCCGAACCAACCGCTACATGCTCCAAGCCATAAGTGCGCTCGCTAGGCGGCCGAAGATTATTCCCGGGATCCATTGTTGTTCTCCCTTGCTGTGGTTTAGCTCATTTCCTTTCACCTTCAGACCCCAGCTTGCGAAGCCGAGCGCTATCGCAGACTACCCAAAAATGTCCCAGCCGGGCTAAAAAAGGTTCTCTCGGCGGATAGAACAAGTGGGCAATCGCGCGCGTCGAGCGAGACACTTTCATTGTCACTTGCGTCAACTAGCCTGACTTTCCCGACCGCACTCGCCGCATTCTCCGAGCGCGGTGTTCGCGCTGGAGAATGCTGACTCGGAGGAGGAATGCCCGTCCCCGTCGTCGATGATCAATGTTGGCGCGCCAAGCGGTGCAAAATGGCATATACTCCCAAGCCGGTAGTATTACAGCCTAACGAAAGAATGCCCCTCGGGCCAAATGCAACGCGACGTCCTACGTCAGGAGGACGTCGCGATGCAATTGTGCATCACAACCAGAGGGGAAGTTGTCATGAAGCGACCTTCATTGCTCCTGGCATTGTGTTCTTCCGCTTTCATCTCTGCGCCGGCATTCGCCGATGAGGTCAAGCAGGAGGCCGAAAAATTAGCCGTCGCCTACGCCGACTGCGTCGCCAGGAAAGACGCGACCTGTGTCGCTGCGCTCTATACAAAGGACGGGGTTCAGATTAACCCGAGCGGTGTATTTTCCGATCTTAAGACCGTATACGAAAGCAACTTCAAGAACGGCACCGATCATATTGAGATCAGAGTCGGCAACATGTCGGTCATCAACAACGATCTGGTCGTTGCCAACGGCGAGACCGACATCTTCGGTAAGGACCCTAAGAGCGGCGACGCCACCAAGGTCACAGTGTTCTGGGGCGCCGTCGACATACGTGAAGGCGGCGCTTTGAAAATCCGCCAGTTGACCGTCGGCATGAAGCCGCCTCCAGCTAAGGAAGCCAGCGCCGAGAAGAAGTAGGACGTCATCACGTCGTAAGTCACCACGCGCCCATCCTCTTTGGAGGGTGGGCGTTTGATCTTGCTGCACGTCGTCCGAAAGCAAAGTCCCGGCGCCTCGACACCGCTCGCGCGATGTCTGCAAGTGGCCCATTGCTGACCTGCCGCGCCGCCCGCGCGCATTCGGCCTTCGACCTGGAGCTTGGTTCGGATTGACCAAACGTGCTTCGGACGGAGCGGCGGCTTTGCGCCGATGATCTTCCCCTTGTTCCAAGGAACGTGCTTCGAGACGGCGGGGATGGTGCTTGGCGTAACGGTCATGTTGACGGTTGGTCATTTCCAACCTGGAGCCCTGCCAATCCGGCGTCCGCTTCTAGACGATTGGAGTTTGGGGCAACGAGCCTGACGTATTGAAAGCCAACTCCCGGTCGAGTTAGATTACCATTATTTCCCGGCCCCCGATAATTTCTAAGAGTGCCTTTTGTAACTGTGGAGGACATTTATGCGAAGCTCTCGCGCAATAATTTATCTCCAACGACTTGGCGAGCTTGCCTCTCAGCTCTCGGAATTGGAAGATCTTCGAGGTCTGGTCGAAGATGCCGAGCGAAGCACCCGCGCTGCGCCTGTATCGCGCTCTAGACGCCATGCTTCGCGCCGGCTTCAAGGTTGTGATCTAGGCACCACGTCTGTCCGACTCCGTCGCTACACGCCACCAAGCCGAAATGCAGGAGCTCTCAGGCCCGCTGAGAACGACAACCAAATCGAATGGACAGTGCTTGAGCCATTTCCCAACGGATGGTGGGCTTCGCCCTAGCGGTGGCGTCCACGACCGCTGTTGACCCTTCGCTGCCGTTGAAGCGGAGCCGCTACCCCGTCGGCTCACCGGGCCAGGATGTTTGCAGTCGAGCGCAACGCTCCGGCGATGCTGATGGAATGCGGACCTGTTCGCGGCTTGTGACTTAAAACCCATATTCCTGAGCGCGCTGCGGACCAGATGACCGTGGGCAGTTCGTCGGATAGAATGGTGTTCCAAGCCCTCGAACCTGAGTGGGCATGAGCATGGCCCGGAAGCTCGTCGCCATCGTAGCGGCCGACGTTGTCGGCTATAGCCGACTAATGGGTGCCGACGAGACAGGGACCTTGGCGGCTCTCAAGACCCATCGTCAAGAGCTGATCGACCCGAAGATTGCCGAGCACCAGGGCCGCATCGTCAAGACGACTGGTGATGGCCTCCTGATCGCATTCCCGAGCGTGGTCGAGGCTGTCCAATGCGCGGTCGAGGTCCAGCGCGCGATGCAGGATCGCAATACCGACGTGCCGGCGCATCATCGCATTCAGTTCCGTACTGGCATCAACCTCGGCGACATCATTATCGACGACGACGATATTTATGGCGACGGCGTCAATGTTGCAGCGCGGCTCGAAGGAATCGCCGAATCCAACGGGGTCTGCGTAAGCAGAGTCGTGCACGATCAGGTGCGGGACAAGCTGGACTTAGCCTTCGAGGATCTGGGAGAGCGGCAGCTCAAGAACATCGCGCGGCCGGTCCATGTCTTCCGGATTGCAGCATCTGCTCTCGGGGTGCCGACGCAATCGGCAACGCCCGTACTGGCATTGCCAGACAAGCCTTCTATCGCCGTGATACCGTTCACTAACATGAGCCGTGATCCGGATCAGGACTACTTTGCCGATGGCATGGTCGATGACATCATCACCGCGCTATCTCATTTCAAGGCGCTGTTCGTTATCGCTCGCAGCTCCAGCTTCACCTACAAGGGACGGGCAGTTGACGTGAAGCAGGTAGGGCGCGAGCTTGGGGTGCGCTACGTCTTAGAAGGGAGTGTTCGCAAAGCGGCCAACCGCGTGCGCATCACGGGACAGCTCGTCGATACCGCCACTGGAGCACATCTGTGGGCGAACCGGTTTGATGGCGGGCTCGGCGACATCTTCGATCTTCAGGATCAGGTGACCGGAAGTATTGTCGGGGCGATCGCGCCGGCAATGGAAAAAGCCGAGATTGAGCGTGTCAAGCGCAAGCCGACCGAGAGTCTCGACGCTCATGATAGTTATCTACGCGGTTTAGCCAGTTTCTATCGGTTTACTAGTCGAGAAGCGAACAACGAGGCATTGCGCCTCTTTCACAGCGCGATCGATCTCGACCCAGATTTTGCGCCGGCCTACGGTCGTGCCGCCTTTTGTTACGCCCATGCCAAAAGCAGTGGCTGGAGCTCAAACACCGTGAACGAGATTGCTGAAGTGACGATGCTTGCTCGACGGGCGATCGAACTGGGCCAGGGAGACGCGATCGCGCTCGCCGCCAGCGGATGGGCAATCGCTTACGTTGTCCGCGATCTCGAAGGAGGCGCGGCTTTAATCGATCGGGCCCTGGGGCTAAATTCTAACTTGGCCGAGTCATGGTATTACGGCGGCTGGGTGAAAAACTACCTTGGGGAGCCGAAACTAGCGATCGAGCGCTTCGCACGGGCCATGCGCCTAAGTCCACTTGGACCGTGGGTCACGCCAATGCAAAGCGGCGTCGCGCATGCACATTTCATGCTAGGCGACTATGAAGAAGCGGCCGTTTGGGCAGCAATGGCATTGCAAGATAATCCGGACTTTTCATCAGCATTACGTGTCGCTGCAATGAGCAATGCAATGGCCGGGCGGGCAGAGCAGGCACATAAGGCAGTGGTGCGGCTGCAGCAGCTGAATCCCACGCTACGCGTTTCCACTTACAAAGATGTGGCCGGCCCCCATCGACATGCCGCAAACCTCGCGCGATTGGAGGAAGCATTGCGGCACGCCGGGCTGCCGGAATGATCATGGTAGCCTGGTGCTGGGCTGAAGTTATTGAGTGACCCTTACCTGGTGGTGGCTTCGGCCGGCGTCGGCGTATGGACCTAGCGCCTATCTGTCTTTACGCCCGGACGTCGGCTTGCGGCGTGCCAAGGGACCAAAGGCTGAAACGGCCGAAAGCCCGCATATGACCCTAGCCGACAGTCCAGCAATGTCGCTATCGCGCCGGAGTTGGCGGAGCAGCGGACATCGGGAACTCAGGAGCGGAACGCTCCGATCCAGCGAGGATGCGATCCTAGGCGCGCTTATTCTTCATCGTCGTCATCTTCGTCGTCCTCGTCGTCTTCCTCCTCCACCTGTACCAGCGTCGCCAGCGGCAGCGTCTCGCGGAACAGATCGCCTTCCATGCCCATCCAGAGGCAGAGCACCTCGTCTTGCTTCACTTCCGCGACGGTCAGCGGCTGGCCGCCGGATTTCAGCATCACGACATCGCCGGCTTTCAATTCCATGGATTGTCCTTCCGATTTGATCGAGCCGGACGAGGCTAACAGGTGGTCATGACAGCGTGATCACCGATGGCTGGCATCGGTCTACAGCGTCGACCGTCCTGAATTCTTGCGCGATATCAACGCTTGACGGCGAGGATCGGTGTCGTCTTGATCGGGCTGCAAGCGTCGTTGAAGAGACCGACCACGGACGTCACGATCGGGACATGGCAGGCGAAGCTGTCTGGACGATAGGCCTCTCGGATTCCGTCCATGTGGAATGTCGCGAGGTTCATGAAGGCGTTGAGCCGCCTGGCTTGAAGGTCAAGCGCGGTCTGAATGCGGTCGCGATCGACTGGTGATGACATCTTCCCCGCGGGCTTTGCGTCGGGCTGCGCGGCCCAGGAGCGCACCGGCGCCAGTTTTTCGTGCAGATTGCGAAGACAATAGTGCATCACCACCACCTGATGCTTCGCGCTGAACCAGTGAATCGTGACGGACTCGTTGGACCCGGCCTTTTCCCGGTTCTTGGGGCAAATATCGACATATGAATGGGGCGGATCCCAATTATGCCCGGCCACCGAGCACGCATTCTCGGCGGACACGCGCGGGGTGGCCGTCGCGGCGCCTTTCGCAGGCGCGAATTGCGGCAAGTTATGATTGCAATCGAAGTCGAAGGCCCGGAGCAGGGTCTGGTCGAGCGGATCACTGGTCGGAGTTTGCTGCTCATACGGATTGAGCCTGAAATGCGTGGCCCAATCGATGTGCATCTGCGCCTTGCGCGCCAGCAACGCGCTCGTCTCGAACAAGGCCAGTTGGGCCTCTTCATAGCCCTTCAGATTTTCCAGAGCGCTCTTGACGGCGAGAGCTTGTTCGTCGGCGTCGGCGTGATCATCGAGTACAATCGTATAGTCGGAAAACAACTGCTGTTGCAGGGCCTGAACCTTGGAAAACTTCGTTGCGATGCTGTCGAACGCCTCCGCCGCGGTCTGCATGTTCTCCTTGGCGTGCGCGCTCACCTTCTCCCGATAGGAGTTCAGATACTGGAAGTAGCCGACGAGGAGGCTGCTCAGCACCGTCACCAGCGAGAGGCCCTTGACGAGAGTCAATCGGCGATCGAATTGCGTTAGCCACCTCAGTGGCCCGGTCCGGGAGTACGCGCGCGCTGCGTCCTTGTTCTGCTCCATGGTGCCTCCAACCCACCCCGCGCCATCGCAGCGAGGGTACCGCAATCCCGGATTGCGGATTGTGAAGCATTTCACTTCAGGTGAAGCAGGGGAGTTGTCGGATATCGCGCAGCCACGGGCCGACCGGAATCTCGATCAGGCGCCGGTCGCACCCTCGAGACCATGCCATCATACCCCTGTTTTGCCCGACGGAGCAGAGATTTTTCGTGAAATCCGTAAGCCCTTGATTTTGCAGCAATGCGCTACTGTGCATGGGGTTGTTTTCGAGGCTTCCGTTTTGGGCACGGTTACGGCAGCTGCGGCAACAGCTCGGTCAGCGAACGGATGATGCGATCGGGCTTCACCGTCGAGCCCTCGGGCAGGCCGTCGCCATGCACGTCGATCCAGATCGAATAGATGCCGAGGCGCTGCGGCGTCACGACTTCCCATTCGAGATTGTCGCCGATCATCCAGGTGTCCTTGGCGGTGACGCCGAGCGCCTCCATCGCGTGCAGATAGGCGCGCTCCTCGGGCTTGCCGAAGCCGTGCTCGCCCTCGATCTGGATGTGGTGGAAGCGGTGCGCGAGCTCGAAGCGCTCGACCTTGGCGCGCTGGGTGTCGGCGGCGCCATTGGTCACCAGTGCCAGCTTGACGCCGAGCGCCTTCAACTTGTCGATCGCATCATGCGCGCCGGGGAAGACGAACATCTCCTCCTCGCGATAGGCGGTGAAGCGATCGGCGAGGCGGATGGCGAGGTCGTCGGGCAGGGCGCGGTGGCCGGCCGCGGCGAGCGCGGCAAAGCCGCCCTTGACGGTGAGGTGCCGGGCCTCGGCGAGCTTCAGCCGCCATGCCGCTTCCGCATTGGCCCAGAAGTTTCGCGCAAAGGCCAGCACCGCGGTTGCGACCAGCGGCGGCGGCAGCGGTGCCAGCTCGTCCGCGAACTCGGCCGTGATCGTGTTCCAGGCGATCTCGGGCCGGCCATAGGCCGACAGGATGGTATCGTCCATGTCGATCAGCATGGCGCGGGGGAGGGACATCATCGTGGTCACGGCCATTTCACCTCCGGCGGCAGCGACGACAGGATCGAATCCACATTGCCGCCGGTCTTCAGCCCGAAGATGGTGCCGCGGTCGTAGAGCAGGTTGAACTCGACATAGCGTCCGCGCCGGATCAACTGCTCCTCGCGGTCCGCCGCCGTCCAGGCGGTCGCGAAATTGCGCCGGACGATCTCGGGATAGATTTTCAGGAAGGCGCGGCCGACGTCTTGGGTGAAGGAAAGATCTGCGTCCCAATCGCCGCTGTCGTGCCAGTCGTAGAAGATGCCGCCGATGCCGCGCGCCTCCTTGCGATGTGGCAGGTAGAAATATTCGTCGCACCACTTCTTGTATTTGTCGTAATCGGCAACGCCGTTCGGCTGCGCACAGGCTTCCTTCATTGCGGCGTGGAAGGCGACGCTGTCGGCATCCTCCTGCGCCCGCCGTCGCGCCAGCACCGGCGTTAGGTCGGCGCCGCCGCCGAACCAGGCCTTGGTGGTGACGACGAAGCGCGTGTTCATGTGCACGGCAGGGACGTGCGGATTGCGCAGATGCGCGATCAGCGAGATGCCGGAGGCCCAGAATTTCGGATCGTCCGCGGCGCCCGGTATCTGCGCGCGAAACTCGGGGGCGAATTCGCCGTGCACGGTCGAGCAATGCACGCCGACCTTCTCGAACAGGCGGCCCGACATCATCGACATCACGCCGCCGCCTCCGGCCGCGCCGGTGTGATCGGTGCGCTGCCAGGGCGTGCGCTTGAAGCGGCCGGCCTCGCCCGGATAGAGGCTTTGCGGCGCGTCGTCCTCCAGCCGCTCGAAGCTTGCGCAGATGTCGTCGCGCAGGCGCTCGAACCAGGCGCGGGCGCGGGCCTTGCGGTCGTCGATCAGCGTCGGGTCCATCAGGGATGCCATTCGTCAGCCCTGCGGACCGTAATAGGTGCAGCTCTCGTTGCAACTGTCGCGGTGGATGCTGACGCGGGTGAGCTTGCCGATATGGGCGAGCCGCTCCCAGACGAAGCGCGAGAGGTTCTCCAGCGTCGGTGTGCCCAGCGCCTCGATCTTGTTGAGGTACTTGTGGTCCAGCATCAGGCGCACGTCCTCGATGGCGCGCTGGAGCAGGCCGAGATCGACCACCATGCCGGTCTCGGGGTCCGGCGTGCCGCGCACCGTCACCTCGGCGCGGAAGGAGTGGCCGTGGATCTCTTCGCTCGCCGCCCCGAACGTCGTGCCCGAGAGGGAGTGCGCCGCTTCGAAGCGGAACGATTTCGTCAATTCCCACATCTGTTCGAAAACCAATCCTATCTGATGCCGAGCGACTTGTGCGTCTGCACGCTCAGCCGCCATTGCGGGTGGCGCAGGCAATAGTCGATCGCGCGTGCGGTGTTCTGGATGACCTCGGGTCCGTCCATCGGCTGCAACGAGAAGCGCTCGAAGGCGAGGTCCTCGAACGCCTCGGGTGCCGCCAGCGCCTGCGGATACACCAGCTTCAGCTCGTGTCCGCGACGCTGCACGAGCTCGCTGCCGCCCTTGGGGCTGACGCAGATCCAGTCGAGACCATCAGGGGCTGCGATCGTGCCGTTGGTCTCGACCCCGATCTCGAAGCCGCGGGCGTGCAGCGCCTCGATCAGGGCGGCATCGACCTGGAGCAGCGGCTCGCCGCCGGTCAGCACCACGTAGCGGTTGGCGGCCGTCCCTGTCCATTGTGCGGCAATGGTATCGGCGAGTTCCGCGGCCGAGGCGTAGCGGCCGCCGAGCGTGCCGTCGGTTCCGACGAAATCGGTGTCGCAGAACTTGCAGGTCGCCTCGGCGCGATCCGCCTCGCGGCCGCTCCAGAGATTGCAGCCGGCAAAACGGCAGAACACCGACGCGCGCCCGGCATGGGCGCCTTCGCCTTGCAGGGTCAGGAAGATTTCCTTGACCGCGTAACTCACTCGTCTCTCCTCAAGCCATCGAACTTACGGGTTCCGGATCTGGCGCAGCGCCTCGCCGGCGGCCATCGCCGCGGTCATGGCCACATTGAGCGACCGCAGCCCTGGGGTGATCGGGATCACCAGCCGGGCATCGGCGGCCTCGACCACCGCGTCGGTGACGCCGGCGCTCTCGCGCCCGAATAGCAGGATGTCCGACGTCTGGTAATGAAAATCGCGGTAGTCGGTGTCCCCTTTGGTGGTGAACAGCAGCAGGCGGTAGCCTTGTGCCGCACGCCACTCCTCGAATCTCGCCCAGGAGTCGTGCCTGGTGATGCTGACATGGTCGAGGTAATCCATTCCCGCCCGGCGGAAATGGCGGTCGGAGACCGGGAAGCCGGCGGGTTCGATGATGTGGGCTGCCATTCCGAGACAGGCGCAGAGCCTGAGAATCGTGCCGGTGTTCTGGGGGATGTCGGGCTGAAAAAGAGCTATCTGCATGGGCGACGACGGGCTGGTTGCGGGCGCAAAATGTCTCAATAAAACATCGCTCGCCCCGGAATTCGTGCATTGCACGCTCCCGCGCCGATAGCGGGCTTGCGCTCGCCCGGCAAGGGTGCCAATAGAACGATTCTGGACTGCTGTTTTCCCCATTTTGGGCGTGAGCAAGCAAAGTTCTGCCGCCGCGGGGGGGCCGCGGGCGCCGGCAGCCTTTCCGGGGACCTCATGGGCGCCCCCTGGAGCGGTTCCACCGGTCGCACAGAAGAAAGGGTTGGAATCGTGACGACAGCGTCTTCGGCGGACCATCCGACACGCCGTGATTTCTTATTCGTTGCAACCGGGGCATTTGCAGCAGTAGGGGGTGCGGCTGCGCTCTGGCCCTTCATCTCTCAAATGAATCCGGACGCTTCGACCATCGCCGCCGGTGCGCCGATCGAGGTCGATCTCAGCCCGATCGCCGAGGGCCAGGACATCAAGGTGTTCTGGCGCGGCAAGCCGATCTACATCAGCCACCGCACCAAGAAGCAGATCGACGAGGCGCGCGCCGTCAACGTGGCGAGCCTGCCCGATCCGCAAGCCGACGATGCCCGCGTCAAGTCCGGTCACGAGCAGTGGCTGGTCGTCATCGGCATCTGCACCCATCTGGGCTGCATCCCGATCGCTCATGAAGGCAGCTACGACGGCTTCTTCTGCCCCTGCCATGGTTCGGTATACGATACGTCCGGCCGCATCCGCCAGGGCCCTGCGCCCTCGAACCTAGCTGTGCCGCCGTACACATTCGTTTCCGACACCAAAATCCAGATCGGCTGAACTTCGGGCCTTAGTCCGAAGCTTCGCGCCGTCTCGTCGTACTATTTCCTCAGGATCGCATCATGAGCGGACCATCCGACTACCAGCCGAGTCATCCGGCCCTGCAATGGATCGAGCGGCGCCTGCCGATCTTTGGTCTCATCCATTCCTCCTTCGTCGCCTATCCCACCCCGCGCAACCTGAACTATTGGTGGACCTTCGGCGCCATCCTCTCCTTCATGCTGGGGATGCAGATCCTGACCGGCGTGATCCTGGCGATGCATTACACGCCGAACGCCGATCTCGCCTTCAAGTCGGTCGAGCTGATCGTCCGTGACGTGAACTACGGCTGGCTGCTGCGCAACATGCACGCGGTCGGCGCTTCGATGTTCTTCGTTGCGGTCTACGTCCATATGTTCCGCGGCCTTTACTACGGGTCGTACAAAGAGCCGCGCGAGGTGTTGTGGATCCTCGGCGTCATCATCTACCTCCTGATGATGGCGACGGGCTTCATGGGCTACGTGCTGCCGTGGGGCCAGATGAGCTTCTGGGGCGCCACCGTCATCACCAATTTGTTCTCCGCGATTCCCTATGTCGGCGAGAGCATCGTGACGCTGCTGTGGGGCGGGTACGCAGTCGGCAACCCGACGCTGAACCGCTTCTTCTCGCTGCACTATCTGCTGCCCTTCGTGATCGCGGGCGTCGTCGTGCTCCACGTCTGGGCGCTGCACGTCGCCGGCCAGAACAACCCCGACGGTGTCGAGCCGAAGACGGAGAAGGACACGGTGCCGTTCACGCCGCATGCCACCATCAAGGACATGTTCGGCGTCGCCTGCTTCATGCTGCTCTACGCTTGGTTCATCTTCTACATGCCGAATTATCTCGGCGACGCCGACAACTACATTCCGGCGAACCCGGGCGTGACGCCGCCGCACATCGTGCCGGAATGGTACTACCTGCCGTTCTACGCGATCCTGCGCTCGATCCCGGACAAGCTCGCGGGCGTCATCGCGATGTTCGGAGCGATCATCATCCTGTGCTTCCTGCCATGGCTCGACAGCGCGAAAACCAGGTCGTCGAAGTATCGTCCGCTGGCCAAGCAGTTCTTCTGGATCTTCGTCGCGGTCTGCATCCTGCTCGGCTATCTCGGCGCACAGCCGCCGGAAGGCATCTACGTCATTGCCGGCCGGATCCTGACGTTCTGCTACTTCGCCTACTTCCTGATCGTGCTGCCGGTGCTCGCACGCATCGAGAGGCCGCGGCCGGTTCCGAACTCGATCTCGGATGCGGTGCTGGCCAAGACCGGGAGCCGGTCGACGCCGATGGTCTCGACCGCGATCGTGCTGGCGCTCGCCGCTTCGTTGTTCGCAGGCTCGATGGACAGCGCGAAAGCGGCCGAGGGCGGCGACAAGCCGCCGGGCAACAAATGGTCGTTCTCGGGCCCTTTCGGTAAGTTCGACCGCGGTGCGCTCCAGCGCGGCCTGAAGGTCTACAAGGAGGTCTGCGCCAGCTGCCACGGCCTGTCCTACGTCGCTTTCCGCAACCTCGCCGAGCCGGGCGGGCCCGGCTATTCGGTGGCCCAGGCCTCGGCGTTTGCATCCGAGTACAAGGTCAAGGACGGCCCGAACGATGCAGGCGACATGTTCGAGCGGGCGGGCCGGCCGGCGGACTATTTCCCCTCGCCGTTCCCGAACGAGCAGGCTGCGCGTGCCGCGAACGGCGGTGCGGCGCCGCCCGACCTGTCCCTGATCACCAAGGCGCGCTCCTACAAGCGTGGCTTCCCCTGGTTCATCTTCGACGTCTTCACCCAGTACCAGGAGCAGGGGCCCGACTATGTCACCGCGGTGCTCCAGGGTTATGAGGAGAAGACACCGGAGGGCGTCACCATCCCGGAGGGTTCCTATTACAACAAGTACTTCCCGGGCCACGCGATCAAGATGCCGAAGCCGCTCAGCGACGGTCAGGTGACCTATGACGACGGTGCGCCGACCACGGTCGCGCAATATTCCAAGGACGTCACGACATTCCTGATGTGGACCGCCGAGCCGCACATGGAAGCGCGCAAGCGCCTCGGCTTCCAGGTCTTCGTCTTCCTGATCATCTTCGTGGGCCTGATGTACTTCACCAAGAAGAAGGTCTGGGCCGCCTCGCACTGAGCGGCGTGACACGAGAAATGAAGAAGCCCCCGCAAGGGGGCTTTTTTGTTGCTGACCTACGTGTGTCCCGGACGCGCTGCAGCGTGCAACGCTGCTGCGCAGAGCCGGGACCCAGCATCCTTGTCGCTGGGCCCCGGATCAGCAACGCATCACGCCGCGAAAGGCGGCGCGCTGCATTGCATCTGGGGCACGAGACTGTGTTGTTTGGCGCGATTGCGTCCCACGCTCGTACCCGCCAAAATACCGCCAACCGCTCTCCCAAAAACGCGTTGGAGGACACCATGGGAACCGCCATCACTTTCAAGCGCCCGGACGGCCAGGATGCCTCCGGCTATCTCGCCAATGCCGCACGCGGCAACGCGCCGGGCGTGGTCGTGATCCAGGAATGGTGGGGCCTGTCGGACCAGATCAAGGGCCTGTGCGACCGCTTCGCGCTCGCCGGCTTCGATGCGCTCGCGCCCGATCTCTACAAGGGCAAGGTGGTGCCCTATCACGACACGGACAGCGCCAACAAGGAGATGAACTCGCTCGACTTCATGGACGCCACCACCCAGACCGTGCGCGGCGCCACGCAATATCTGTCGCGCAATGGCGCCAAGGTCGGCCTGACGGGCTTCTGCCTCGGCGGCGCCGTCACCATCATCGGCGCGACCAAGATCCCGGAGCTCGCGGCCGGCGTCGTGTTCTACGGCATTCCCCCCGAGCAGGCGGCCAAGCCCGCCGACGTCAAGATCCCGCTCCAGGCCCATTTCGCCAACAAGGACGATTGGTGCACGCCGGAACTGGTCAACGGCTTCGAAAAGGCGATGAAGGCCGCCGGCAAGTCGCTCGAGCTGTTCCGCTATGATGCCGAGCACGCCTTCGTCAACGAGCAGCGCCAGGCCGTGCACGACCGCGAAGCCGCCGAGCTCGCCTGGGGCCGGGCGACGGAGTTCTTCCGGAAGCATCTGGGGTAGGGGCGGGTCGTTTTCGGGGCCCAAGTGGTATATATACCGACCATGACCAAGGTCTTGGAAGATGTGATCGAGAAGGTGAGAAAGCTGCCGGAAGATCGGCAGGCCTATGTCGCCGAGGTACTCGAACAGATCGTCGCTAACGACGACGTTCTGTTCGTAGTGCCTGACGAGCATAGATCGGCTGTGCTCGAGGGGCTTGGCCAAGCCGAGCGAGGCGAGTTCGCGACTGACGAGGAAATGGCCACGCTCTGGAAGAAGTGCGGGCTGTGAAGCTTCGGTACGCACGGCGTGCCCGTACTGATATTGACGGAATTCACGAATATATCTCGCATCACGACCAGCGTGCCGCGAGTGCGGTCGTGAGACGTATCCAGTCTGCCAGCCAATTGCTCGCGAAGTATCCAGGCCTTGGGCGCGGGACTGATATGGTCGGAGTCCGGGTTTTTCCGATCGTCCCGTTTCCATACCTGATCTATTATCGCGTCACTGGCGATGCGCTGGAGGTTATCCACGTGCGCCATGGACGGCGTGACGCGCCGAAACCGGAAGAGGTGGTCTGATCCGAAACTCGACCTTGTTACCGGCAAGCCATATCGTGGCGCCCCGCCGCCCTTGACGCCACCCCCGCGCCGTGGTGAGTATCCGCCCCATGAGCACCGCCGTCCGCCCAGCCCGTCTTTGGTGGCGCACCTCCTGACGAGGTGGCCGGTGCGATTTTCCTTTCCCAAATCGTCTGAGGTCGCCAGCACAGCGCGGCGGCCTGATCGTTTGTCCTGTGTGGCGTTCCCTCGGCAAGTTTCGTAAGAGGACGACATGAACAGGACCGTCTTTGCCCTCCCGGCCAGAAGCGACTACGTGACCCGCGCAGGTCTTGCGATCACGCGCGTGGCCGAGCAGTTCACCGGCGGCGCCAACCGGCTCGACGACCTCATCAGCTTGCTCGACCGCCGCCGCGGCGTGGTGCTGTCCTCGGGCACGACCGTGCCCGGCCGCTACGAGAGCTTCGATCTCGGCTTCTCCGATCCGCCGCTCAAGCTCGAGACCACGGGCGTCAATTTCAAGCTGGAAGCGCTGAACGAACGCGGGCAGGTGCTGATCGCCTTCCTCGGCGACGTGCTACGCGAGCCCTGCGTGGTGATCTCCGAGAAGACCGTCACGTGCTTGGCCGGCCACATCATCCGCGGCGATGCTCCGGTCGAGGAGGACCAGCGCACCCGGCGCGCCAGCGTGATGTCGCTGGTGCGCGATATCATTGCCGCCTTCTCCGCCAACGATGACGGGCTGCTCGGCCTGTTCGGCGCCTTCGCCTACGACCTCGTCTTCCAGATCGAGGACCTCGTGCAGAAGCGCCCGCGCGAGGCCGATCAGCGCGACATCGTGCTCTATGTCCCCGATCGCCTGTTGGCCTATGACCGCGCCACGGGCCGCGGCGTCGTGCTCGCATACGACTTCGCCTGGAACGGCAAGTCCACCGAGGGCCTGCCGCGCGAGACCGCCGACAGCCCGTATCTGAAGACGCCGCGCCAGGGCTTTGCCGATCACGCGCCCGGCGAATATCAGGCCACGGTCGAGACCGCGCGCGCCGCTTTTGCGCGCGGCGATCTCTTCGAGGCGGTGCCGGGCCAGCTCTTCGCGGAGCCCTGCGAACGCTCCCCGGCCGAAGTGTTCCAGCGGCTCTGCGTCATCAACCCGTCGCCCTATGGCGCGCTGATGAATCTCGGCGAGGGCGAGTTTCTCGTCTCGGCTTCGCCGGAAATGTTCGTGCGCTCGGACGGCCGCCGCGTCGAGACCTGCCCGATCTCCGGCACGATCGCGCGCGGCAGGGATGCAATCGGCGACGCCGAGCAGATCCGCCAGCTGCTGAACTCGGAGAAGGACGAGTTCGAGCTCAACATGTGCACCGACGTCGATCGCAACGACAAGGCGCGTGTCTGCGTGCCCGGCACCATCAAGGTGCTGGCGCGGCGGCAGATCGAGACTTATTCGAAGCTGTTCCACACCGTCGACCACGTCGAGGGCATGCTGCGCCCCGGCTTCGACGCGCTCGATGCCTTCCTGACCCATGCCTGGGCCGTCACCGTGACCGGTGCGCCAAAGCTCTGGGCGATGCAGTTCGTCGAGGATCACGAGCGCTCGCCGCGGCGCTGGTATGCCGGCGCGATCGGCGCGGTGAATTTCGACGGCAGCATCAACACCGGCCTCACCATCCGCACCATCCGCATGAAGGATGGCCTCGCCGAAGTGCGCGTCGGCGCCACCTGTCTGTTCGATTCAGATCCCGCCGCGGAGGACCGCGAATGCCAGGTCAAGGCCGCCGCGCTGTTCCAGGCACTGCGCGGCGATCCGCCGAAGCCGCTGTCAACCTTCGCGCCGGATGCGACCGGCAGCGGCAAGCAGGTATTGCTGATCGACCATGATGACAGCTTCGTACACATGCTCGCCGATTATTTCCGCCAGGTCGGCGCCAGCGTCACCGTGGTTCGCTATGTGCATGCGCTCGACATGCTCAAGCAGAAGAAGTGGGATTTGCTGGTGCTGTCGCCCGGGCCCGGCAGGCCGGAGGATTTCGCGATCAGGAAGACCATCGATGCCGCGCTCGAGAAGAAGCTGCCGGTGTTCGGCGTCTGCCTCGGCGTACAGGCGATCGGCGAATATTTCGGCGGCGAGCTCGGTCAGCTCACCCATCCCGCCCACGGCCGGCCCTCACGGGTGCAGGTGCGCGGCGGCCGGCTGATGCGCAACCTGCCGAACGAGATCGTCATCGGCCGCTATCACTCGCTCTATGTCGAGCGCGACAGCATGCCCGAGGTTCTGAGCGTGACAGCGAGCACCGAGGACGGCGTTGCCATGGCGCTGGAGCACAAGACACTGCCGGTGGCCGGCGTGCAATTCCATCCGGAATCGCTGATGTCGCTCAGTGGCGAGGTGGGACTACGTATTGTCGAAAATGCGTTCCGGCTGGATGTTGGGGCGAATTGAATGAGTGTCGTCATTGCGAGGAGCCCGCGACAAAATTGCGAAGCAATTTTTGCGCTGGCGACGAAGCAATCCAGGCTGCCGCCGGGAAGAAAGTCTGGATTGCTTCGCTTCGCTCGCAATGACGGGGAGACAACCAACGCGAGATAATCATGACTTTTGATCACGACATCAAGGCCAGCGTTCGTACCATCCCGGACTATCCCAAGCCCGGGATCATGTTCCGCGACATCACGACCCTGCTTGCGGACGCGCGGGCGTTCCGCCGCGCGGTCGACGAGCTCGTCAATCCCTGGGCCGGCAACAAGATCGACAAGGTCGCCGGAATGGAAGCGCGGGGCTTCATCATCGGCGGGGCGGTGGCGCACCAGCTCTCGGCCGGCTTCGTGCCGATCCGCAAGAAAGGCAAGCTGCCGCACACCACGGTGCGCATCGCTTACTCGCTGGAATACGGCATCGACGAGATGGAGATGCACGTCGACGCGATCCATCCCGGCGAGCGCGTCATCCTGGTCGACGACCTCATCGCCACCGGCGGCACCGCCGAGGGCGCGGTGAAGCTGCTGCGCCAGATCGGGGCCAATGTGGTTGCCGCCTGCTTCATCATCGACCTGCCCGAGCTCGGCGGCGCCGCCAAGCTGCGCGCCATGGACGTGCCGGTCCGCACGCTGATGACGTTCGAGGGGCATTGAGCTTCATCGTTCGTCCTTCGGGACGTTGGTCAAGAGTTCTGCAGCATCACGCTGATCTCGAAAATCGCGGAACGTCGTGTGATGCCGTCGGCTCCGCTGATGGAGCTCGATTGCGGTGAGATTTCGTCATGGAAGATCATCCTCTCCTGACCGCACTCGCAAACTGGCCAGGACGTGTTTCGACACAACTCGCCTTTGAGGCGCGCGGCTTTGCGTTGCACAGGGCATGGCAGAATCGCATGATCGAGTTCTGGGGCGAGAACCAGGCGGACTTGCTCAATCGATACTGGGATGAGGTCGCCTTGGAGACAATGCGATGCGCGGGAAAGGTCCTTTCCGAGACGCGGTATTTTGGCATCGAACCAAAATACCGTTCTGCATTTTTGGACGAGCTCTTTGCGGTCAGGGATTTTGTCGAACCTCCATTTCAAGCTCCTCCCCTCGTCAGAGGCTTGTATGAGCATTTGAACAAAACCTGGTTTGACAGGGAGTTTGCGAACAGCGAATTGGCCTTCATCAGGATGCAGAAGAGGCGGGAGGGCGAGCGTCTGGGAATCCAGACGACCGGTTGGACAGGAAAGAAGCGAGACGTCCTTCCTTTCATCGATGAGTTCAGCTCGGCGCTCGCATTCAAGCGGCGTCGCAATCGCTGGCATAAGAATTTGGACTGCGGTCTCGTCTTCGAGGTCAGCACCGATCTCGGCGGGAGCCCCTATTGTACCCAGATGCCATTGATGTTTCGGATCTCTCACGCCGACGATCCCGCATTCGTATTTGAGTTGGGAGGGAATGAGCCCTTCAATCAGCTTGTCGACGGGAGTCGATTATATGGCGGAGGAGGGGATGCCAGCGAGTTTGTGCTCGGAATTCGGGCCAATATTGAGCTGTTTGATGTGATCGCCGTGTCCTTGGAATCTTCTCAGTAAGCTTAGGATATGAAGTCGTCCTGCCTTCTTGGGTCCCGGCCTTCGCCGGAAGGACGGTCAAGACCGCTGCAATATCAGGCTGAGCTCGAGCTCGCGGAAGGCGATGTAGTTCCGCCGGGTCCACTGGTGCAGCTCGGTCGAGGAGTCCTTCTCCTGGCGCAGGTAGCCGGTGAAGGAGAAGTTCAGCCGGTCGATATAGGTCTTCAGGAAGCCGGGCAGTGCGGGCAGGCGGAACAGCCGGCCGCCTGCCATCGCGGGCGGCAGCTCGCCGCGCACGATGTATTCGTTGTCCACCGTGACCAGGTTCATGCGCGGGATCTGCCCGCGCAGCATCTCGTGGGCGCGGGCCGAGGCGCGGTCGGTGTCGGCGACGAACAGGATCATCGGCGCCACATGGCGGCGCGCGGCCTCCTTCAGGAGGCCGATCTCATCGGTCATCTTGAAGAACTCGTCGAAGGCGTGGAAGCCGAGATCGATCACCTTGGCGAGACCGTCATCGACGATGACGCGGTCCATCAGCTGCATCTTGCCGTAGGTGTCGATGACGTCGGCGGTCTCGGTCACCTTCGGCAGGTAATCGAGCAGCGACGGCTCCTTCAGATTGACGTCGAAGGCCGCGACGTTGCCGTTCTTGAGCAGCAGGAATTCGCTCAAAAGCCGCGCCAGCAGGGTCTTGCCGACCTGCGGGCGGGGCGAGCAGATGATGTAGACGGGCGTTGCGGGCATTGACAGCTATATCAGGCCAACTCACCGCCCAATCCAGCCGTATCAGCCCGGGCTTCGCAACTATTTTTCGCTGTTGCGGGTGACGGATTTCGAACCGACGATGTCGGTCAGGCGGATGCGGTCGAACTCGCTCCAGACGTTGGCCAGCCAATGCCGGACATAGCCGCGCAGCACGAAGGAATAGTTCGCGGCCTCGTCGTTGATGCCCTTATTGGCGACGAATTTCAGGAACGGGACGGAGGACACTTCGACCTGCTCATAGGCCATTTCGTTGAGCTTGGGGATGGTCAGCTCGGTCGCGTCCTTGATGCGGTGGAAATAGGAGTTGTAGGTCGCCTGGTCCCACTGGAAGAACTGGGTGTCGTTGATGAAGTTCTTCACCAGGAAATATTTCGCGCCGGTCATGAAGCCCGCCGTTTCCGCGATTTCCTCCAGCGAGGCGATCGAGGGTCCGAGGATGTGGAACACGGCGAAGGTGATCTGGCCGGCCTTGGCGGCGTCGAGGAAGCCGATGTCGCGCAGCGAAGCCAGGGCCGGCGAGAGCAGGCCGGCGCGGACGTCGATCACGGTGACCGAAGGGCTGACCGCATTGAGCGTGTCGAAGATCTTCATCTGGTCGGCCGTGGTCGTCATGTCGACGATCTCGGTGATGTCGGGGTGGAAGCGCTTCAGGGTTCCGCGCGGCGACTCCGTGTCGAAGGCGCGCGTCGGCACGTTGTTGGCTGAGAAATAATCGAGCAAGGTACGCGACACCGTGGTCTTGCCGACCCCGCCCTTGTCCGCGCCCACCACAACCACTGCCGGCTTTGCCATTGCTGTCCCCTAACGCGCGCCCCCGATCGCGAGGTCGCAATCGGCCGGGCCCCAAATCGATGTCCCAAGGATGCCCCAAGGATGTCCCAAGTCTGCTGTTGGGCGCGAACATGGCAGAAACAAGGGAGAATTCAATTCCTCGGCACATCGTTGGCCAATTCCCGAGGTTTTTCCCGGTCGCGGGGAAACCTGACGCAATCGCGGCCAATCGCGCCGGTTCAATGGCGGCCCCAGGGCCCCATCGGATTGCCAGCCGGAGTTCCTGAAGTGCCTGGCGCGGGCACCGGCGGCGGATTGACCGGGCTTTCGGCATCGTCCCACGGGCCATGGCGCAGAGGCGGCGGCCCGTCTTGCGGATCCGCCTGTGTCTCGGGCTGATTGGTGACATCCGCGACGTCCGGCAGCGGGCCGGGATCATGGCCGCCGGCAAACTTGACCAGCGCGTCGATCCGGGACGGCACCGAGGGGTGGGTCGCAAACAGATCGGCGAAACCCTCGCGGGGATTGTCGACGCAGAGCTCCATCACCGCCGAGGTGGCGCCCGGCAGCTCGCCGCGGCCCTCGATCTTGCGCAGCGCCGAGATCATCGCATCGGGGTCTTTCGTCAGCTCGACCGAGCCGGCATCGGCGAGGTATTCGCGCGAACGCGACAGCGCGAGCTTCACCACCTGCGACAGCAGCCAGGCCAGCACGATCAGCACGACCGCGATGATGATGACGATCACAGCGCCGCCGCCGGAGCTCTTGCTGTCGCTCGACGAAGAGGACGACCGCGATGACGAAGACGAGCCCGAGGACCACGAGCCGCCGGAGCCGGAGCTCCAGTTGAGATTCGTGAACAGGCGGAAGAACATTTCGCCGAAGAAGCCGACCACGCCGGCGATGATGACGGCGACAACCATCAACTGCACGTCGCCGTTCCTGATGTGGGTCAGCTCGTGGCCCAGCACCGCCTCGATCTCCTTGTCGTTCAGCGCATCGAGGAGGCCGGTGGTGACGGTGATGGAATATTGCCGCGGATTGAGTCCGGTCGCGAACGCGTTCAGCGCCGGGCTCTCCATGATCTTCAGCTTCGGCATGGTGATGCCGCGCGAGATGCAGAGGTTTTCGAGCAGATTGTAGAGCCGCGGCTGTTCCTGCCGGGTGACACCGTGGCCGCCGGTCACGGCGTCGATCATCGACTGGTGGAAGAAATAGGCGATCGCGATCCAGGCGAGCGCCGCAATGGTGGCGAAGGGCGCGGCCTTGAGCAGGTCGGCAAAGGCGCGGCTCAGGTAGTAGGCGACCGTCCCATTGCCGTTGATGACGACCTCGGCGACCAGCGCGCCGGCATAGACCAGCACGTAGACGAGCGCGAACAGACCGGCGAGCAACAGCATCGAACGAAACTTGTTCGAGGCGATGTGCGTGTAGAGACCATACGCGGCCATGACGCGGGTGTCCTGCCGGCCTATCGGCTCGAGATCAGAACTTCACCTGCGGCACCGTCTCGACCTCGGCGCGGCTGGCGCCGAGATCGAAGAAGTCCTTCTTGGTGAAGCCGAACATGCCGGCGAACAAGGCGGCGGGCAGCTGCTGGATGCCGGTGTTGTATTCCTGGACCGCGTTGTTGAAGAAGCGGCGGCTGGCCGCGATCTTGTTCTCGAGGTCGGAGAGCTCGGATGCGAGCTGCTGGAAATTGGCGTTGGCCTTGAGGTCGGGATAGGCCTCCGACAACGCGATCAGCCGCCCGAGCGCGCCGGACAGCTGGTTCTCGGCCGCGGAAACCTGCGCCGGTCCCTGGGCCGACATCGCCGAGTTGCGCGCCTTGATGACGTCGTCGAGCGTGCCGCGCTCATGCGAGGCGTAGCCCTTGACGGTCTCGACCAGGTTCGGGATCAGATCGTGACGCTGCTTGAGCTGGACGTCGATGTCGGCAAAGGCCTGGCCGACCCTCTGGCTCAGCGCCACTAGGCGGTTGTAGGCGCTGAAGGCGAACAGCGCGAGGACGACGATGACGCCGAGAACGATCCAGCCGGTCGACATGGAGAACTCCTGAAGAGGGAAGAAGGCGGGCGCTAGGGTAGACCAAATTGGCGCGAAGCGAGAGCCCGTCGCGGAGGGGAGGTAGGATTTGGTCGGAGGAGGCGCCATCGGAGTTCAAGGCGAAAGCCCTGAACGAGGTTAACTTTCGGCAACAACCGCCTCACCCCAGCGCCAGCGGCGGGCGGCTGCATAGGCGGGCTTGTCGCGTCGCGGGACTTTCGTCAGCGCGACACCGTTTTCCGTGCAGAGCTTCGCCATGATCTCGGCCTTGCCGACATCCGGCGGCGCCAGCACGCGCGCGACGCGCGCGGCGGGCGGCGTCCGGGTCAGGGCGACGTAGATGAAACGCTCGTCCTCGAACGGCACCTCGGCGCCCTTGATCTGCCGATGCGCTTGGGAGCGTGGCAGCCGCTGGGAGAAATGGCACCAGTCGGGCGCGTTGAGCGGACAGGGCCTTTCGTGCGGGCAGGGCGCGGCGACGTAGGCGCCAGCCGCGATCAGTTGCTGACGCAGGGCGAGGATGCGCGCATAGCCGGCGGGTGTGCCGGGTTCGATCACCACGAGCGCGTGGCGCGCCTTCGCCCACATCGCCTCTGTCAGCGCGCGCTGGTCGGCCTCACTGAGCTCGCCGATGACGTAGCTGGCAATGACGAGATCGGCTTGTGAGACCTCCGTGAGGTTCGCACCGGCGTCACCAGGCAGATAGCGGCACTCCGCCAGTCGCGTGCTGTCGCGCGCCAATTCAAGCGCGAGCCGGCTCAACGTGGCATTGGCGTCGAGCAGGGTGAAGTCGTGCAGCGACGGAAACGCCTCCGCGGCGGCCCAGCTCGCGGTGCCCGGGCCTGCGCCGACGTCGAGTAGCGTCTCCGGGGCAAGGTCGGGTGCGATCTCGGTCAGCGCGCTCAGGCTTGCCGCCACGGCTGCGTAGGTCGCCGGCATGCGCGCCAGCGCGTAAGCGAGCGCGTCGGCGTCCGACTTGATCGTGCCGGAGGTGCCGCCGGCGCGATAAGCGGTCGAGATTTTCTGTGATCGCTGGGCGGCGTCGATGCGCGAAAAGCCCTGGAGCTTGCCGTCGAGGGCCGCTTTCAGTTCGGCGGGGAGGGTGGGTGAGATCATCTTCGCTCACCGTCATCCCGGGGCGCGACGAAGTCGCGAACCCGGGATCCAGAGATTGTCGCGCGGGATTCCGGGTTCTCGCTTCGCGAACCCCGGAATGACGCTGGCGATATCAAGCCACGTTCTGGTCGAGAATGTCCACGGCCTCGGAAAGGCTCACCGACACCAGCTGCGAGACGCCGCGCTCGGCCATGGTGACGCCGAACAGACGGTTCATCCGCGCCATCGTGATCGGGTTGTGCGTGATGATGATGAAGCGCGTGTCGGTCGAGCCGGTCATCTCGTGCAGGAGATTGCAGTACCGTTCGACGTTGTGGTCGTCGAGCGGCGCGTCGACTTCGTCCAGCACGCAGATCGGCGAGGGGTTGGTCAAGAACACCGCGAAGATCAGCGCCATCGCGGTCAGCGCCTGCTCGCCGCCCGAGAGCAGCGACAGCGTCTGCGGCTTCTTGCCCGGCGGCTTGGCGATGATTTCGAGGCCGGCTTCCAGCGGGTCGTCGCTCTCGATCAGGTGCAGCGCGGCCTCGCCGCCGCCGAACAGCTCGACGAACAGGCGCTTGAAGTGGTCGTTGACGACCTCGAACGAGGTCAGCAGCCGTTCGCGCGCTTCCTTGTTGAGGCTCTGGATGCCCTGGCGCAGCCGCTTGATGGCCTCGACCAAGTCGTCGCGCTCGGTGACGAGGCCGGTGTGCTGGGTCTCGACCTCGCGCAGTTCTTCCTCGGCGCGCAGATTGACGGCACCGAGGCGCTCGCGGTCGCGGCGCATCTTTTCGAGGTCCTCCTCGATGTCGTGCAGCGGCGGCAGCTCCGCGCCGGGCTCGAGCTCGGCGAGGCCCGCCACGGCCTGCGGCTCGACTTCGAGCATGTCGCGGATCTCGCGCTCGATGTCCTCGAGCCGTCGCCGCGCGCCTTCCATGCGCTCCTCGGCGCGAGCAGTCGCCTCGCGGGAGCTGGAGAGCGCCTCCAGCGTCAGCTTGGCGACGCGGTCGGTCTCCGCCATCGCGGTCTCCGCGGTGGCGAGCGCGTCGGCGGCCATTCGGCGGTCGTTCTCGGCGTATTCGATCTCGGTGATCAGCGCGCTGCGCTTCTCGGCGAACACGGCCGGCGCGTTCTCGAGCTCGCTGCGCTCGATCGTGAGTTCGGCGATGCGGGCCTGGATGGTGTCGATGTGGGAGGCCGCGCTCTCCTTGCGGTTCGCCCACTCGGTACGCTCGGCCAGGATCGCCTGCACGCGGCGGTCGGCCAGCTCTGCCTCGCGCGCCAGCGCCTGGGCCTCGGCGCGGACCTGCGCGGCCATGCGGCGATGGCCCTCGATATCGCTGCGGACGGCGGCGAGACGGGTCTCGGTGTCCTCGCTCGACGGCAACTCGCCGATGCTGGCCTGGGCGTATTCGTAGGCGGCCTCGGCCTCGGCGCGGTCGGCGGCGAGACGGCTGTGCGCTTCCGACAGCGTCGCCTTGCGCGCCGCATGGCGGCTGATCTCGCGCTCGGCATTGGCATGACGCTCCCGCGCGATGTTCAGCTCGCGCTGCGCGGCGCGCCAGGCTTCGCGGCTGGCGCCTTCGGTGCTGGCGGCCATCTGCAGCTCGGACTCGGCATTCTCCAGCGCCTGGCGCTTGATCTGCGCGTCGATGCGGGCCTGCTCCAGCTCGTTCTCGATGTCGACGAGGCGGGCGCGCTCGGCCAGCCGCCGCGCGGCGCCGGTCGGCGCGTGAGCCGCGGCAACAAAACCGTCCCAGCGCCAGACGTCGCCTTCGGGCGAGACCAGCCGCTGGCCGGTCTTGAGCTGCGAGACCAGCTCAGCGCCGCGTTCGCGCGGCACGACGCCGATCTGCGCGAGGCGGCGGGCCAGCTCGGCCGGCGCCTGCACGTGATTGGCGAGCGGGGTGACGCCTTCGGGCAGCTCGGGATCGCCGTCGGTGACGCCGGCATTGGTCCAGCGCATCGGCGCCGACGGATCGACCGGCGCGTCGAGATCGTCGCCGAGCGCGGCGCCGATCGCCTTTTCAAATCCCTTGTCGACGGTGATGCCGTCGATGATCGGCGGCCACAGGTTCTTGGTCTCGCCGTTGAGAATCTTGGAGATCGTGCGCGCCTCGGTTTCGAGCCGCTGTGCGCGCTTGTCGGCTTCGACCAGCGGCGAGCGCGAGGATTCCAGCGTCTGGCGCGCGGCGACGTGGGCGGCTTCGCTCGCCTGCGCCGCGGCTTCCGAAGCAGCGAGCGTCTGCTCGGCGGTCTCGACCGTCGCGGTCAGCTCGTCGAGATCGCCGAAGCCGCCGGTCTCGGCCGCAAGCTTCTGCTCCTCCGCGGCGACGTTCGCGATCTCCTGGTCGAGCCGGGCGAGCTTGTCGCGATGGGTGCGGACGTTGGCCTCTAGCTGGTTGCGCTTGGCGGTGAGGTCGGCGAGCGCGGTGGTGAGCTCGGCGAAGCGCTGCTCGGTTTCGGTCAGCACCGCTTCGGCTTCGGCGACGCGCTCGTCGACGCCGGAGCGCTTCTCGACGCGCGACTTGATCTCTTCCTTCAGCTCGGCGTCCTCGGTGTCGAGCCGTTGCAGCGCGACGTCGGCGTCCATGGTCTGCTGCTGAGCGCGCGAGATGTCGCCTTCGAACTGGGCGAGACGGCGCTCGAGCTCGGCGACGCGCTCCTTGGCGCGCTCCTCCTCGCGGTCGAGCAACTCGCGAGCGTTGGTCAGGCGCTGCAGCCCGGCCGCGGCGCGCGCTTCGGCATCGCGCAGCGCCGGCATTTCGGCGGCGCGGATCGCCTGGATGCGTGCGGCCTCGGCCTGGTGCTGGGTGCGCTCGGCCATCTCGCGCACGGCGATGTCATGGGTCTGGCCGGATTCGTTGACGTCGGCATGGGCGCCGATCCAGCGCAGATGGAACAGGGTAGCCTCAGCCTTGCGGACCTTGGCCGCGACCTCGCGATAGCGCACGGCCTGGCGGGCCTGCTTCTTCAAGCCTTCCATCTGGCCGGAGAGCTGGCCGATCACGTCCTCGACGCGGGTGAGGTTGGTCTCGGCCGCCTTCAGCCGCAGCTCGGCCTCGTGGCGGCGGGCGTGCAGGCCGGCGACGCCGGCGGCGTCTTCCAGCACGCGGCGGCGCTGCTCGGGCTTGGCCTGGATGATCTCGCCGATCTTGCCCTGGTGGACGAGAGCGGGCGAACGCGCGCCGGTGGCGGCATCCGCGAACAGGATCTGCACGTCGCGTGCGCGCACGTCGCGGCCGTTGATGCGATAGACCGAGCCGGCCTCGCGCTCGATGCGGCGGGAGATTTCGAGAAGCTGGCTGTCGTTCATCGCCGCCGGCGCGGTGCGATCGGCGTTGTCGATCGTCATCGTCACTTCGGCATGGTTGCGCGCCGGACGGTTGCCGGAGCCGGCGAAGATAACCGCGTCCATGTCGGCGGCACGCAGCGACTTGTATGAGGTCTCACCCATCGCCCAGCGCAGCGCCTCGACGAGATTCGACTTGCCGCAGCCGTTCGGGCCGACCACGCCGGTCAGGCCGGGCTCGATGACGAAGTCCGTGGGCTCAACGAAGGACTTGAAACCGTGAAGGCGCAGGCGGGTGATTTTCATAAGCACGCATCTCTGTTGGCAGGCGCGAATCCCCCTGCCGGGACAATACCATGGAAGGCAATGTCGCTGTCTGGGCGAGTCGCGCAAAGCGGCTCGTGCGGCTGGACAATGGCCGCGGTGAGCCGCGAGGGCAACCGGCGAGAGCCGCTTTTCCCAAGGGATTTATGCCGGGATGATACGGCTCTCGATGCGCGAATCAGGTTTGTCGCGCTGCGAATCAGCTCTTGAGCAGCGGATTGATCTTCTTGGCAAAATCCTCGAACGAGGTCTCGCCCTTGATCTTCTCGCCGTTGATGAAGAAGGTCGGCGTCGAATCCACCTTGAGAACGTCGCTGGCATATTTCTGGTCGGCGGCGATCTTGTCGAGCAGCGCCTGATCCTTCAGGCAGGCTTCGACCTGCTGCTGGGTGAGGCCGGCCTGCTTGCCGATCCGCGTCAGGGTCTCGGTGGTGTTCTTCAGCACCCAGTCGTTCTGCTGGCGGAACAGCATGTCGGTCACCGCGAAGTATTTCGAGGCGTCGCCATTGGCGATGCAGCGCGACAGCATCGAGCCGGCGGCGGCTTTGATGTCGAGCGGGAACTCGCGGAAGATGTAACGCACCTTGCCGGTGTCGATGTATTCCTTCTTGATCTTGGGGAACACCTGCTCGTTGAAGGCGGCGCAATGCGGGCAGGTCATCGAAGCGTATTCGGTGATGGTGACGGCGGCGTCGTTCGGGCCGAGCGCCATGTCAGGCAGCGACACCGGCTTGGCCACATCGGCGGCAGCCTGCGCCATGGCCTCGGACACGAACCGCAGCGGCGAGAGCCCGGCCAGCGCGGCAAGCCCGGTCAGCGACAGCATCATGGTGAAGGCGCGGCGGGTGATGATCACGGTCGGCTCCCGAATTGGCAAAAATATCGGCCCAGGGGTCCATCAAGTTCCCACCCGGGCGGCCTGTCGCTAGCTTGAAACGTCGATTGAGGCAATGGCGAGCGGCCAGGACAGGTCCAGATTAGCCGCCGAATGAGGCTCAATTTCGCTTGATGGCCGCCCCGAGGCGGGCCAGCGCCGTCTTCAGCTGTTCATCTTCGATATCGCCCAGGCTCTCCGCCACCTTGGCCACCGATTGAGCGTCCGGCGGGCCGGGCCGCTTCCGGGCCCGGGGCCGCGACAGGGGCGCTTGCCGGAAGGCCAGCTTGCCGACCGCACTCCAGCCGAAGAAACGGTTGACCCGCTCCAGGATCACGTCGGCGGAGTGCTGAATCTCCAGCGCCATCGGTCCCTCGACCCGCAGCACCAGGGTCGCCGGCTCCTGCGGCTGGCCCTCCACGGGCCGCGGCCATTGCATCTTCAGCGGCTCGGCATGGGCCGCGATCTCCGGCCCGGCGATCTGCGCCCACCGCGTCACCAGCTCGCGCGCGGCAAAGCCCTGCTTGGCGTAGGCCTCGGCAAAGACGTCGTCGAGCAGGAGCGACAGCGGCTTAGCGCTGATGGGACCGGGCTTGGGAGGAAATTTGGACATGGGGGCTTATAGCATCACCGCGTGCAACCGGCAGGTTCCTAGTCGTCATGGCCGGGCTTGTCCCGGCCATCCACGTTCTTCCTGCGAAGAAAGACGTGGATGCCCGCGACGAGCGCGGGCATGACGTGGAGAGATCGGCGCGTCATCGCTACAGTCAGACATGAGCTCGAAATCCGCCCTTAAGACGAAGCCGGAACCATTTGAGGCGGTCGTTTCGACCCGCCCCACCTTGCTGCTCGCCTGGTACGACCGCCACCGCCGTCGTCTGCCCTGGCGCGCCGCGCCCGGCGAGGCCTCGGACCCGTACCGCGTCTGGCTGTCGGAGATCATGCTCCAGCAGACCACCGTGAAGGCGGTCGGTCCCTATTTTGAAAAATTCGTGGCGCGCTGGCCGGATGTCACGGCGCTCGGCAAGGCTTCGCAGGATGACGTGCTGCGGATGTGGGCCGGGCTCGGCTATTACTCGCGGGCGCGCAACCTCCATGCCTGCGCGGTCGCGGTGACGTGCGAGCATGGCGGCGTCTTTCCCGATACCGAAGACGGCCTGCGTGCGCTGCCCGGCATCGGGCCGTACACCGCGGCGGCGATCGCCGCGATCGCGTTCGATCGCCGCACCATGCCGGTCGACGGCAACATCGAACGCGTGGTGTCGCGCCTGTTCGCGGTCGAGGAGGAGCTGCCGCAGGCCAAGCCGCGGATACAACAACTGGCCGCAACGCTGCTTGCAGACTCCCGCGCCGGCGACGAGAAGTCTCGCGCCGGCGACAGCGCGCAGGCGCTGATGGATCTGGGCGCCTCGATCTGCACGCCGAAGAAGCCGGCCTGCTCGCTGTGTCCGTTGAACGGGGACTGTACGGCGCGCGCGCAAGGGACGCAGGAGACGTTTCCGCGCAAGGCGCCGAAGAAGAGCGGAACGCTCAGGCGTGGCGCCGCCTTCGTCGTCGCGCGCGGCGATGAGCTGCTCGTCCGCTCGAGGCCGGAAAAGGGCCTGCTCGGCGGCATGACCGAAGTGCCCGGCTCGGACTGGCTCGCCGGTCAGGACGATGCGGCGGCGAAGCTGCAAGCGCCGGAATTGAAGGGGCTGTCTCGCTGGCAGCGCAAGGTGGGGGTCGTCACCCACGTCTTCACGCATTTCCCGCTGGAGCTGGTGGTCTACACGGCGAAGGTAGACGCCCGCGCCCGTGCGCCCGAAGGCATGCGCTGGGTGCCGATCGCAACGCTCGCCGGCGAAGCACTGCCTAATGTCATGCGCAAGGTGATCGCGCACGCGCTCGATTGAACCTTCAGGCGGCGCGGGCGGCGCGCTGGTCTTCCGCCGGCATCAGGAATGTGCGGTTGCGGCCGGTCTTCTTGGCGACATAGAGGCCCTGGTCGGCGCGCTCGATGACGTCCTGCACGTCGCGGTCGCTCTCGTCGAACAGCGCGAGCCCGACCGAGACCGTGAGGGGAATGACAATGTTGCCGTGGCGCACCGTCGCGCTCTCGATCGAGGTCCTGATGCGATCGGCGAGCAGCACGGCGGTCTCCTGGTCGATCTCGCGCAGCAGCACCACGAACTCCTCGCCGCCGAAGCGCGCGGCCTTGTCGGTGGTCCGGATCGACTGGCTGACGATCTCGGCGACGCGCTTGATGGCGTCGTCGCCGGCAGCATGGCCATGGGTGTCGTTGATCTTCTTGAAATGATCGATGTCGATCATCAGCGTCGCCATGTTGCGCTTGTAGCGGCGGCAGAACGCGACCGCGTCGTCGGCGACGGCGAGGAAGGACCGGCGGTTCATCAGACCGGTCATGAAGTCGGTGTCGGCGAGCTGGCGCAGCTTCAGCATGTCCTCCTGAAGCTGCATCGCGTTTTCGGTGGCGCGCAGCTCGGCCTCCTTCGTACGCTCTTCGGCAAGGCCGATGCGGCGGAGCAGCGAGCGCAGCGCGCGCGAGAGCTGCACGACCTCGGCCGAGCCGCTCTGCCGCGCCAGCATGGTGGGGCCGTGGGCGCGACCGATGCGGTCGGCTTCCCCGGTGATGGCGATGATCGGACCGGCGATCCGGCGCGAGACCAGGATGGCCAGGGACAGTCCTGTCAGTGCCGTCACGGCACCGATGGCCAGGATCGTGTACGCCGACGAGATCGCGGCCGCGAGCGCCACACTCGCCGGCTGGCTCGCGGTGACGATCCAGTTCAGTCCCTGATAATCGCGGTAACCCGTGCCGACGTGGAATGCGGTCAGCATCTGCTGCTCGTCCGCGGTCTCGCGGAAGGTGCCGACGCGGGTCTTCAGAATGCCGGCGAGGTCCTCGCCGCCATAGCGGACGGTCTCCTGCTTTGGTCCGACCAGGACCATACCGCCCTTGCTGAGTATAGACAGCTGCGTCTTGGCGCTGCCGTCAGTGGCTTCGGCGTCCTTGATCAGGTTGCTGGCCCAATTCCAGTCGAGATGTCCGCCGAGCACGCCGAGCAGCTTGCCCGCGGCGTCGTGCACGGGAACGGCGATGTCGACGAAGCGATAGGGTTCGTTGTTGGCGCGCTGCGTCAGCAGCGAGGCGAGCAGGAGAGCCTCATGCACATCGCCAATGGCGACGCTCTTCAGGCCCTGCCTGAACCACGGCCGCGCTGCCACGGACTTGCCTTGCAGCAGGCCACCGGTTGCGGCGACGACGTTGCCTTCGGCATCGGCAAAGCCGATCCATGCGAAGTCGGAAAAGGAGCGCTGGAGAGCTTCGAGCGCGCTGCGCAGCGCGGCCGGATCGCCCTGCCATAGCGGCTGCATCGGTTGCAGCTCCGCGAACAGCTTGATTTCCTGCTGGCGCGTTGCCATGAAGCGGTCGAGGCGGCCCGAAGTTGTGGAGGCGATCTGCGTCAGACTGCTCTCGATGAGGGTCGCCGTATTTCTATAGCTGATGAGCGCGGCGCCGGCAGCGAGGGTGCCAACGAGGACGATCGACAAGGCCGCCACGGCAGCGGCGATCTGCGTCCGTACCGTCAGGTGGTCTTCAATTGCGTGCAGGCGGTTCTTGGCCTGGTGCAACAGCGCGCGCATGGGAAAGCTCCGGTGTCACGGTGACTTGTCCCATGCGGTAACTTCCAACCGCTTACCGCCAGGGATTCCCTTGGCAATGTGTTGAATCG